>JAZLKZ010000096.1:0-4749 GCA_045597845.1 Bacteroidales bacterium | reverse complement strand
TAGTCAATCCGCAAAAAGTGACTAAGCTGGGATTCGAACCCAGGACCCCATCCTTAAAAGGGATGTGCTCTACCTGCTGAGCTACTTAGTCTTTCTCCGATTTCTATCTGCGGAAAACGTTTGCAAAAGTACGACTTTTTTAGAAAATCACAAAATAAAATATTACTATATTCTTATAGGTAATATTATATGACTGAAGTTCAGCGATTTGAAAATAAATTTCACGAGGGAAATTATTTTTTAACAAAATAACAGCAAAATTTTTGTATCTTTGTCTTTGATTAACACAGATAAATTATGAAACTTGACATTAAGATAAAACAAGGCTTAGGCGACATTCTTTTCGATACCCCCATCGAAGACATAGTGGCAGTTCTTGGCGAAGCCAAAGAAGTTGAAACAATTGACAATGTGGACGATATGCCGACCACTATCATGCGTTACGGAGATGATGTCTCTTTGTTTTTCGAAGGCGACAACCCCACGCTGACATGCATCGACATCGCCGACGAATATTGTACGTTGTTTGGCGAAGAGGTGTTCGATATGAACGAAAAAGAAATTGTTGCTCTCATGGTGTCCAACAACTATTTTGAGCAAGATGCCGACACCGAAGACTGGGGCGAACGCCGAATTTCATTCCCCGAAGGCAATATTGACTTTTTCTTCGAAGACGACGAACTCATGTCCATCATCATCGGAAAATAATTTACAGAACCTCTCTCCTCCACCAATTCCACGTCTATCATGGAATCGTTACCCATTTTCTCCACCGCCTACCTCCCTCCTATCGATTATTTTGCAGTCCTTGCAAAGAAGCAAGAGGTGCTCATCGAGCAATACGAAACCTTCCCGAAACAAACCTACCGAAACCGGACAGTCATCCTTACCGCAAACGGTCCGCTGCCTTTGGTAGTACCCGTTATACGCCCCTACGGAAATCACACCTATACCCACAACATAAGCATTTCATACACCGAACGTTGGAATATAAACCATTGGCGCGCAATAACATCTGCCTACAGCGCCTCACCCTATTTTCTTTACTACAAAGACCCCTTAGAAGCGATTTTGATGCAACGCCATGAACAATTGATTGACCTGAACAACGCCCTCTTGCAACAGTTGCTAAAGTCGCTCAAAATTTCGACAATCACACACTACACCACCGACTATGCTCCAGAAGGAAGCATTACGGAAGATTTCCGAAACACATTTTCCCCAAAAAAAGAGAGAAACATCAACGTACCTACTTACAATCAAGTATTTGAATCGAAGATGCCTTTTGTTCCAAACATGAGCATTCTCGACCTTTTATTCAACCTCGGACCCGAAGCCAAAAGCTACCTTGATTCGTTGGGATAATAGCTCAATAAAAAGAGTATCCAAACTAATTGCAACAAATCTACTTTCCTCATTCAATTACAGTTAGACATCACGTTCCTCGTGAAACAAAATGTCTATTGGCGTGTTAGATAGATAATCAGCACCGACACATCGGCCGGAGAAACGCCACTAATTCGAGAGGCCTGACCAATAGTCTTCGGCTTCATCTTGGTGAGCTTCTCCCTAGACTCATACGACAGCGCCTGCAAAGAAAAGTAATCAAAATCTGAAGGCAACGCAATATCCTCGAACTTCAAAATCTTCGATGCGACATCTCGTTCCTTTTCAATATAACGTTGATACTTTAAAAGGATTTCAGACTCTTCGGCAACCTCACCTCGTATAGCGTCGGGAACCGAAGCAATCAATTTTTCTAATTCGGAATCAACCGATTTCAAGTCCTCCAAAGTAATCTCCGGTCGCAAAAGCAAATTCAGCAACTTAACCTTTTGCTGTAGAACGGAAGTCTGCTTCAGCTCCAAAAGCGCGTTGGCCGCCGACGGCAAGACAGGAGTTTCCTCAATAAACGAGGACAAGCGCCCAACCTCGCGCTCCTTCTCCTCAACACGGCGCATACGCGAATCGGAAGCCAAACCAATGGAATGCGACAACGGCGTCAAACGGCTGTCTGCATTGTCCTGACGCAAAAGAATTCGATATTCGGCACGAGAGGTGAACATACGATATGGTTCATCAACACCCTTAGTCACCAAGTCGTCAATCAACACACCAATATACGCCTGAGTACGATTTAGAACAAAAGGATCATTCCCTTTCACCTTCAAAGCGGCATTGATGCCCGCCATCAAACCTTGGCAAGCAGCCTCTTCATAGCCCGTGGTACCGTTGATCTGTCCAGCGAAATAAAGATTCTCAACTTTTTTGGTTTCAAGTGTATAGTTCAGCTGGGTGGGGGGGAAATAGTCATATTCTATGGCATATCCCGGCTTGAAGATTCGAGCATTTTCGAACCCTTTGATAGAATGCAAGGCTTCGAACTGCACCTCCAAAGGCAAAGAAGAAGAAAATCCGTTTAAGTAAAAAGACTGCGAATCCCATCCCTCGGGCTCAACAAAAAGTTGATGCCTCTCCTTTGATGCAAAACGCACAATCTTATCTTCAATGGAAGGACAATAACGAGGTCCGTGACCTTGAATACGACCCGTATAGAGCGGAGAACGATCAAAACCAGTCTTCAAGATATCATGTGTGGCAAGATTTGTATAAGCCAGGAAACAAGGACGTTGCTGCTGCAAGGGCAAAGTGTCGGAAAAGGAGAATTTAGATGGATTCTCATCACCTGGCTGCTGCTCCAATAGCGTAAAATCAATCGTCCTTCCATCAATACGCACCGGAGTACCTGTTTTTAATCGTTCAACCTCAAACCCCATCTCAAGCAACTGGTCAGAGAGACCAACCGCCGGGCGCTCCCCTATCCTACCGCCTTCCCAAGTTTGCGTGCCTATGTATATCTGTCCATTCAAAAAAGTTCCATTCGTCAATACAACCGCTTGAGCCTCAATTTCAACTCCCATACGAGTCCTTACACCCGAAACACGACCCTGAACAACATCAACAGCAATTACTTCATCTTGCCACAAAGAAAGATTGGGAGTGTTTTCGAGAAGATGCCTCCAATTGAACGAAAAACGGAACTTGTCGCACTGCGCTCTGGGACTCCACATTGCGGGACCTTTGGAACGATTGAGCATCCGAAACTGAATCATCGACTGGTCGGTAATAATACCCGAGAAGCCCCCCAAAGCATCAATCTCACGCACGATTTGCCCTTTTGCCACACCGCCCATTGCCGGGTTGCACGACATCTGACAAATAGCATCCAAATTTTGGGTTATCAAAAGCGTCTGCATACCCAAATTGGCGGCAGCCATGGCAGCTTCTGCTCCCGCGTGACCTGCGCCTACAACAATTACATCATAGCACGTTTCAAGTTTCATCTAACGATATTTTTAATATTCAAAATGGTATATCTTTTTGACTTTATGGATTTTGAACCTATTGTTCCTTGTGGAACAATTATGTTTCACGACTATTGAATTGTGTCAAGAACGGACAAAGCCTCGTCTTCTTTTTGACGCATTGCAGCCGCCTCCGCATCACTTTTATCCGCATTGCCCAACAGGTGCAACACACCATGAATGATTACACGGTGCAGCTCTCGATCAAAAGAAACACCAAATTTTGCGGCATTCTCCTTCACTCTTTCCACACTAATCATAATATCGCCCGAAACCAAATCGCCCTCAACGTAATCAAAAGTGATGATATCTGTGTAGGTATCGTGATTGAGATATTCTTGATTTACCGTCAAGAGATATTCATCATTACAAAAAAGGTAACCTATCTCTCCTACCCTCTTTTTTTGTTTTTTTACGATGGTGGAGATCCACTGTTTGATGCGTTTTTTCTCTTTTAAGTCAAATTTGATTTCTTCAACAGCAAAACTAATCGCCATAGTGCCTATTTTGTTATTATTAATTATTGACAACAATCTATCGAAACAATAAGTTTAATCGTATTTCATTATATATCAAATTATTAAACCATATTATCGCTCAATATTCATCATCATGGTTTCGATATTTCAATTTTGTAGGACAAATATACTGCTCAAACGATTCTCGAATGGATTTCAAAATAAACGGCGACCAACATCTTCATGCTGCTCGCCGTCAACTTTCATCAGCCACACTTTAAGCCACCACGCTTGGGGTTGTATAAAAATGCTGAAGGCAACTGATACGTTCCAACGCATCGGAGCCATCAATTCCATTAATCATAAATTCCAATCGCAAAGTTCTTCCCCCATTGCTATACTCCATCGAGTCGGAAAGCGACTGCATCAAAAAAATACCTGTTGCCTCTTCCATTACCGATCCAACATATTTTTGAAAGTCAAATCCCGAACCTTGGTCTTCTATGGTAAATGCAACTCCACCTTTGCAATTGTCAGCCACTATGGTGACTATCTTATTGGGGTCGCTTGCGTTGCCATGGCAAATTGCATTTTCCACAGCTTGAAGTACAGGAACGGAAATGATTGCAAAGTAGTTATCGATATGATGCTCGTCGCAGAATTTCGACAAGAAATCCTCAACTAAAGGCATATTATCAATAAGAGACTGTATTGCAATTCTTTCCATATAGAAATATTAATCCTATTCCAATTACAAAGATACGAAAATAAATTAATAGTTAAAAACATTAGTGTCCCGTTAAAATTGGGACTAATTTAAAATTAATAATAAAGTCCCTCAAAGAGGGTGTAATCGTGTTCTTTGACATCGTTGGGAATAGTCTTTTCAAATAGGTCTCTCAGTGGAGTTTTATCAGTGAGGAATA
>JAZLKZ010000095.1:0-3292 GCA_045597845.1 Bacteroidales bacterium | reverse complement strand
CCACAACTCTGGCAATACTTGCCATTCGTCAATAAGACGAGGTGTTTGGCCTTGCAAAAGTACTTTTGTATTTATTTCGGCTATTTGACGACTTTGTTTCAGTATTTCGCTGTCCCCTAAATTGAGAACGCTCCCCGAATGCTGACTTGCCGATGTTGTTTTCCCACACCATTTGGGACCTTCAATCAAGACTGCTCCTTTGCCTTGTAGTTTACGAATTAAAAGGGCATCGGATATCCGTTTTTTGTACTTCATTTGCAAAACTTATTTATTTTGCAAAGATACACATTTATTTTTGATTATGAATAAATAATCTGTAATATTCGGGAAGTTGACCTATTTTTATTCGGGAAGTTGATCAAATTTTATTGGGGAAATAGTGCTTCTATGGCTTTGTCCATGTCGTTCAAAGATACTGACGATTCCGTATTTAGTCGGTTTATTGGTAGTATTTGTCAATGCCTCCGTAGCCAACGATGAGTTGACCTGCCTTGGTCTTGAGTATGAAATTGTTGAGCCGTTTGCAAAATTCTTCGGGTCGGCTCCTTGCGGCATCGATGTAGGCTATGCGGATGCGTTTGTAGGGCTCGGAAAATTGTTGATAGTGAGCCCAAACCTCGGCATCGAGGTGTAGTGTGTCAAGGATGTCTTGAGGAAAGACAAAGGGGGTGTGGATGATGTCGTGCACCTGCTCTTGCACTTCCGGAATCAGTTTCCCTTGCGCTTCGAGCCACAGCAGCCTCTCGATGTTGGGACGTGAGTATGGACTACCTTTGCGGCGCGGTGTAAAGCGACGGACTCCGTGTAGCGCATCGAGCGTTCCTGCTTGCCCGTCAATCCAGCCGAAACAGAGCGCCTCTTCGACGGCATCGTTGTAGGAAATACTCGTTTCTCCCGAGGATTTTGTGGGAAAGATGAACCATACCTCCTTCTCTGTGCGGTATATTTGGGAGAGATATTGACGCCAATCTTCGCGACAAATGGCTGAGAATGTTGTGGTTATTTTCATTTCCGAATTTGCGTCTTGATGATGCCAGTCAACAACATGAGAACGAAGGGCAACAACAATGTACCTATGGTGATTTGAATGGAAAGCCAACCACTTAGATTGTCGGATAGTAGCCATGAGAAAGTCTTGGTGTCAGATAAGTCACCTAGAATCTGCCATGTTCCGAATGTTAGCATCCCTGTTTCTAAAAAATGATTTTCTTTAATGGTGCTCCACCAATGACGCATTTCCGACATGCCGGGTGTCACTTCATATTCAAGCCAATACAGAACCAATCCGCCTATGACGAACAGCATATCAAAGATGAATGATGCCCAATACATATCGATTTTCCTCGTTATATGTTATTGTGAATCATAATTTACAATTAATCAGTACTCCCACATGTCGCTGCTTATGTCGAGGAGTTTTGTCTCAATGCGTTCGGACTCAAGTATGGCGTCAATGCCTGTTAGATAGTCGCTGATGGTGCGGTTCATTCGGTTGCTTTCCCGGCTGATGAAACTGTCGTAGCGTCGCGACTCCAGTATTTGCCTCCAAGAGGGTAGATGGGCGATGTTGTCTTCATAGTAAGCTTCGTGACGCTCCAACAGTGTCCTTACTGCGTAAGACTGCATAGGTATCCAGCAAATGGTTATACGATTTGTGAACTCTAGTTCTCCGTTGTATTCCTTGTAGATATCCTGCGTAAGCGCCATGCCAATATAGCGGATCAATTGCCTGTCGGCTTGCTTGTCGATAAACCATACCTCTTTCAGCTTTATCTGGAAAATCTCGTCCGACATAAACTCTCGAGGTACAAGAACCGTCTGGTACTCATAGTTTTCGTCATCGTCTTCTATCTCCAAAATCACCGTGTCGATTTTAGTATATTGCTGTAGGAAGGCATCATTGTCCAGCGGTATCTTCATCTCGTCGTCTTCGTAGATGGGTATTTCTCCTGAAACGATGGCGTCCCAAATGGTGTATGCGATGTTCTTGCGACCATCAACTCCCTCTTTTTCTGTTGGAAAATAGAAAAACTGATTGAACTTCTCCCTCATGTCGATGGTGCGCCAAATCATGCTGCTCCATATCACATCCGATTCCCGCACATGTTGCAATGGGGGAGGAAGTATCTGTTTGCGCAGTGTTTTCTCGTAGATGTTGTCTCCTACAGGTATTTCGTCGATGGTCTGTGCTGCAACATCCGCTCCGCGATAGCATAAAAGCAACAATCCCAGGATCATTATGATCTTGGGTGTGGCCATCCGATAATATGCTCTGTGGAGTTTCACTAGTTATATAATCTGAAAACAAAAAAGAGTTAAGAGTTACTTGCAACTCTTAACTCTTTTCTTAGACTTCAGCATTGCTGTTTAATATTCCCACATATCTGATTCGATATTGAAGATTTCCTCTTCAATGCGCTGAGCTTCCAAGATGGCGTCGGTACCGGTTACATACGAACTGATGGTACGGTTGATGCGGTTGGAAACTCTCGTAACGTAGCTGTCGAAATAGCGATCGATAAATACGTCGTCGTAGCTGCGCTCTGCTGCATCGTTGTGCTCATCGTATGCATTGTACTTGGCCAGGATGTTGCGCACGCGCATGTCTTGCATGGGAACCCAGAAACGCTCGATAGCATTGCATTCCACTTCGCCACCACGCTCACGGCAGTCGTTGTAAACCAATGCCAAACCGGTGATACGTACTTTCTGACGAGTGTCTTGTTTGTCGATGTACCAAGTCTCCTTTAAGCGTGCCACAAAATAATCTTTCGATTCGAAACTGATGGTGACAGGTTCCATATAACCTTCACTGATGAGTTCACCATATTCATCTTCTTCACCTTCATGCCATACAGAGTCGATTCTGTTTAATTTTGCATTGACAGTCTCCCAGTCCAATGGAATTTTGGTTTCGTCATCTTCATAGACTTCAATTTCTCCATTTGACAGCGCTTTGTAGATGAGGTTTGACAAGTTGATTCTTCCTTGAGTGTTGCTTTCGGGATCAACGGGGAAATAGAAGAATTGGTTGAACTTCTCGCGGAAATCAATCGTTCTCCATACCTTTGAGGCCCATACTACATCGCTCTCGCGAAGATGTGCATAAGGCATTGCGCTTTTGCCCTTGCTCAAAGTCTGTTCGTAGAATTCGCTGAAATTTTTCTCATCGTCAGCGTCAACGATACTCTGTGCTTGTACAGGCATTACTGTTGCTACGCAAAAGAATAAGCCGATGCATAAAAGAAGTCTTTTCATATTGTGAAAGTATTTGTTAGTCTGTGTTATCTTC
>JAZLKZ010000094.1:0-2797 GCA_045597845.1 Bacteroidales bacterium | reverse complement strand
GGGTACCTTGTTGGATATTGCTTACTGTGATGTTTTTGGGCGAAATGTTTCTTTTAGTCATCCCGTCAATATTGGAGGCAGCTCTCTGGGTGGCGCCAGCATCAACCTTACATATCGTCCTACCGCATTCTTCAATGCGCGTCTTAGCGCTACTGCCTATTGGTGTGAGTATAATGTTCAGTATCGTCCCAATCAGATGTATGCGGATGACGGATGGACGGGGCGGTTTCGGTTGAATGTTTGGACGAAATTGTGGAAGAAAGTCCAACTTTTTAGTACACTCAACTATCGGACCCAAGCCATCGGCGTTTTCTCCATTAGTAGTCCTTGCTTTACTGCTGATATGGGGCTGAGTGCTGATTTCTTTGATCGCAAATTGTCTCTCTATTTCAATGTCAAAGATATTTTTAATACAAACATTGACAGTTGGAAAAACACCAGCCCTTACAACAACAATGAGGGTACCATGCGCACCAACTCCCGTTATGTTTCTTTTGGACTTACGCTCCGATTTGGCAAAATGGAATTGGAGGATCAGGCTCGTCAAGGAAATTCAAGTCCAGAAATATAGTTGCCGTTGCATGGAGTCGGTACAGTCCAGTCTATTCACACCCTTAAGCTGCCTATCGGGACAACGGCTACACCGTCGGGACGTTGATAGGCGTAGTTGCCAATGCCGGTGAGTACCATCAGGAACGAGGGCTCTGGCATACGGGTGGTGTCAATGGTTTTTGCCAGTTTTTTGAGTGTGGTGGCACCGTTTTCAATCAGTGTGTCACCACCCAGCTTGATTTCTACCAAGCCGTAATGCCCATTTCTAAGATGAATTACTGCGTCGCACTTCAATTTATTGCTGTCTCGGTAGTGATAGACGGTTCCGTCAATGGCATCGGAAAAGACTCGCAAGTCTCTGACCGCTAAAGTTTCAAACAAAAAACCGAAAGTGTTCATGTCTCTCAACAGGTCGTTAGGTCCGATGCCCAAAGCTGCGGATGCTATGCTGGGGTCCACAAAGTAGCGAGTGTCGCTGGTTCGGATGGAAGCTTTGCTGCGCAGATTCGGATTCCAAGCTGCCATATCTTCTTCCAAGAATATGTTTTTGAGTATGTTGACATATTCGGCGATGGTCTCTTCGTTACGGCTCTCATGCTCGTTTTGCCTCAAGTCGGCTTGTATGGTGGTGATGGCAATCTGACCGCCTTGGTGACGGGCGATGCTGCGGATGATGCGCTGCATCAGTTGTGGGTCTCGCTTCACGTCGTCAATCTTTGCCAAATCGCTGTTTATTACGCCGTCGAGGTAGGATTTGGCCACTTTGAGAACGGGTTTTTCTTTCATCTTAAGCACGCCAGGCCATCCGCCACGGCAAGTGAGGTATGCAAGTCGTTCAATGTCGATATGTGAGGCTCCGTCGGCTGGCTTGCCGTTGAATAGCTCGGCAAGACTCACATCTCCTGTGCTGTCTCCCGATTCCCACAGGCTCATGGGACGCATCTTTAACCATGCAAAACGTCCCGTGCCGCTGTGGAAAATTTGTTTGCGGTCTTTCTCTTTGGGCGTGGCGGAACCTGTGAAGATAAACTGCCCAACCTTCTCGTCGCGGTGGTCTATCTCAAAACGGGCTGCGTCCCACAATTGTGGAACAAGTTCCCATTCGTCAATTAGGCGTGGCGTGTTTCCTTCTAACAGTCGTTGGGGATTAGTTGCTCCAATTGCAAGATTTTGCTTTTTCCAAAAAGGGTCGTCCATGTAGAGCGTACTTTTGGCATGGTGCGCGGCCGTAGTGGTCTTTCCGCACCATTTGGTGCCTTGCACCAAAACTGCTCCCATGGCTTCCAACAAATCCTCCATTTGGGAGTCCGCAACTCGTGGTATATAGCCTGCCATAATTATAATTTTTGACTAGTGATTTGTGCTATTTTAGGCTTGGTTTTTGTGTGATTCTATTGTTGTAATTTTGTTGTAAATTTTTTATGTTGCAAAATTACGAAAAATAATTGAAATACAATCGATAATTTCTATTTTTTCATGATTTTATCCCGACGATTGTGAGGTTTTTACCCCGACGATTGTGGAATTTTTACCCCGACGATTGTGTTTTTTTTATCCCGACGATTCTGGATATTAATGAACGGTGGAGGTGTATTTCAAGAAACTCACCAATGATTCGGACTCAATATTCTCATTGAGTGCCACATCATTCATCTGTTTTCGGAACATTTCGAAGTCGATTACTTGTGATAATCTTTCTAGCGGATTACCCGGTGCGGAGAGGTTCTCCTTCGTATTGTTTGTGCTATTGTGGGCAAAATCATTTGGCAATAACAAAACAAAAGCAGGTTGCGAGCAACCTGCTTTGAAATCTTGGTAGCGGGGGCTGGATTCGAACCAACGACCTCCGGGTTATGAGCCCGACGAGCTACCTCTGCTCTACCCCGCACTCTGTTATTTCCCCTTGGAAATCGTTTGCAAAAGTACGTTTTTTTTTGCAAACGACCAAATTATTTATATAATAATATGCAATGTGTGTCGCAGGTGATTGAATGTTAGTTGTTAATGATGACTCAATAAAACAAGAGAAGGATTTTGCATTTGCAAAATCCTTCTCGAAAATGGTGTCGGAAATTCAAATTCAGTGGTCGAAATCTTTATTTCTTATCACTACTGTCCCATTAAAGTGTGCTAACCGTTCTTTGAAATAACTGGAATATAGTCTTTTACGAGTAATTTTAGAAGTCAACGGACTTGAATTTGTAACTTTGCGACCAGAGAAAAAGGTCGTATATGTTTCAAGATA
>JAZLKZ010000093.1:0-9153 GCA_045597845.1 Bacteroidales bacterium | reverse complement strand
CAAGATATCCAACGAGCAATTGTTCAGCATCATGGCTCAAATGCTCAATACGCTGAAAGATGGACACGTAAACCTCATTGCCTCGTTCGACGCCTCGCATAGCGACTCCATCTACTATAAGATGTACGCCCAAAGCAATCTCGACTGGAACGTAGTGATGCTCAACTACCTCACCATCAACCATCATTCCACTGGAAACCTACAGCACAACTGCCTACGAGACAGCAATGTTATCTACATCCGCTACGAATCGTTCTCAAACGCAGTAAATGCCAGCCAGATGAACTACATCATCAAGCAGTATCCCAAGGCCAAAGGCATCATCCTCGACCTAAGACAGAATGGCGGCGGCAATGTGGCAAACATCTGGAAACTGCTCCAAATCATGCCCAACCACAGCCAAGCACTTTATACGACGCAAATCAAGAATGGTCCCAAGCACGAAGACTTCGGACCTAGTCAAACGCTCTATGCACCGGCCGACTGTGGCGATTTCGAACCATACGTCAAACCCGTTGCGGTGCTGGTGGACAGAGGTTCTTATAGCGCTACATCCACTTTTGCCATCTGCACACAAGGATACGAAAACATGATTCTTGTGGGCGACACCACGGGAGGCGGATTGGGCCTGCCCAACGGTGGGGAATTGCCCAATGGATGGCGATACAGGTTCCCCGTCACCCGCACCATCGCCTTGGACGGAAACAACTACGAAAACGGTGTTCCACCCAACCTGAGGGTCATCCTCGACAAAGACTCCACAGCCATTGGAATTGACAACGTGATAGAACGGGCGTGCGATTGGATAATTGATAATTAAAACCGGAAAACAGTCCATTACTGCTTAACACTTAACACTCACCTCCCATCATGAGTTTCTTAATTCGAGCAAGTTATCCCAACTACTACATGATTCGGCTTTACGCCAAAGAAGGCCGTGAAATCTTCAACAAAGACAACGACGACGTTACCAACACCTTGGAGGGCAACAAGCCCGGCACGGTAATTTACACCGACAACGACGGCACCGTCAAGGAATTTCCTCCTCGTTGGTACGACATGTTCTACCTTTTGAAATTGCACGGCAAAGACCGCGAGGATTATTTCAACCTGCTGCTCAACGAAAAAGAACATCATGAGGAACTCAACAAAAGCCGCGACGCCTTTTGGAAGAATTGCAAAGAATACGCCCAAGCGCATCCTTTGTGGGACAGCAACGAACTGATTACCACACTGACAGAAGGAAGTTTCACCGACGAAGAAATCAGCCACAAAGGGCGCATACTGCTTGACCTCACGCGGAACTGCTATCCTGTGCCTGATTTTTGCATCATCACCTCGGCGGCGTTCAACAATCCAGAGCACATGCCCGAATTGATCGAACATGCCATTGACAACCTTGAGATTATGACTGGCAACAAGTTGGGCGACACGCGTCACCCGCTGGTTTTCGCCATTCGCTGCGCCATGCCTCAATATATTCCAGGTCTCATGCCTACGCTGCTGAATATCGGCATGACGCGAGAGGCATACGAAGGTTTTAGGTCAAACCATGACGAAACCATGGCCAACCGAGTTTATTTGAGCACGTTACACAGCATCTGCCAAATGCTCAAAACCGAGCATCGTTACGAGAAAAGCGACATCGAGCTGTCGAACGAGATGCAGATCGCTCGCATCGAAGAGATGGAGCAAAAAATCATCGCCACCGGAGCGGATGGCGAACGCACTCTGCACGACGCTCATTATCAAGCCATAAGACTGATTTTGCATGTACGCGATTTTTACATCGAAAACCAAGACCTCATTCTAACCTTCATGCAAGGCAAACAAGCCTTTCCTTCGTTCATCTTGCAAAGAATGGTATGGACCATCGGCAACAACGAATCCTACCCCGGCGTGCTTTACAGCCACCATAGCCGCACCGGAAGTGGTTGTCAGATTGAAAGTTACAGAAACATTTTCGGCGAGGAAATCATGACAGGCGACGTCACCTCGGAAGACCGTTGCTACCACAACCGAAACGAAATCAAAGACCTCTTCCCTGCCGTATATCACTTTCATCCGCTACTAAAAAAATTGGAGACGCGCCACCACTCGCCTGTAACCATTGAGTTTGCCGTGGAAACACTGCACAACAAAGTGAGCCTATTCTCTGTGCTTCAACTCAATATGTCGGAAATGACGGGGCGCGCCGCGCTGCTTTCGGCAATAAACATGTACCAAGAAGGCATTATCAACGAGCCGCAAGTGATGGACCTCATCAAGCCTTACCACCTCAGACAAATCATTTCGGCGTCTATCGACGATTCCTCGTTGGAAAAACTGCAATATTTCGGCAAAGGGCTGAGCGTACTGCCTCGTACCGCCATCACGGCAACACTCTGTTTCAATGCAATGAAAGCCCATGAACTGAAAAGCATGGGCATGAACGTATGTCTTTGCCAAGACCGCTTCATTCCCGAAGACACCATCACGCTCAACGAAGTGGACGCCATCATGAGCATGACTCCTGCCGCCATCCATGTGGTTACGGCATGCCGCGGCTATGGCATTCCCGCTTTCATGGATTTGCAGAGTTTCGGCATTCGCAAGGTGGGCGACAAACTGATAAACGAAAACGGATTGGAGCTCAAGGAGATGGACATGATTACCGTGTCGAGCAAACGACAAACCATCTACAAAGGCGTCGCCGACTTCAAGCCTGCAAGATTCACAAAATACCTCAACAACGACCCCGTAGAACTCAACGACGAAGAAAAGGTGTTTTTTGAAGACATGAAGGTCGCCTATGCCCAATATCAGGAAATCGTCAACTCAACCAAGGCCAACTACATCGCCGACGTGGACACCTTGGCTCGACTGATACGCTGCGACCTGCAGAACAAGCCAAAGCAGGCAAGAATCATAGTAAACAACTGGTATCAAGACCATTCTGAGCTTTATATTAAACAAGTGCTTGAAAGCAAGATGGGCGACCATCAAGACCAGTCGAGAGTGTTCAACCTGTTGTACAACAGCAACAAAATCGGATTCTTCAAACAGGCCAGCGAGGCTTGCATCATCAGAGGGATTTCCGGACTGAAAGCAGGCTCGTTCATGCTGGGCAGATTTGTCGCAAAGCCACTTCCCACAAGCGTTTGGAACAGTCTGAGCGACATGGTTACGGCTTTTCTGCTGAACGAATATGTGCTTTATGAAAAATATCTCCATGTGCTGGAAGAAGTGGGCGAAATTCGTTTGGCAAGGGCGCATTCAAGAATTGAAACTACAGGAATTGACAATATGGTCATCAAGAATTTCGACCTCTACAATTTTGTGCCGTTGCTATATGCCGACCATGATTGGAATCACATCAAGAGCGAACTCGAAAGCGTTGAACACCAAGAAAACACTCACATGTTGGTAGAGAAGCTATCCATGCCTATCGAAGAACTCTTCGACATGACAAAACCTTGGATAAAAGCCCAAGTGGAAGCAAAAAGAGTCGTGGAATAGAATTCGATGTCAAACACTTAGACTATTTATTGTAGTGATGCGACATCTTGAGTCTCTACTAAACGTCGATTTTCATTCCTGATGTAGTAACCAGCGCCAAAAGTCTGTCCAACTCGTTGCGGAGTTCTATCTCGTAGAGACACGTAGTGCGACCTTGGCGGATGCACTTGGTTGAAGCAAATATTTGTTGCGAGGGAGCCGAGGAAAGATAGTGGATGCTGCTTTCCAGAGAGACCCATTCAAGTCCATCGCTGTTGGCAGCCACGGCAAAGGCGAAATCGGCTATGGTGAACAACACGCCCCCCATCACGGCACCCATTGCGTTGCGATGGATAGATTTGATTTCCAACCCACAACGAGCGTAATGTTCATCCACTTCAAGGATTTCAATCCCGGTAGCTTGGGTGGCAAAAAGGTCTTTGGAAAAGGTTTGGCGGAGTTCTTCAAATGTCATAGGAAATAACAATTAAAATTGATAATTGCATGGCTATTTCTTAAGTAATTGGAAGAATTCCCACATAACTATGGCTGCGGCGCAGGAGATGTTGAGGGAATGCTTGGTGCCGAATTGGGGAATTTCGATGCCGCCATCGCAAAGTGCTATGACTTCATCCATCACACCTTCGACTTCGTTGCCGAATACGATGGCGACTTTATCATTCGCATCCAACGCCAGACTTTGTGACAATTTGTCAAGTTTAATACTATCGTCCACTTGCTCAATGGCATATACTTTATAGCCTTGTTCTTTGAGCGATCGAACGCAGGCTACGCTGTCTTCAAAATAGGTCCAATCAACGGAATCCTCAGCGCCCAGAGCGGTCTTGTGAATGTCACGATGTGGTGGCGTGGAGCAAATACCACAAAGACAGATGCGTTCTACGCGGAATGCGTCGGAAGTGCGAAAGACAGAACCGATGTTGTTCTGGCTACGGACATTGTCAAGAACGACCGTGAGCGGATTTTTCTCCACCTCTTTGAACTCCTGAACCGAGATTCGGTTGAGTTCCTCCATACTCAGTTTTTTCATCCTACACTCCCTTCCAATGAGATACTGAGGAGTTTCTGAGCCTCTACGGCAAACTCCATGGGAAGTTTCTTGAGGACATCCTTGGCGTAACCGTTGACAATCAAACCAACAGCACTTTCGGGCGAGATGCCTCGCTGCTGACAATAAAAGAGCTGGTCTTCGGAGATCTTGCTCGTGGTAGCCTCGTGCTCAAGAATGGCAGTGGCGTTGTTTGCCTTGATGTAGGGCCAGGTATGTGCTCCACAAGTATCACCCAACAAAAGAGAATCGCACTGAGAAAAATTACGAGCGTTTTCGGCGTTCTTGTTGACCTGAACAAGTCCACGATAGGAATTCTGGCTGTGGCCTGCGCTGATACCCTTCGACATGATGGTGCTGTGAGTGTTCTTTCCAATATGAATCATCTTGGTACCTGTATCGGCCTGCTGATAGTTGTTGGTGACAGCGACACTATAGAACTCAGCAGTGGAATCGTCTCCTTGGAGGATGCAACTGGGGTATTTCCAAGTGACGGCGGAACCCGTCTCAACCTGCGTCCAAGAGATTTTGCTGTGCGAACCTTTGCAGATACCACGTTTGGTGACGAAATTGTAGATGCCACCCTTGCCCTCTTTGTCGCCTGGATACCAGTTCTGCACGGTGCTGTATTTGACTTCGGCATCCTTGAGGGCGATGATTTCAACGATAGCGGCATGCAACTGGTTTTCATCACGTTGAGGAGCAGTGCAGCCTTCCATGTAGGAGACATAGGCGCCTTCGTCGGCGATGATAAGCGTGCGTTCGAACTGCCCCGTACCTTTGGCATTGATACGGAAATAAGAAGAGAGTTCTATGGGACAACGCACACCCTTGGGAATGTAGCAAAACGAGCCATCACTGAATACGGCGGAGTTGAGTGCGGCGAAAAAGTTGTCGCCAGCGGGAACTACACTGCCCATGTATTGCCTAACAAGGTCTGGGTATTTCTGCACAGCCTCGCTGATAGGACAAAAGAGGATGCCTTGCTCTTCGAGCATCTTTTGCGAAGTGGTCTTCACGGAGACGGAGTCCATGATAGCATCGTATGCCACGCCGGCAAGCTGTTTCTGCTCACGCAACGGAATGCCCAACTTGTCGAAGGTGGCAAGCAGTTCGGGATCCACCTCGTCGAGACTCTTCTTCTTTTCCTGCTGCTTGGGGGCTGCATAGTATATGATGTCTTGGTAGTCAACTTTTTCATAGTCCAGATGCGCCCAGTCGGGTTCTTTCATCTGACACCAACGGCGAAAAGCCTTGAGACGGAATTCGAGCAACCACTCGGGCTCGTTCTTCTTATGGGAAATAAGGCGAATAACATCTTCGTTGAGACCTTTGCCGATAGTGTCGGTATCGATGTCGGTCACAAAACCCCATTTATATTCTTCATTGGTAACTTGCTGTATGATGTCGTTGTTCTTTTCGGACATGAGAGAAGGAGTTAATGTTAAAAGTATGAAAGGTTCGAGAAGTTCGAAAGGTAAAATTAATAATTGTCAATCACCCTCATTACAGGTTACAAGGTCTCGTAATTTTCTATAAGGTCTTTTGCCATTCCAAGAAACATGAGCGCCACTTGGTTGAAGTCCATGTTGAGGTCTTTGCTGAGGCCTACACGGTCTTTAAAGATGGCGACGTTGTACCACTGCAGGCACTGGAAGGCACGGTGGAAATAGAGACGTTGCAGCTCTTCTTTGTTGGCTTTGCGCCCCAGATAGGCGTCGAGCAACGAAAGCGCCTTGTCAAAACCGGCGTTGCCGTAGCAAGCGATGTCGTAGAAAGGGTCGTTCATGCCTGCAAATTCCCAATCGAGGACATAGAGTTTTTCGCCCTGAATGACCAAATTGGTGGGCTGATAATCGCAATGGCAAGGCACCAAAGGAACAGCGGCGTGGGTCTTGCGCATCTCGTCAAGTTTATGGCGCAAAGCGAGATACTCTTCGGGATGGGCGAAGCCAGACTCTCTGCAGTAACGCTCGTCATCGTCCAAACGGCCAAAGGCATTGTAGTCCTTGAAACGGACTTTGCTGGAATGAATCTTCTTGAGGGCGGCTACGGACATCTGGTTATAGCTCACAACGTCGGTTTCAGACATGATTGTGCCTTCGACATATTCAGCCAGTTTCTCTCCGGAACGGACTTCCACATAGGTGGTCACGTTGCTCAAATCCAACTGTTCGATTTCGTGCAGATTGAGCAGTTCGTCGTCTCTGTCGACAAATTTCTCGGCGAATTTACCGGGTACGCGGTAGGTGTATTTCTTTCCTTTGGACTCCACCACATAGGTGTAGTTGCTCATACCGCCTTCCAATCGTTTCACAATCTGGGCGTCGTTGGTGTGCATCAATGCGTTAAGTCTTGCTACAATGTATTCTTCAACGTTCATTTTGAAAGTATATTTAGTTGATTTTTCAGTGAATTAAATATAACGAATTATTTTATGGGATTATTGTGTGTTTTTAGCGATTTGTTGGGGACTATTTTTTGTTGTAGTGAGGATGATAGGTAGAGATTGTTTCGCGGAGAAATTGTCGGCTGAGGTGGGTGTAGATTTCAGTGGTGGTGATGCTTTCGTGCCCGAGCATTTCCTGCACGGCACGCAGATCGGCGCCGTTCTGCACCAATTCGGTAGCAAAGCTGTGGCGGAGGCTATGCGGACTCACATGCTTTTTGATTCCTGCGGCCGCCACTGCTTTTTGCAGAAACATGAATACATAATTTCGAGAAAGGCGACTGCCTCTGCGGTTCAGAAACACATATTTCTCTTCACCAGGCTTGACGGGCAGGTGACATCTAATATTTGTGATGTACATGAGCATCAGATCCAAAGCCCTACGGTTGATGGGCACCCAACGTTCCTTGCTTCCCTTTCCCACAACACGCAAGCATTCATCCTCTGCATAGATGTTTGAGAGTTTGAGATTTACAAGCTCCGAAACACGCAACCCACAGCCATACATGACTTCGATGATGATGCAGTTGCGTTCTTGGTCGGGATGACTACGGTCGAAGGTTTCTTGTATCTTGAGGATGTCCTCATCGGTTAGCACGTCGGGCAAGCGCTTGGGGCGCGAAGGCATATCAAGCAGGTCTGCGGGACTTTCGGCGATGGCGTCCTCGATGAGCAGCATCTTGAAAAACTCCCTCCAGCCCGAAATCATGTGGCACTGTGTAGAAACGGCAATGTTCAGGTCATTCAAGTTCTTGATGAGTAACTGAAGGTGTTCCAATTTCATCTGTTCTGGTTCAAGACCTTGTTCTTGCGCAAAACGGGACAGATGGGCAAAGTCGTTGAGATAGGACTGGACGCTGTTGTCAGCCAGTCCTTTCTCCAGTTTCAAGAAAGTCTTGAAATCAAGCTCGTATCGTTCCCAGGTATTCATATTTTATAGATTGGCAATCAATCCAATGACTGTATTCTATTTATCATTCATAAGCAATCAATCACTACTTTTTCCTTTCCTTCCAAAGCCATTTGATAAAATCCCAAAGAGTTTCCTGGTTTTGGTATTTCTTGTTGGGGCGCATCTTGTCGGGATCCACGCACACCCTACCCCAACCCATGCGCCCCACAATAGTATTTGTCTGGCTTCTGAAAAACGAAGTAGCATGGTCGGGATTACGTTTCAAAGGGCTTGGCAATGTAACGGCAAGCTGCGCCGCCTCTCGGCGAGAGAGGTTCTTGGCGCTGTGTCCAAAATAGTGTTGGCTCGCTGCTTCACAGCCATAGATTCCGTCACCGAACTCAATAATATTCAAGTAAACCTCCATGATACGCTCCTTCCCCCAAATTTTTTCAATCAAAATAGTGTAATACGCTTCCAACGCCTTGCGGAAATAGCTGCGTCGATGCGGCAGGAAAGCGTTCTTGGAGGTCTGCATGCTGATTGTGCTGCCACCACGAACACGTCGGCCACGCTTGTTTTCCCGATAGGAATTCTTCAGTTGTTTTACATCAAAACCATGATGATACATAAAGAGGCCGTCTTCGGAATAGACCACTGCCGTTACGAGATTGGGCGAAATGTCCTCGATTTTCACATATTCGCGCTCGAAATTCACCTTACGGTCGGGCTCTACAACCTGCTGGAAGAAACGATGAACCATCAATGGCGTCAACGGTGGGTTGACAAACTTATAAAGCAGCACAAAAAACAAGGAGAGCGCCCATAGTCCTACGACAGCCATCCAAACAATGCGCCAAATCTTTCTGACAAAGCCGATTTCCTTCCACGGCTTGAGTATTTTTTTCCGAGATGATTCTTTCATTTCAAATAAATTGTTGAAAAAAATATCGGTTTGCAAAATTACGAAAAAATACCTGAATGACGAATACAGATTACAGATTAATGAACCGACTTCGTAACTCTTAACTTATAACTAAATATCAATTATCATTTATCCATCGACAATTGTCAAATATCAATTTATTTTGTATCTTTGTACTTTCAATAAATAATACAAATTTTTTCAAACCAATCTAAAACAATATATTATGGCAAAAGTAGCTATTAACGGTTTTGGCCGTATCGGACGTATGTCCTTCCGCGCTATGATGGCTCATCCCGAACTTGACATCGTAGCAGTCAATGACTTGACAAGCGCAGACA
>JAZLKZ010000092.1:0-9259 GCA_045597845.1 Bacteroidales bacterium | reverse complement strand
TTACGTGAACTATTTTCCCGACCTGAGCCGTGCAACCGCCGATGTGAGGACGGTGGTTGAGGCACTTGTCGCGCGGAAGGGAAGTCTCGAGCCGCTTACACCTTGTTTCGCCGCGCTGATGAATCCGTTTCGCGCGAAGGTCGTCGCGGCACTTCGCAAGGCGGGTGAGATTTCGGCCGTCGAGATTTGCGAAAAGACCGAACACCAGTTGCGGTATCTGAAGAGGGACCTCCAGGCTGCTGAAGATGCCGGGCTGGTCTGGTCCGATGATTCGGAACCGGCTCTGGCGGTCTATCATTATTGCGAGCCGTCAGATCCAATCGCCCGATTGCTTGTCGAGCTTTGCTGACACATACCTGTCCACATTTCATGAAATGTGGACAGGGTGGGGCGGGTGATACGGGCTCATCCGCAGGAAACGTCCAGTATAGTCGAGGGGGTTCAATGCGCATTGACAGGGTGCTTCAATGCGCATTGATGGGGTGTCTCAATGCGCATTGATCGGTCGCGCGGCGCTTGTCCGTTTTGCCGCGCTTCGATTTTGGACAGGATAGCGGGAATTCAAGGGGCGAAATATGTTATAATATCTAAACAAAAAACGCACTTGAATGGCTGGCAAGAAGAGTAAAGGACAGGTGCGCTTCATCGACCTGTTTGCCGGTTGCGGTGGGCTCTCGGAGGGCTTCATCCAAGTTGGTTATGCCCCTGTCGCCCTTGTGGAGAGTGATCAGAATACTTGGAGGGGAAGATAGCGTGGCGACTAAAAAGAGACAGACGCAGAGTCGCAAGCTCAAGAAGCCAATGCTCATTGATCTGTTTTGTGGGGTTGGTGGGTTCTCTCTTGGTGCCGCCAGAGCAGGATTCGATCTAGCTGGTGCCGTGGATTGGGATAAAGATGCTATGCACATGCATCAAGTGAATTTTCCTGGGCATCAGCATTGGCAGACGGATATAACAAAGACGAATGGCAATGGGCTGCGAAAAAAGTTTGGCTTTAAAGATATTGATGGCGTAATTGGTGGACCGCCATGCCAGGGGTTCAGCCGCATGGGGCATCAGCGGGCGGATGATTCGCGTAATGATTTATTTGTAAAGTTCTTTTCCTTGGTATCGGAATTGCGGCCGAAATTCTTTTTGGCGGAGAATGTCCTTGGTTTGTTAGACGCAAAGAACAAGCCTCTTGTCGCACGGGCGTTGAAGCGTGTTAAGTCTCAATATGATGTGCTTCCGCCTCTTATTTTAAAGGCAAGCGAATTTGGCGTTCCGACGACTCGGACGCGAGTGTTTTTCTTTGGCAGTCGGAAGGACTTGAAGAAGAAAATCACGGCGGAAGACATTTTGGCAGGAATGCCTCGTTCCCCGAAGGTGACGGTTGCAGCCGCATTGCAGGGGTTGCCGGGAAATATCCGCTCAAAAAACAGTGAGAGTAATCTGTGCGGATGGAGAGAACTCCCAAACACACGGAAGCGTACAGGTTTTTATTATGCGCGTTTGTCCGGGGTCGTGCCGGAGGGTGTTGGAGATCCAGAAGCGATACGACGACTCAAAAATGCGTCAGAGGTCTCAGGCAATCAAGGCACGATTCACAAAGATGCGGTCAAAGCGCGGTGGCACAAATTGCCGCAGGGCAAGCAGGATAGCGTTTCAAAAGCCCGGCGTTTGGAGCTGAATGGATTTTGTCATACGATTCGTGCAGGAACCGGGCGTGATATGGGCAGTTTCCAGTCCTTGCGACCGATCCATCCAACTTTGGATCGCGTGATCACACCACGAGAAGCAGCGCGGCTGCAGAGCTTCCCGGATTGGTTCCAATTTGATCAGACCAAGTGGCAGAGCTTCCGCCAAATCGGCAACAGTGTTTGTCCGGTGTTGGCTGAAAAAATTCTTTGTTCGATTAAGAATTTAATGGAGGTAGTAAAAAATGGCAGATCCTAAAGTAGTTAGTGCTTCACCGGTCAAATCTTTCTTTGTTCGAATGTTAACAAGAGACATCGAGTTGTCGGATGCTATTTTGGATTTGCTGGATAATTGTATAGATGGCATCTTGCGTGAGAATGCACGGGAGGGTTCTAACAAGCAATATTCAGGCTATAGAATTGATATTGCCATGTCGCCAAAGTCATTTGTTATTAGTGATAATTGCGGCGGGATTTCACTCGATGTTTTGAAGAATTATGCATTCAGAATGGGACGAGATCCGGATATGCCGAAGGATAGTGTTGCTACGGTTGGCACATTTGGCATTGGAATGAAGCGTGCCATTTTTAAGATGGGGAAACAGTGTGATGTATTGACAAAAAGTAGGGCCGACTTTTGCAAAGGGGAAAAACATACATACAAGGTTTCGATTACGCCGAAGTGGATTGAAAATGAATCACAGTGGGAAATCCCCTATGAGGTTTTGCCCGCAACCGCTAGTAAAGAGTTCGGCACTCGAATTGAGATTTCCTCATTGCATGATGGAACGGCGAAGATATTTAATTGTGGTGAATCTCGATTTGACGATGTAATTCGTAAGCAGATCGCTGTTACATATGGATTTATGATCGCTAAAGGACTTGAAATCTCGGTTAACAAGCAGGTTGTTTCTGCGGTGCCGATGGAGTTGAAATGTGGTCATGATATGAGTCCTTATTGCTATAAAGCAAGGTTGGGTGATGTCGATGTCTTTTTGGCTATTGGCATTACATCTCCACTTGTTGGTGGTGATGGTACGCCAGAGGAAGGTGGTCCGTCCAAATATTCTTCGCAAAATGCTGGCTGGACGGTTTTATGCAATGACCGTGTTGTGCTATATGCAGATAAGACAATTCTAACAGGATGGGGGGAGGCGGGCGTTCCTCAGTTCCATCCGCAGTATAATGCGATCAGTGGGATCGTTTCCTTTAGTTCGAGCGATGTTCGCCAATTGCCCACCACAACTACGAAGCGCGGTGTCGATGCGGCCAATCCTGTTTATTTGGCGGTGAAAAATTTCATGCGGGAGGGAACAAAGGCTTGTGTGAAGTTTACTAACGATTGGAAGAAGAGGGAGGCGGAAGTTCGTGGGAAAATCAGTTCTGTAGCATCGGTATCATTTCAGGCGATGCGCGATAAGCCGTCCGCGAAAAAGTTAGGGATAGGATTTATGAAAACTAATAAGGGACAGGGAGCCGTTGCTCGCCCCAAATTGCCGGTGCCGCCTAAAAAAGCTTCGTCCTCGGTGAGTTGTGCGATTACCGTCAGTGAGGCGAAGGTGCGAAGTGTCGCGAGTTATCTTGGCGTGCCATTTACCTCGCCGGGCGCAGTAGTTAAAGAGTCTTTTGAGCATGTCTACAGAGAGGCGGTCGCGAGGTGATTCCAGCATATCATCTTCGCTTAAATAAGGCGGTTGATCGTTTTTTCATGATCGATCTTCTTCGGTGTTTTAGTCAAAAAGAGTTGGCTAATTATCGTTATGTTGGGTTGGGGGGGCCGTTTCTAGAGGACTTTAAACTGATGGGGAACTTTTTCCCATCGTTGAGGACGATATCGTTTGAACTTAAAAATTATGTTTTTTTGAGGCAAAAGTTTAATAAGCCGACGAAACTCGTGGCATTGCAACATGGTGATATTGTGACGGGGGTCAGAAAGCTCGCAGGAAAACGGGATCCTTTAATAGTGTGGTTTGACAGTACGCAAGGCACGAAAGAAGTCTTTGATGGCTTTATCTCGATTCTTGAATCGGTTCCAGATCGTAGTATTGTACGTGTGACGATGAGACTAGGGCGTCGAGATGTGAATCCTAATGGTCAATTAATTGAATCGCTGACGGATGCCCTGACAGGATTAATACAAGGCACGAATCTGAAAGCAGCGCAGTCGAAGGCCCTGGTTGCAGGGGTTTCTCGGATTGTTGACGAGCAGGTGTCGGCGCACACTTCACAACGCGGCGACTTGTTGGAGATTTCGCGGTTTTTGCCGAGCAATTATAAGCAGATGCTTGGCCAAAAGAATGGTCTGATTGACGTTTATTTTACTGCCATTCAAAATGCGGCATTAGAAGCGATTCCCATTGGAAGCGGTCGAGGTTTTTGTCTTTTAAATGCTAGCTATTATTCCGATGGCACGAAAATGTTAAGTGTGACAGGTGCGGTAGTGTCCGAGGAAGATCGAGAGGAATTTTGGCAGCGGTTTAAAGGTACTAAATTTGAACACGTACAGTGGACAGATAGGCCACAACAGATAGACATGCCAGTTCTGACCCCCAAGGAGCGGCTGCATTTGAACGCCATTATGCCGGTCAATGGGGATCCGGGGCGACGCTTGGTCAAGCGACTGGGGTTTAAGATCGATGAAAGCGATGACACGACTCGGTCTGAAATGGAGATGTACAATAAGTTTTACCAGTATTACCCTATTTTCGCAAAGGTTGCTTTGTGAGTAATGTGCATAAATATCACGTATGCGTTGATAGGAGCTGCATCATCCGCAAGCTCGGCGACGAGGAGTGCTGGTTCACTTTTTTTCACCTTGCTGGGGTCAAAATGTTTCTGGAGTTGTAAAGTAAATGCTAAAGAAATTATCATGTCTTGATTTGTTTTGTGGTTGCGGGGGACTCTCGAAGGGATTCCAGCTCGCTGGTTTTGATGTTGTGGGTGGGATTGACTTCAATGTCCCTGCTGTTGCGACCTATGCAAAGAACTTCCCTGGGGCGCAAGCCGTGTGTTGCGATTTGATGGACATGGAGCCGGAGTCAATGGCCAGAGAGTTCCCGTACAAGAGCATAGATGTTATAATAGGAGGGCCACCGTGTCAAGGGTTCTCGACTGCAAATCGTTATGCAGATGAAGAGCGACGGGATCCTAGAAATAAACTTTTTTTTCAGTTTGTTAAGTTCGTTGACCTTTTTTCACCGAAGGCCGTTGTGATAGAGAATGTTCGTGGGATTTTGACAATGAATAAAGGATACGTGAAGAGGCGTATTGAGTCCATCTTTAAAGCCCGCGGATATAATGTTGTTAATTGTGTTCTCAATGCAGCCGATTATGGTGTGCCTCAGCGAAGATTCCGCAACTTCTTTGTCATGTTGAAGGGAAAAGCGTTTGACTTTAGTGCATTGTCGAAGGTTGCGCATTGTCCTACTGTGCAAGAAGCTATTGGGGAGTTTTATTCGCACGAGGGAGATGGGGCGGCGACGGTAACGCTTGCGGTTGGGCCGAAGACAGATTACCAAAAGTACCTTCGGGATGGGCAAAAGTCTGTCCGCAACCATGAGGTTCGGTATCCTGCTAAAAAGGTTCAAGACCGAATAGCCTGTGTGCCGCAGGGAGGGAACTGGCAGGATGTCCCAGCTGAGATGTGGCCAACAAATCGTAATAATCGACATTCCTCGGCATATAAACGTTTGAAAGAGGATGATCAGTCTGTTACGATTGATACGGGTAATAATCATAGCAATTATTTTCACCCGCTTTACAATCGGTTGCCAACGGTGCGGGAGGCTGCGCGGCTGCAATCCTTTCCAGATTCTTTTGTGTTTTTAGGTAATCGCTCGGAGCAGTATCGCCAAGTGGGGAATGCGGTGCCTCCTTTGCTTGCTAAGGCAATTGCGGATGAGATAATGAGGATGCTTTAAAATGAAAAATAAGATCATTGATCTTTTTTGTGGATGTGGCGGGATGTCACGAGGATTTGAAGATGCTGGCTTTGAGGTTGGCCTTGCTATTGATCATTGGGACGATGCAATTTCTACTTACCGTCGCAATGCTCCGAAGGCATGTGCAATTTGTGGAGACATAAAGGATCTTTCCTTGGACAAGATTAAAGAGTTCCTTGATCCAAAGGATGTAGTGGGTATTATTGGGGGGCCCCCTTGCCAGGGGTTTAGTACGGTGGGTAAGCGAGAAATTGATGATCCACGTAATCAATTATACCTAGAGTATTGCCGTATAGTGAAGTTGATATCACCCCAGTTCTTTGTCATTGAAAATGTTAAGGGTTTGACGACCTTGAATAATGGCGCAGTTAAAAAGGATATTATTAAACGGTTTTCATCGATGGGGTATGTTGTTTCGTTTAAAGTAATTAATGCGGCTGATTATGGGATCCCCCAAAATCGTAACCGGGCATTTTTTGTTGGAATAAAGGATGTCAGTTTTTCGTTTCCGAAAGAAGTTGGTGTTCGATTGACTGCTAAAGATGCTATATCTGATTTGCCATCAATAAATGGGTGGGATGGGAAGGCTTCGATATTGACATATTTGAAGCCGCCTCAGAATGCATATCAGAAGGCTTTGCGAGGGCGAACGAAAAAATTGACGAATCATGATTTTACCCGCCATTCAGAGCAGACTATAAATATCATAGGAATGATTCCTGACGGTGGTCGCATAAAGGATCTTCCTCCCGAATATTGGCAGATCCGTAAATATAATAAGGCCTTTGAAAGGATGTCGAGTACACGCCCGGCGAACACGGTGGATACAGGACATCGTAATTATTTCCATTATGAGGAGAATCGAATCCCTACTGCTCGGGAAAATGCTAGATTGCAGTCGTTCCCTGATGACTTTGTATTCCTTGGAACGAGGGGAAGCCAGTACAAACAGATCGGGAATGCTGTTCCGCCTATGTTGGCTAAGATTATCGCCCAAGCAATAAGGGCACAATTGGTAAAATAATATGGCAACTGTTAATATTCCATCGGTGACAAATCCTGGTGTTTCTTTTACGCGCAATAGTTGCACGATACTTCGAAACATCTGCGACCATTTTTCTGGCTGTAACCGACATTTAATACCCTATAAGGAGTTTCAGGCATTATATCAAGAGGTGGATCCCAAGGGTGATTCTAAGATTAGGATGCTTTTCCCGTTGTATCGGAAGGCGGGATGTATTTATCCTGATGAGGACGGATCTGTCCGGTTTGAAAACGGGTCGTTTTTAACGCAACTTGGGGAGTCATTTTATAAGATATCTTGTCTGTATTACGATGCGCTTGATAGGGCGAAACTGATTTCAAAGGAGAATCGCGGTGAGGCAGATGCAATAATCCATGAGGCGAGATCTTTATATGCGGGCATCGCAAAGACGCTTTTCTCCAATCTAGTTGAAAGCGAGGATGTGTATAAGCATCTTCTGAAATTCGTGCAGACATATTCCCCAGTCACAAAGGATGAGATCTCGCTGCTTTTGTATGCTCTTGAAAAGACGTCAACAGTTAGAGGCTCAGTCGTGAGATGCGAATACAATTCGTCGGAGGTGAATCAATTAATCGTTGATTATCGCGCTGGGAATGTTCGACTTCGTCAGGGAAACGCCAATAATGCTGTTCAGTATTTTATGGCGGTTATGAAAACGCTATTGATTGTTGATATGTCTTCTGCCGGTTACACTTTGGCAGGGGAGAGTACAATCTTCTGATTCAAGAAAGGAGTATCGAAATGATCACAACACTTAAGGACGACAGTCTTTCTAAAAAAGCTAAAAAACTCTCGGAGATGTTGGCGGCAGAAGGGAAGCCGGTTGAGACGAGTGAGGATTGGGCGCGTCAACTCATCATTTACGGTGCCCCGGGCACGGGGAAGTCGCACAAGATTGATGAGTGTACGAATGAAAAGAACTCCGTTCGCGTGACATTCCATCCTGATACGGATTATGCCACCTTCGTTGGCGCGTATAAGCCGTTTGTTAAGGAAGAAATTCGCTATGGCTTGAATGGAACCAATACTGTTGCGATGAAGGTCGGCGGCGCGGATTTGACGGAAGACAAGGTCTCCTACAAATTTGTGCCCCAAGCGTTTATGAAGGCGTACGTGGAGGCGTGGAAGCGATATACGGACGCTGGTGCGCAAGGCGACGCGAAAACCTATTACCTTGTCATTGAGGAAATAAACCGCGGCAATTGCGCTCAGATCTTCGGAGACTTGTTCCAATTGCTGGATCGCGCGGATAACGGATTCTCCGCGTATGCGATAACACCCGATGATGACATTCAGAAGTTCCTTGCGACAGATAAGGATTATAAGCTTACTGACATCTCACTTGCTGATGACATTAAGAAGACAACTGAAGGCGTAGAGAAGGTGATTGCCACTGCGGATGATATTAAGACCGGCAAAAAGCTAGTCCTGCCGCCTAATCTTTACATTTGGGCGACAATGAACACGTCCGACCAATCACTCTTCCCGATTGATAGCGCGTTCAAACGCCGGTGGGAATGGGAATATGTGCCGATTGAAGACGCAGGAAAGGGTTGGAAGATCGATGTCGGTGGCGTGAAATACTACTGGTGGTCTTTCCTTGAAAAGATCAATGACGAGATCGCCGATCACAATTCTTCCGAGGACAAGCAGCTCGGCTACTTCTTCGTCAAGGCAAAGGACGATGTGATTGACGCGAAGATTTTTGTCTCGAAGGTGATCTTCTATCTTTGGGGCGATGTGTTCAAGGACAATCTTCCCGATAAGGATGCGTTCCAATACACTTTCACGAAGGGTGGGGAAGACAACAAGCGGCCAATTCGGTATGCCGACTTCTATCATCCCGAGGTCACCGGTCCCGTGAACGACAAGATCAAGGAACAGTGGCGCGACAAGCTGCTGTCGTCGTTCTTGGATGCATTGAAGGTTGAAAAGGTCTTATCTACGTCTAGTACGACTGGCTCTTCTAATGTGTCGGGACAGGGGGCGTCAACTACTGATGGTGGCGTCGCCGAGGCTGGCGAATGAAAATCCTTTTCGAGGGACATCATTACGATCGCAGGCTTTTAAAGGGAGCTTTCGCCGGTCTTGATAATAGTCTTTTCAACCGACTGACTAATCAGGTCAAGGTCGATTGTGTCGGCTATTATTTTGATGCAGAGCTGAATGATTGCGTACTTGTCCTTCCGAAGGTGCTTTTGGATGAGAATGATGCAAAGGCGCTCAAGGACTTCGCGCCTGAACAACTGATTGACTTCACTGCGGCAGTTGACGCGGATCCGACGCCGGGAGAAACGCCGATCGACAAGGGGACGGTTGATTTCCTGCGGGAATTCGCGGTGTGGATATATCGTGCAGTCTCAGTCTACCGCAAGGCGCATCCAGATAGCGAATTGATCGACGGCGGCGACAATCGCTCAATGACGGAGAGCGGCGGCAAGCGGGTTAAAAGCGACACGATTCTCGACATCGTTCTGGAGATGGTGCGGTTTAACCGCGAGAATCAGGATTTCTTCACCTTCATCCTTAAGAACATTCATCGTGGCTACAACAAAATTAACTGGCCACGGACGGTTGCAAAGGGAACTGCGTTTGTT
>JAZLKZ010000091.1:0-32453 GCA_045597845.1 Bacteroidales bacterium | reverse complement strand
TTTTTCTTTGTTCATTTGCAAATCCTATTATGGTCTGCAAAATTACAAATTCAAATCATCGCACCTTTGATTTAAAGTATAAAAGACTATATTTCAATTATTTCAAAGAACTATTATTCCACTTTAACGGGACAGTAGTGAAAATTATTATTTAAGTCGTTCTATATCCAATCTGTAATTTTTATGGAACGAAATGGTACCTCTTCCGATAGAATATGAGTAAACACCGTTACTATTTGGCATAAATATAAGTCATCTATTTCTATAGAAAAATACAAATCGCTTTTATATAAAAAGAAACCTCCCCCATAACTAGTACTTACTACCAAATATCCGTCATCACAATATTTAATACTATCTATGTTGAAATTCTTTACATCTTCGGGAGATGGTATTTGCATTGTTGTGCTAACGCTATCATTAAGTATTACATCTAGACTCCTAATTTCATTTTCATCATCACGTATTCCAGTAACGTATCTTACTCTAATAGATTGATCATTATTAATGACAATGACTGAATCCATTTTATACATAAGCGCAGAAAATGATTTTTCTACAGTTTGTGCATTACATTGTGTAGATAGGAGAAATAATAAAAAAACAATTTTCCCTCTCATCTGAATATTAATTAACTTTCCAGAAAATAGTTCTTCCTTTAGTTCCTACTGCAATTAAGTTTTTATTTTTTACATCACTATTTTCACCGTAGAAGAAAATATCATCACCCCAATATTGGGGATTGGTAAATACTTCATTCGGCAAGTTGTATGTTTTTTTAGTATTGCCAATCTTATATGAAACTTGTCTTCCGTATTTAGCCAACTGAGCTTTTTCATATTGTGAATATATATTCTTGGGAATAGAAATGCTTTTATATTCTTTAAATTTATTGTGTGCAACTCCCTTTGCTAAGAAATCTGTTCCATCCCAGAAATAGGCTCCTCCTGTGGGATCACTTTTTCCCATTAGAACATTTATGACAGCTGCTCTCGCTGATATATGTATCTTTTTGTTTAGTTCATCTGACATGGGCTCTTTTTGGGGAGCACAAGAATAGGCTTTTCCCATAAGGAGTGAGTATAGTGACTTATGCCTATATTGGGCGAAATTATTTGCCGTATGTGCAAGCCACAAATCCTCCTCATCTCCATGTGAAGATTCCTGGAAAATAATATGTGAAATGGTTGTAAATTCTTCGTGAGTAATATTTAAAGGAGTTTTATTTGGTGCTTTTATTATATTGTTGTTCGAGTCGAAAATAACCGTTTCTGCCGATGGAACAGCATAGACATTATCAGAAAAATCATTTTTGGAACGTCCTATCCATTGCCCATATATGTCATAGTATTTCCCATCTATCACATCATCATCTGTTACATTAAGGGTGACACTTTTAGCTGTGGATATGGAAGACACCGCCATGTGTTTTTGCCATTCTTCTATCCAATAATCTGTAACGTTCATTTTGTGGATGTTTAACTATGATATTTAATTTCCAGTACAATATGTAAAATGATCAGTACACTGATTTTTATAGGAAATCCAATATGATTTTTGGTCATACCAGCGGATCTTTACCCATTTGCTTTCCAAGTCAACATCTACAACCTTTAATTGTCCATTTGGCCCAACAAGTGCTGGTTCGTAGAATTCTATATAAGAAAAAACACAATGTGTTGCGTTTGGAGTGTCGAATAATTCAAATGCACTAAGTCTATCAGTAGGGTATACGGCGATGTTATCCATGCTAATCCAGCCTCTATAATTAGTGTCGACAACTTGAAAATCTTCGTCTAACCGCCAAAAATATACTTCAATCATATTGTCAATTTTATCAGTAACGACTATATGCCACAACAATGCATTTGAGTCATCATCAATGGGAGGTATAACAAATTTAGGATGATTAGAGGGTGTAGCAGAGTCATAAATGTCAGTGGCAATGAATTCTGAAAACATTATTAACTCCACATTTTCTGGAACGTATTCTATGCGTTCTTGCGATATTGCGGGGTGTGGAATTGCTGCTATCAATAATAATAATCCCAATTGCACCAACGTTTCTTTCATGTCCGGACAAGCTTTAACAAAAATGATTTAACTCCATGTAACTGTTGATTAAATTCATCCCAGCCAATATATCCTTTTTGCGGCCACGATGCAGCAATCAGTAGGCACCCTGTGGAAATTCCACATAATTTTCCTTGTTCATTTTTATAAGTTCCAGCAAAACCTTTATTTTTATTCACATTTGTTGAATGTATATATATTCCATTTTTTTGTGTTTCGCTATATGGATTAGTATGCTTGTGTCCTTTAATGAATGCGTAATTTCGCCCATCCAAACAATCAATGGGATTACCACCGTTTACTATCCAGTTAGACTTCAAATTCCCATCTTTTTGTTTTCCAAAGGTAACCGTGTATGTATCGTCTTTTATTGCGCCAAATTCCTCAAAACAAGAAGACATTGATAATCCTCGATATACACGGCATACTTTTTTTTCGTCATAAACAAATACCGAGGCGACAGTTGAGTCCGAATCAAAAATATTTTGAGTTGAACCAAGCTTTTCTTTTCGAGAGCCCTTGAACAAAACAAAATTTTTGCCCCAAAAATTTATTTGGCAAGCAAGAAGATTTTTAACGTCCTCAGTATTTTCATCAATCCAAGATATATATCCATGTTCATCTTCGTACCAACCTCTGTTGATGGGATGAGAAAGGATAGATTTGGCTATAGAACAATCAACAACATCGCTACTGTCAGTAGCATCGTGAAAATGTTCTTGCCAATAATTCATTAGTTCCATAATTGAAAACCTCTATGTGAGGAGGAGACTGAGGAATTCGCCCCTCCTACATAAATTGTAACGTATAAAAATTATGAATTTGTTGTATTTGAGATAATCTGCGTTTGTGGATTGTCGCAATACCGGAAGAAGACAGACTTGTAGGCATCAGCTTTGGCTTTAGGGTCTTCGATGCTTTCAATGATTTCTATTTTCTGCATCAGTTCAAGATTCTTTAGATTCTCCCCAATTGCAACAGCGTCTTGGGCTCTCATATTGAAACAGTCAAGAGCTTCTCCCTGCCCCAACAAAGCATCCGCAACAAGGCTGTCTGTACGGAGAATGTTTGATTGTACTTGGAGAATCACTCCAGGAATTTTGACTTCCATATTTCCAACCGTATATTTCTCTCCTTCAGGCTTACATGTCCAAAATGGCTCAATATCTACTTGGTTGTTTTGGGAGATTTCATCATCCGGCATTAGTTGCAGCAGCGGTATTAATTCCTTTTTGTAGTTCAGCACATACTGGTATTTCCTGATAATACTTTCTTTAACGGTTTTTAGCGATTTGGCTTCGATTACATCCGCGAGTAAATCGTCCATTTCTTCAACGTCGACAATACGAGTAGATTCTAACAATCCATCAGAATAAGCAATGCGGATATTTGAAAGATATGTTATACTCACATACTCCTGAAGCAACTGACGGAATACAAAATTGAGTACTCGGCTTTTATTGATGTTCTCTATTTCGCGAACAGTGGAGTATTCTTCTCCTTCATTCACAGATTCTGTTGAACTGGTGTTAATCTCTATATTTCGCGATGAATTGCTTTGTTCAACATGTTTGCTTAAAGCTCGATTGAGGGCACGGCTGTTAGCAGACCGGCTAGCAGTTGTATTTTTGCTTGCGCTAGCGGAGACTCCAATGTTGATAATCTTTTTTATTACACCAGACACACTTGCCGAGACGGATGCGGATTTTGAAGTGGACTCAGTGCTGCTGGAGTTATTCTCCTCCTCCATCAGATTCTCCATCTCATCCACACTATCTTGGCTAAAACTGTCAAGCAGATTTTCTGATTGGCTCTTTGTTGCAGTGTTGTCTTTATAGGTTCGGATGGTCAGAGTGGTCTTTTCTCCAGGAAGAAGAGAAAAAGTTTGCAACGTTTTACCAGCACCATAATTTCCTAAAAAAGAACTTGTCTTATACTCCTCTATAATAAACAACCGGGGTTTGACAACTGTCGGCCTTTTCAGATACTCTAATCGAGAGCCAATCCCATTGAGTTTGTTGACAACAAATGGACGATAGCCAGCACTAGCTAAATTGGCCACCTGCGCATCATTAAGACACGTGTCTCCAATTACTAATTGAGGATTGGTCATTTTCTCTAAATCAGTTTCTGACAGCAGGGACACATCTATGAGTTTTTGGCCTGCGGCAACATCCAGTTTCTTCCTTATCGCTGTTGCCCGTAGCCCTATCCCCATGTCATTTGAATCCAACTGCATACTACGATTGAATTGTTGACGCAAAGCCGGAGCAGGGACTTTAAAGTAGTGGTCTTTTTCTACCCTTTCTATACTTGTTTCTTGTTCAATAAATGCAGACTTGTCCAGATCCAGTTGAACGTGTCCGTAAGTGGTAAACGTGGAATTTTGAGGTAGATTGTAGTCCAACGTTGGTGCTTTCCCGTCGGACAACTTCATAAAAGCGTCTTTCGTGACACAACTGGTTTGCGCCAGATTTTCCCGTAGAACTTCAATGTTCCTGATTTGTTCTAAAATATCAGCCATATTATATTTGTTTTTTTAGCAAAATTACACATTATTTTTCAATCTGCAAAACAAAATCGAAATTTTCATGCCAGATAGATTCCAGACCAAAATGCAACTACTCTTGCAAATGTAAGAAAAATTCTTGGAAAGGCAATTTGAAACCGATTTTTTCTCTGGGTCTGCGGTTGAGTTTGTATTGGATTTGCAGGAGTTCATCGTCAGAGTGTTCGCAGAAATGGTTGTCGCAAGGGACGTATCTCCGATACAGCATGTTGGTGTTTTCTATGTGTCCTTTCTGCCAAGAGCAGTACGGGTCTGCGAAATAGACGGAAGCGTCCAACTTCCTGGAAATCATTTCATGTTCTGCGAACTCGGGTCCGTTGTCAGTGGTGATGGTCTTTACCGCTCCGCATCTCTTGAAAGGCAGCAGCATGTCAATGACGGCATCGGCGACGCCTTTTGCGTTCTTGCCCAGCGGCAGGTTCCTGATCATAGAGTAGGAGGTTGGCCTTTCCACCAATGTGACCATCGCTCCCTTGCCTCCTGCACCCACCATCAAGTCCATCTCCCAATCTCCGAATCTGGTTCCGTCAGCTTCCACGGGGCGTTTCCCGATGCCCACCCTGTTCTTGAGCGGCACGTGTTTCCCGACGGGTTTCCTTCTGTGTTTCAGCCGAAACCGGCAATGCTTGTACAAGTCCCCTCCTTGTTCCTTGTCCTTGTGGATGTACTCGTAAATGCTTGATTTCGATACCATACGGTAGCCCTTCACCGCACACCAGCCTTCTATCTGTTCCGGAGACCAATCCTCCGCCCGCATCAGATTTTCTATCCTTTGGATGATTTCTGCGTTCATCTTCCTCGGGAGGCGAAGCCTCTCTTTCCTTATGTCCGCCCATTCCTGGCATGCCTGAAAGTGTAGCCTCGCACGCCGGAGTTTCTTCTCACCTCTTTGCTAATGGTTGATTTACTGACCCCTATCGCTTCTGCGATCATTTTTTTGTGTCTTGCCTTCTTTCAAATACAAAGATATTGCGTATCTTTGCTCCCTGGTTAATTGTTTCATTTTTGTAACTTTTGGTCGAGATGCAAAGATAAACTTTTTTCCGCATTCAGCCCTTGATCGTGTCTTTTGACTCTTTTGGGGGCTGTTTTTTTACCTTTAGCATCTTGTTAGTTTGACTCAAAAGTTGCATTTCTTATTGGAACTTAAGAAGTATCGTTTGTTGCACGATTAATCATTCTCTGTTCAAACTTTTTATAACTTGTTGATAAAAAAAATAGAGAGTTGAACTTCAAATAATAATAATTATCTAACTTTGCAAATCATTCTATAGTAAGAAAACAAAAATATTATTGATATGAAATTCATTGTAAACAGCCAAGTATTTGCCAAGCAGTTGCAAGCCATTAGTGGCGTAATCACGAACAACAACACGGTGCCTATCATCACCTGCTTCCATTTCCACCTCGACGAAGGCAAACTCATTGCCAAAGCCACCGATTTGGAAACCACCATCATCACAACCATCGAGGTTGAATCGGGCAAGTTGGACGGATTGACCGACATCGCAGTGCCTTCGCGTTTGCTTCTCGATATTTTGAAGAACATGGATGACGCCCCGTTGACATTCATCGTGGATGACAACAATTTCTCTATTGAAATCGTTTCTGGTGAAGGCAAGTATCACCTTGCTGGCAACAACGCCGACACATATCCTTCGTTGCCTATTGTGGAGGATACTGTTACCACCAACATCTCTGCTTTTGTATTGACCAGCGCCATCAACAAGACCATCTTCGCCGCCAGCACCGACGAGACTCGCCTTCAGATGAGCGGTATCTTCTGCGAGATGAATCCCGAATGCGTTACTTTCGTTGCCACCGACGCCCACAAGCTTGTGCGCTATCGTCGCTATGATGTCAACGCTACCGAGACAACCAGCTTCATTTTGCCTCGCAAGCCTATCAACCTTGTCAAGAATATCTTGGGAACCTACAAAGAAGACACAAATGTCTTGATGGCATTCAACAATACCAATGTCACTTTCACTTTCGACAATTTCCACATTATCTGTCGTTTGGTTGATGGCAAGTACCCCAACTACGAGGCTGCCATCCCCAAGGATAATCCCAACAAATTGACCGTTGACAGAACCTCGTTCCTCAACGTGTTGCGTCGTGTCGGACTTTTCGCTAGCCAGTCCACTCATCAGGTGCGTCTAGGCATCGAGGACCGCAATCTCTCCATTTCGGCCGAGGATATGGAATTCTCCAACGACGCCCACGAGCACATGCCTTGCTCCTACGACGGCGAGCCTATGGAAATCGGTTTCAACGCCAAGTTCCTTACCGAGATGGTCTCCAACCTCAACAGCGAACAAATCCTCATCGAGATGTCGCATCCCAGCCGTGCGGGTATCATCTTCCCCGTGGTGGAATCGGAAGAAACTCCCAAGGAGGACATCCTGATGCTTGTTATGCCCGTTATGCTTGCCAATTAAACCTTGAGCAGACAAATCAAAATCAAAATCGTTTGGCTTAAAAACTAATCCCTTGAAAAAGCACAATAAAATCAATCTTTGGGGAGCGCATACCTCAACGGTGTTGAGTATCACGTTGGTACTGTTTATGCTTGGTCTGTTGCTACTGATGGAATACCATTCGTACATCCGTACCCATGCGGCGGAAGAGAACATCACTTACAAGGTTGATCTGGTTCCAGATGTGCCGGATTCTTTGGCGGTGGCTTTGCAGAAAGAAATTGCCGCAATGCCTTACGTCAAGCGAGTGGATTATATCTCCAAAGAAGAAGCCGCCACTTTGTTCGCCGAAGATTTGGGTGAAGATTTCGTCGGCTTTTTGGGATACAACCCGTTGTTTCCGTCGTTGTTGGTGAATTTCCGCGCAGATTTGCTTGATACAACATCTGCCACTATCGACAAGTTCTCTCGTTCGATGCAGGAGAAAGGCATCGTGACGGGAGTCGCATATCAAGAGAGCATCGTTAGCGAACTTAAGGAAAATTTCTATAAAATCACTTGGATATTGATAATATTCATAGCATTGCAGATTGTTATCAGTATTTTGATGATATACAGCACGATACGCATTGCGCTCTATGCACAGCGTTCCACAATCAAGACCATGCGTCTGGTGGGTGCAACCATGTCGTTTCTCACCCGTCCCTATATGATGAGGAGCTTGCTGTATGGTGCTTTGGGCGGCGTGTTGGCCGATTTGCTGCTCCTTGGAACGGCTTATCTCATCGACAACAAATTTGGGCTTTCGCTCATGGGCGGAGAACATGTTTTTTGGTATGGCGTCATTGCGGGCTCGATTATCTTGTTGGGCGTAATTATCGCGCTGATTTCTACCAGAATGGCCGTAAGAAAATACATCAAAACCGAGTTTTGAACTAATCTTTTCCACGAGCCGAAAGTCGGCAAAGAATCAACAAAACAGCAAAAAATCAATTCAACGATCTATGAATACAAACGAAAAAGAGACTGAAAACAAAAATTTCGACTTTGTTTTTGGCAAAACCAACTACATTTTGATGGTGGCGGGAATCATCATCTTGGCGCTCGGCTACATTCTGTTATCAGGCGGTGGCAGCGACGACCCCAACACCTTCAACCCAGCAATGTTCAACGCACAGCGTCTCTATGTAGCACCTATCTTGATTGTAGTAGGTTTTGTGGTTGAGATTTGCGCAATTATGTTCAATTCCAACAAGGGAAAGGCTAAATAATCCTTACGGCTGCAATCGTTGATTGCCTCACATTTTACCAATAACTCAACATTTCTTCTATATGGAATGGTTTGAAGCGCTTATTCTTGGAATCATCCAAGGTCTTACTGAATATTTGCCCGTTAGCAGTAGCGGACACTTGACCATCGGTCAGTTTTTGTTTGGCATTGATGGCGAGGGTGCCATGGATTTCGAAATCATGGTTCACGTTGCAACAGTGCTTAGTACTTGTGTCATTCTTTGGAAGGAAATAGTGTGGCTGTTTCAGGACTTGTTTAAGTGGCAGTGGAACGACGGTACGAAGTATGTCGTTAATATTCTCATTTCCATGATTCCTGTAGGCATTGTAGGTCTGTGTTTTAATGATCAGATTCAAGCTGTTTTCAATTACGACCGTGTAGGGGAACATTTCGGAAATCCTATTCTTTTGGTTGGCATCTGCTTGTTGGTTACGGCCTTGCTGCTGACTTTCTCGTATTTCGCCAAGCCGCGCCAAAAGGAAGACATTTCGCCAATGCATGCATTTATTATCGGTATTGCTCAGGCTGCCGCGGCTCTTCCTGGACTTTCGCGCTCGGGAAGCACCATTGCAACGGGTTTGCTATTGGGTAACAAAAAGGAAAAACTCGCACAGTTTTCTTTCCTCATGGTAATTCCGCCTATTTTGGGTCAGGCATTGTTGGATGCAAAGGACATGCTTTTCCCTGATGCCGAAGTTGTTGCACAAGCCGCATCTACTCCGGCCGTCGCTTTGATTGTCGGTTTCGTTGCAGCCTTTGTTAGCGGTTGTTTTGCGTGTAAATGGATGATTAACCTCGTGAAAAAAGGCAAATTGATTTGGTTCGGCGTCTATTGTGCAATTGTAGGTGCGCTCGCCATCGTACTCCCCTATTGTATGTAATTTCCCTGCTCCTTGTCTGCAATTCTGTGTTTATAATTAACGAGTTATGTTATGACTGTTGAAGAATTGCTCGAAGGCGTTGTTTTGCCTATCGACAAACCATATCAGTGGACATCCTTTCAGGCGGTCAACAAGGTAAAGTCGTACATTCGACATCGTTTCGGACTGAAGAAATTCAAGATTGGCCATGCAGGAACTCTCGACCCTTTGGCAACGGGACTTTTGCTCGTTTGCATAGGTAAGGCTACAAAAAGCATCGATACCTTGCAACAGGGCGAGAAAATATATACGGGCACTATGGTTCTGGGTGCCACGACTCCTTGCTACGATTTGGAACGCGCTATTGATCGCTACTACCCTTTCGTGCAAATCAATCCCACCATGCTTGAGCAGACAAGGCTGCGCTTTTTAGGCGACATACAGCAAGTGCCTCCAATGTTCAGCGCTGTAAAGATTGACGGACAGCGTGCCTATGAATATGCGAGACTGGACGATCCTACCATAACCATTGCGCCAAAAACCGTCCATATCGAATCGTTCGAGATTACGGCTTTTCGAGAAGGAAGTACCATGGAACCATTGCCAGAACTGATGAATGCTAACGATGCCCGGCAACGAAATTTGTACGACAATCCGCTTGGGTCTATACCCACGGCGTTGCCGCAGTTGGACTTTTCCGTTCAGTGTGGTAAAGGGACTTATATCCGAAGCCTGGCAAGGGATTTTGGGGCGGCACTGGATTCTGGAGCGTTTCTTTCGGCTCTTCGCCGTGAACGCATAGGCGATTATTCCGTTTCGCAGGCTGTTGCATTAGACCAACTTGACGGTTTTTTTTCTTAAAAAAGTTGATAAGTTTTTATTATTGAAAATCATATTGTTGTCTTGAAATTCAGAGATTCAAGTGTTAAAATACTTGACTTTGGCTTTCAAATTATGTATATTTGCAAAACTTAAAAAAATTAAGGTTGTAAATTCAATAGAAAAATATATGAAATTATCCCATTTCAAATTCAATCTTCCCAAAGAACTAATAGCGGAGAAACCCATTGACCCTGATAACAGAGACGAAGCCCGTTTGATGGTGCTTCACAGAGACACGCACACCATTGAACATAAACTGTTCAAGGATTTGATTGATTATGTCGATAAGGATGACGTAGTTGTAGCCAACAACACAATGGTGTTTCCATGCCTGCTCTATGGCGAAAAGGAAAAGACGGGTGCGCGCATCACTGTTTTTCTTTTGCGCGAATTGAACGAAGAAATGCGATTGTGGGATGTTGTAGTGGATCCGGCACGTAAAATTCGTATAGGCAACAAACTTTATTTTGGCAACAACAGCTCCATGGTGGCTGAAGTCATCGACAACACAACCTCAAGGGGCCGTACGGTACGTTTTCTTTTTGATGGTACCCACGACGAGCTTGTGGCTCATATCAAAGCCATGGGCCAGACGCCAATTCCAGAAGAAATCCGCCAGCTTAGAGACATCAAGAGCGTGGACAAGGAAAGCTATCAAACCATCTATGCGAAAGTTGAAGGGGCCGTTGCTGCGCCTATCGCCGGAATCCATTTCAGCAGAGAGTTGATGAAACGACTTGAGATAAAGGATGTAAAGTGGGCTGAGCTGACTCTGCATCTGGGTCTTGGCAGTACAAAGGGAATTGAGGTGGAAGACCTTTCTAAGCATCGCATGGATGCTGAAGAGATGCATCTCTCGGCGGAGACTGCCGACCTCATCAACAATGCAAAACAAGAAGGCCACAAGATTTGCTGTGTTGGAGCTTCTACCATGAGGTCTCTTGAAACTGCGGTGACCGTTCCTGGAAAAGTCTGCGCTTACGATGGTTGGACAAACAAATTCATTTATCCTCCATACGATTTTACTATAGCCGACATGCTGATTACCAGTTTCCACCAATCCATGTCATCGCAATATATCATGGCTTGCGCCTTTGCCGATCCTGATTTCATGGCTGAAGCTTACCAAGTGGCCATTAAGGAAAAATACAAATTCCGCACCTACGGTGACGCCATGCTGATTTTATAATTAATCGATTAGAGGATTTGAAGATTGTCGGTTTTCAGGCTCTCCAGTCCTGTTTCAATAATTCTCAGCTGTCAATTCACAATTAGCCCATGGCTCCGCTTGCTGAACTTTTGCGACCACGCACCCTTGACGAATACATCGGACAACAACATCTTGTTGGACAAGGTGCTGTATTGCGTACCTTGATTGAAAGTGGGCGCATACCGTCGATGATTTTCTGGGGGCCCCCAGGAATTGGGAAAACCACCCTTGCGATGATCATCTCCAACACCCTCAATCGTCCGTTTCATGTCCTCAGTGCCATCAGCAGCGGCGTCAAGGATGTGCGCGAGGTCATCGAGGCAGCCAAGCAGGAAGACGGCGCCATTCTCTTCATTGATGAAATCCACCGCTTCAACAAAAGTCAGCAGGATTCGTTGCTGGGTGCCGTCGAAAAAGGCATCATCACCTTGATAGGCGCCACCACTGAAAACCCTTCCTTTGAAGTCATTTCGGCACTACTTTCCCGTTGTCAGGTCTATGTGCTGAAAGATTTTGGCGAAGCCGAGATGCTGCAACTACTTGACACTGCTGTACGCTATTATGCTTCGCAAGGCCGCACTATTACGCTTGAAGAGACAGGTGCCCTACTGCGCATCAGCGGCGGCGACGCTCGCAAGCTCCTGAACGCCTTCGAACTGGTGGTGAACAAGTCGGGAGCAGAGAACGTGGTTGTCAACAATACCAACGTCACGCAAGTCATCCAGCAAAATCTCTCTTTATACGACAAGTTGGGCGAGATGCACTACGACATCATCTCCGCTTTCATCAAGTCGATGCGTGGCAGCGACCCTAACGGAGCTGTCTATTGGCTGGCGCGTATGATTGACGGTGGCGAAGACCCGCTCTTTATCGCCCGTCGCATGCTTATCTTTGCCAGCGAAGACATCGGAAACGCCAATCCCAACGCCCTCCTGCTCGCCAACGCCTGCTTTGATGCTGTAAGCAAGATTGGATATCCCGAATGTCGCATAAACCTCTCTCAATGTGCCATCTACCTCGCCTGCTCCGCCAAGAGCAACGCTACCTATGCGGCACTCAACAACGCACAAGAGGCTATCAAGAAGACCGGAGACCTTCCTGTTCCTTTGCATATCCGCAATGCACCCACCAAACTCATGGAAGATTTGGGCTATCACGAAGGTTACCAATATGCCCATAATTTCCAAGGCAATTTCGTGGAACAGGAATACCTGCCCGACATGCTGCGTGGCGCCAAGTTCTACGAGCCCGGTCAAACCCCACGCGAAGAAGAGACACGACGCACCCTCCGTCAACGTTGGGGCACAAAATACAACTATTAATTCCGCTCCATGTCCGACGCCCTACTCACTGTTGAAAACCTCACCAAATCCTACGGAGAAAAACTACTGTTTGAAGATATCTCGTTCGGTATCAATGCCGGACAGAAAACCGCACTTATTGCCCGTAACGGCTACGGCAAGTCCACATTGCTTAACATTCTCACGGGTAAGGTATTGCAAGACGAAGGCAAGATTACATTCCGAGGTGATGTCAAGATGGCGTATCTGCCCCAAAGTCCTGAATTCCACGCAAACCAGACCGTCAGAAGCTTCGTATATGCCGCCCAAAGGCCAGAACACGAAGATCCGTGGACTTTTGAGCAACGTATCGAAGAGATTCTTGGACGACTAAAGATTGACCAACTGCTCGACAAACCCATGGAAATCCTCAGCGGTGGCGAGCAGAAAAAAGTGGCACTAAGTCGTATTTTGATTGACGATACCAACCTGATCATCCTTGACGAGCCCACCAACCACCTCGACATCGAGATGATTGAATGGCTCGAAGACTTTCTTTCCCGCCAGCGTCTTGCCATTCTTATGGTCACCCACGACCGCTATTTTCTCGACAATGTCTGTCAGGATATCCTTGAGCTCGACAATGCACGACTCTATCACTATCGGGGAACCTATGACTATTATCTTGAAAAAAAAGCCGAACGAGTGCATAATGAAAAGGTTGAGGTTGAAAAGGCCAAAAGTCTGTACAAGACAGAGTTGGACTGGATGCGAAGGATGCCTCAGGCGCGAGGGACCAAGGCGCAAGCACGCATTGATGCCTTCTATAAATTAGAGGAAAAAGCACATACACGGTTTGATGAGAGCAAACCCCAACTCACCGTCAAGACGGAGCGTATTGGAGGAAAAATCCTTGAGATGAACAATGTCACCAAGTCCTACGAAAGTCGCAAGATGGTGGACGACTTCTGCTATTGTTTCAAAAAAGGCGAAAAGATTGGCATCGTTGGCCCTAACGGCATAGGCAAATCCACCTTCCTCAACTTGCTCACCGAACAGCTGCGACCCGACAGCGGCCATGTTGTCGTGGGACAGACAATCCAATTCGGATTCTACACACAAGGAGGCATGAAAGCCAAAGACGACCAACGTGTGATTGACATCGTGAAAGACGTGGCGGAAGAAATCGAACTCGACAACGGGAAATCGATGTCCGCCCATCAGTTTCTCACCTATTTCGGTTTCGACAACACCACGCAATACAACTACTTCGGCAACCTCAGCGGTGGCGAACGCCGCAGGCTTTACCTACTGAAGGTGCTCATGGCGAATCCCAACTTCCTCATTCTCGACGAGCCGACTAATGACCTAGATATCTATACCTTAGAGATACTTGAACAGTTCCTCAAAGACTACAAAGGCTGCCTTGTCATTGTAAGCCACGACCGTAGTTTCATGGATCATCTGGTAGATCACCTCTTCATCTTTGAAGGAGAAGGCAAAATCAAAGACTACCACAGCAACTATACCGAATACCGACAACTCAAGGCACAGCAACGCAAAAACGAGATCAAGCAACAGAAAGCCGAAAAACCAGTATATGAGCGCGTAAGGTCCAACAAGCCCAAAGCTACTTTCAAGGAAAAAAATGAGTACGAACAGCTTACAAAGGATATCGACGTACTCGGCCAAGAACGTGGCGACCTGGAGGCGATGCTGAGCGGATCCAAGCCCGCCACTACCGAAGAAATTACCAAAGCGTCTCAACGTATTGGCGAAATAATAGCCCAACTTGACGAAAAAGAGATGCGTTGGCTTGAATTGGATGAACTTGTCAATGGCTGAAAACCTAATTGATAGTCAAATAGAACTATATGAAAGGCACTACCAAAACCAATGCGGCACGTATTCTTGACCAAAAGAAGATCAATTACGAGCTTATCCCCTACGAGGTGGACGAGAACGACCTCGGTGCCGAACATATCGCCAACCAACTCGGCGAAGATATCCATCATGTATTCAAGACCCTGGTGCTTTCCGGCGACAAAAGTGGCTATTTCGTCTGCGTCATACCCGGATGCGATGAGGTGGATCTGAAAAAGACCGCCAAGGTGACGGGCAACAAGAAATGCGACCTCATCGCCATGAAAGAACTGCAGCCCTTGACAGGCTACATTCGTGGCGGTTGCAGTCCTATCGGCATGAAGAAAGCATTCCCCACCTACATCCACAACAGTTGTTTGCAATACGACTACATCTACGTCAGTGCGGGCCAGCGCGGGTTGCAGTTCAAAATCGTCCCACAAGACCTTATCCAAGTCTCCCGCGCCAAAGTTGAAGAACTAACAATTGAAAATTGAACCCTACGAGAGTTCACGATTTAATTTGCATTCATTCACGTTCCTAGAGCCATGAAAACATATAATTTTGACGAAATCATCAATCGCAAAGGTAGTTTCTGCGTAAAACACGATGCATTGCAAAAGTTCTTTGGCCGTGATGACTTGCTACCCATGTGGGTTGCCGATATGGACTTCCGTTCGCCCGACTTTGTAATGGACGCTATTCGCCAACGCTGCCAACACGAGGTGTTGGGCTATGCCACTCCTTCCGACAGTTATTACGAAACAATGCAACAGTGGCTCCGCAGGCACTATTGCATTGAATCCACTCGAGACGAGCTGCACTACATCCCAGGCATCGTAGCAGGCATCGCTTTTGTGTTGCAGACATTCACCCAACCGAGCGACTCTGTTTTGGTCATGAATCCTGTCTATCCCCCATTTCTCCACCTCCCCGCAGGTAACAGCCGACAGCTATCCTGCAGTGCTTTGCAGATTGTAAACGGTCAATTTGAGGTTGATTTTGAGGATCTTGAAGAACGCGCCCAAGGCTGCAAGGTCATGATACTTTCCAACCCTCACAATCCTGGCGGCCGTGTATGGACACCCGAAGAGTTGCGCCATATCGCCGACATCTGCTATCGCAACAATCTGGTAGTCATCGCTGACGAGATTCACGCCGACCTTACCCTTCCAGGCCACAACCATACTTCGTTCTCCACGGTGAGTCCACAGGCACGCGAATGCTCCATCACATTCATCGCTCCCAGCAAGACCTTCAACATTGCCGGTCTGAGCAGTTCACTATCCTACATCCCCTCACCTATTCTCCGCAAACGTTTCCATCATTTTCTCGACTCCTACGAAGTGGCAAACGGCAACATCTTCGCCTTTGTAGGTGCCGAAGCCGCTTTCCGTTATGGAGAAGATTGGCTCTCGCAACTAAAGACCTATCTGCAAGGCAACGTCTCGTTCCTCGACAACTATCTGAAGCAAGAACTTCCTCAAATCCAAGCAGTCTTGCCCCAAGCCTCCTTTCTGCCATGGCTCGACTTTAGTGGTTTCGGACTCACCCATCAGCAGTGTCTCGAACGACTCCTCGACCGCGCCCATGTGGCACTGAACGACGGCACCGACTTCGGAGGCAAAGCCTACGAGCAATATTTCCGCCTCAACATCGGCTGCCCTCGACAAACCCTTGAAGAAGCCCTCAACAGAATCAAAGAAGCATTCTTGTACTAAAATCCAAGAGGCGAGACTCGCCTCTTGGTCATTCATTCTCTTTTATTATTTCATTCGGGCTGTTGCTGGCTGAGGCAGTGGAAGCTGCCGAGACCCCAGATGATGTCGGTGCTGTCGATGCCGATGATTTCGCGGTCGGGAAAACATTCTTCGAGGATATAGGCGGCACGGGTGTCGTTGATGCACTTGTAGGTCGGGAAGATAACCTTGCCGTTGGCGATGTAGAAGTTGGCGTAGGAGGCCGGCAGGCGCTGGTCTTCATAGACTACCATGTCGGGCATGGGCAACTCAACAATGGTAGGTTGTTTGCCGTTTGCCAAGCGACATTGTTTCAGGAGTTTGAGGTTCTGCTGCAATGGCTCGTAGTTCTCATCCCATTTGTCTTCCTCCACGGCGGTGATAATCGTGTCGGGATTGACGAAGCGAGAAAGGTCATCGACATGGCCGTCGGTGTCGTCGCCCACGATGCCGTCACCCAACCAGATGATGTTCTCTACGCCATAGTAGTTGCGGAGATATTCTTCAATCTGGTTTTGATTAAGTTGCGGATTGCGGTTGGGATTGAGCAGACAGGACTTGGTGGTGAGCAGGTCGCCTACCCCATTGACATCGATACTGCCACCTTCCATGACGATGTCGGGAGAGAAGCATTCCATGTGGAGGTATTTGGCGATATGAACGGGAATCTGGGTATCGAGTTCGTAGGGATATTTGCCGCCCCATGCGTTGTGGTTCCAATTGACGAGGGCACGTTTTGAAGCGTCCTGTCGGTTGAGCAGAAAAGCGGGGCCGTGGTCTCTGCACCAAGCATCGTTGGACGGGAACTGGTGGAAGACTATGTTTTGAAGGTTGGTTCCGTTGGCGGTCAACGCCTCGGTGACATGCTGCTGCATGGCGGCATCTTCGACGTTGATGTGTACTTTCTCCGACTCGGAAAGGGTCTTGATGAAAAGGTGGTATGACGGGAAGATGGTCTCTATCTTTCCCGGCCAGGAATCCTCGTTGTGGGGATAGGTGAGCCATGTGGCACAATGCTTAGCCCATTCGGCGGGCATATAGAAACCGAGTTGCTTGGGTGTTGCCATTGAAAATCGTGAATTGAGAATTGACAATTGAGGATTTATTCGTCGAGGTAACGTTTCAAAATGGGACCGTAGGAGTCGATGCGGCGGTCGCGAAGGTAGGGCCAATGGCGACGGTAGTGGTCGCTTTCGTCGAGGTCGAGCTCTTCGATATGGATTGCCTCCGACATGTGCGGCGCTTGGTATAGCACACGACCGAAGGCGTTGGTGATGAAACTTCCGCCCCAAAACTGCATGCCGCCTTCCAAACCGGTGCGGTTGACGCTGATGACCGGCACTCCGTTGGCGATACTGTGGCTGCGCTGGATGGTCTGCCAGGCTTCGTATTGTTCGCGGTTGTCGGGTTCTGTCTGTCTCACATCCCAGCCAATGGCTGTGGGATAGAACAGCAACTGGGCTCCCATCATGGCCGTGATGCGTGAGGCTTCTGGATACCATTGATCCCAGCAGATTAGCACGCCGAGGGTGGCGAACTTGGTCTTGAATACCTTGTAGCCGAGGTCGCCGGGTGTGAAATAGAATTTCTCGTAGTAACCGGGGTCGTCGGGAATGTGCATCTTGCGGTATTTGCCAAGATAGGAGCCGTCGGCGTCGATGACGGCGGTAGTGTTGTGGTAGAGTCCCCCTGCTCTTTTTTCGAACATGGAGCAGATGATTACGACGCCCAGCTCTTTGGCAAGCGCCATGAAATACTGCGTGGTGGAACCATCGGGAATGGATTCCGCCAACTGGAAGTTCTGATAGCGCTCTTCGTCGCAGAAATAGAGCGATGCGAAGAGTTCTTGCAGACAGATGATCTGCGCGCCACCAGCTGCAAGTTGGCGAATCTTCTCGGTATAACGAGCTATATTTTTCTGTTTGTCAGCCACACAGGACATCTGTGCGATTCCTACATTGACTTTTGCCATATTTGGATATTGAGGGATTAAAATGCAAAGATACGAAGAATTTGGGAAATTCTCAACTACAATCAATAGTCTATTCTCAATTCTCAATTATTTTAACATCATGGCCCGTGTGGGAAAGATACTTCTCCAGAAGGTCTCGCATCTGGAATTTCATGAAACCGGTGTTTGTGCCATCGGTGCATGCATATTCTTGACGTTCAACGATATCTTTGTCCATTACAAGTTGTATGTGATGCTCTGGGTCGTTTATCAAGGATAGCACCGTAGTGGCTCCTACTTGTGTGCCGAGTTTTTCCCACAACTGGTCGGCAGGAGCGAAGGAAACGCGCGAAATGCCTAAGGCACCGCAGAAATCACGCGTGACGAAAGGCTTTTCTGCCTCCGTGACATAAAGGTAGAATTGTGTCTGTTGACGATTGCATACAAATATAGTCTTGACGACGGGACACTGCAATCCTTTCGATATGAAGGTACAGTCGTCCATGGTTGAACCATCGTCGGTATCTACGCGCTGGTATTGAATTCCCAGCATTTCCAACGTTTCATAGATGCGTTTCTGTGTTGCAGTGCGATATTGTGACGGCGCTGTGGTAAACGGTTCGCTAACGTAAAATGACATCGTTTTTTTGCAAAGTACGGACTTTTTCTGCGTTGAAAAACCATTCGGCCTCGAATGTTGATAACTTTTATTACTATGGTATGCCATTTTTCACTAACTTTGTATCACTTTTACTTCGTAAAATAATAAATAACATATTGAAAATCAACTAAAATATAATATTATGGAAATTACAGGAAGACTTATCAAGATTCTGCCCGAAAACAGAGGCGAATCGGCTCGTGGCCCATGGGTAAGAGGTGGCTTTGTTATTGAAACCGAAGGCGAATATCCCCGTCAGGTGGCATTCGACTGTTTTGGCGAAGACCGTGTGAACATGGTCAAGAATCTCCCCATGAACAGCCCTGTAGTGGTTACTTTCATGCCAGAATCACGCGAATTTAACGAGAAATGGTACACCAACCTGCGTTGCAGCCGCATCCAGAACTATGTTCCTGGTCAGATGCCCTCTACATCAACAGGTTACGCTTGGTCGGGCAACAATGCCGCAGCTCCGCAACAGCCTCAACCACAAGAAGCTCCTTTTGCATCGGCTCCTGCTGCCGAGATGCCCAAGACCGATGACGACTTGCCTTTCTAAATGAAAAAGACGCAAGTCGTTGGATATAAGACACAATTTCTTAACTTTTTACTGAATTGTGGACAAGAAAGAACTGAGAAAGTTGATAAGGGCGGCGAAAAACGCCGTCCCTTTTTGTGAAAAGTTGCTGCGCTCCGAATGCATTATGCGGCAAGTGGAGCAATTGCCCGAGTTCCAAAAGGCTCGCACCCTCCTGCTCTATTGGTCTATGGATGACGAGGTTCAGACTCACGACTTTGTAAATAGATGGTATAAGGAAAAATGTGTGCTGCTCCCTTGCGTGGATGGCGACGATTTGCGGTTGCGCCAATATACCGGATTGGAATGTATGCGGGCGGGAGAACAATTTGGAATTGGCGAACCTACTGGTAAGGAATTCACCAACTTGGACACCATTGAGATGATTGTTGTGCCTGGTGTTGCTTTCGACAAGCAGAACAATCGTATGGGACGTGGACGTGGATTTTACGACCGACTGCTGAAGACTACGCCAAATGCCTGCAAGGTGGGTGTCGCGTTCGATTTCCAGATGTTCGAAAGCATCCCCGTGGAACCTTTCGACGTGCCAATGAACATAGTGATCAGTGAACAGTGATTCTTTGTCTTTTATTTTTTTTCTCAATTTTCATAACAAATGCCAATGTTTTACACGCCGAAACCTCGGCAATTCCATTACGACCCCCGTTTCTACAATCCCGAGAAGGAAAAATGGGAAGCCTTGAAAAAGAAATACGCCGACCAAGCGGAAAAGGAAACGACCGATAAAACAACCGACGCCGATGCTGACGCATCTGCGGAATTGGCTTATTTCCAGCAGCGTGTAAAGAGTTTGGATCAAGAGGAATCGCGGCAGAACAATCGCCTGGGATGGAAGGATTTGTTCAGGAAACGAGAAATGCCAACTTTCAACTATCAGCCTCGCTTCGATGGAAATACAAACGACGACGCGGCATCGGGAGATACCACTTCCAAACGCGCTCCCGTCAAAATCAAACGCCGTTTCGACATCGAAAGCACCGAATACATGAAGCCTGTTTCAGGCGGCAAAATCCTGCTCTATGTGGGCATTGTGCTGATGCTTTTGTATTGGATTTTGTTTTGATTGTTCCTTATGGCAATGGTGAAAATTGATATAATAGACAAAATAGTTTGTCCTATTCACTATTTACCCTTCACTTTTCACTAAATTTTGTATCTTTGCAAAAAAAAAGAAACATGTTGATAGAAGTACTGAAGTCTAAAATTCACAGAGTTACAGTAACTGAAGCCGACTTGGACTATATAGGAAGCATTACCATCGACCAGGACTTGATGGATGCCGCCAATATCATAGAGAACGAACGCGTTGATATTTACGATATTACCAGTGGCGAACGCTTGAGCACCTACGCCATTGCCGGCGAGCGTGGCAGCGGTATTATCGGTATCAACGGCGCCGCTGCCCACAAGGCCCATGTAGGCGACCTTATCATCATTGCAACCTATGCGTCAATGGAGTTCGAGGAAGCCAAACAGTGGCATCCTACAGTCATCTTTCCTGAAAACAACCACCTTAAGTAAATGGCAGTAACACAAGAACCTGCACAAAAAAGGAACCTTTGGGGCGACATCATCAAACTTGTCGTCTTTTTAGGTGTTGGACTCTTTTTCATCTACTGGTTCTTGCTGAAACTGGAACCCGACCAAAAACAATCCATCTGGAATGCTTTCGTCGCCGCTGATTATAGGTGGATTGCCGTTGCCATGGGTGTTTCCCTGCTGAGCCACTTCGTGAGGGCGTTGCGTTGGAATCTGCTTTTCCGTCCGCTTGATGTCATGCCAAGGCTCAACAACACTTTTGGCGCCGTGATGGTTGCATACCTCTCCAATCTGGCTTTCCCACGTTTGGGCGAAGTGATGCGTTGCGCCATGTTGCGCACAAGCGATGACATTCCTATCGAAAAATCATTAGGAACTGTTGTAACAGAGCGTCTTATCGACACACTCTGCTTTGGCATCATCGCCGTGGTTGGCATCTTGGTGATGTTTGGACAGGTAAAGGATTGGGTGTATGATGGGCTGATGCAGAAATTTGATTCTCTGCCCAGCCTCACCACTTTGATTATCATTGCGGTGGTAGCCATTGTGATATTGGTGGTGTGCTACAAGCTTTTCTACAAGATGCTGCTGCGTTTTGCCTTTGTGCGCAAAATTGACGACTTTGTACGTGGCTGCATAGATGGCGTAAAAAGCATCTTCCACCTCAAACGCAAAGCCACTCTGAGGTTCATACTCTACAGTGCGGTTATCTATTTCCTTTACATTCTTGGAGGTTACGTTATTTTCAAAGCCATTCCCGAGACAGCCTCTCTGGGCTTTGCCACCGCCTTTGTGCTTTATCTTTTCGGTTCTATCGGCATGATTATCTCTCAAGGAGGTCTGGGTGCCTACCCTGTTTTGGTATGGCAGGCTTTGTCGCTGTACGGCATTTCCCAATCCATAGGCCTCGCAAGCGGATGGCTGCTGTGGTCTTCCCAGCAGGCTCTCGTCATCATCGTAGGCCTCCCCTATTTCGTCTATTTCTCCCTTGCCAAGAAGAAACTGAAGAAATGAAGAAAGCCTTGTCTTTCGATATCGGAGACCAACGAATTTGATCTCAAAATTAGCTTTGTGTTTTTTTCTCTCTGACGACGTACTCAAACTCATCGATGGTTTCTATGCCCATTTCGCGCAGTTGCGCGATGCTTCGGGCAACGTCCTCGGGGGTGTTGTAGTTTGGGATGTGTGGCACACGCACCATCAGATGTCCCAGCCCTACATGTTCAACCAGCCATTTCAGGTTCTGCATCACTTGGGTGTTGTCGCAATAGGTGTAGGCTTTGTAGATTTCGGGATTGCAGTCTTTGATGTCGATGATGTAATCGTCAACCACTTCCGACACGGCTTTTACTTGCGACAACGGCACATTGAGCGATGTTTCCACGGTCAGACCCCATCCCTTGCCTGTTAGTTCACGGAATTTCTTGATAAAATCCACTCGCAGCAGTGGCTCGCCACCGCCAAAACAGACACCACCATGTGTAGCAATGAAATAAAGATTGTCGATGCCAACCTTTTGGTAGAGCGATTCGGGCGTGTAGTGTTGCATGGTGTCGGCAGAACTGTGGCAGATATCGTTCAAACAATAGCGACAATGCAGCGGACAGCCCTGAAATGTCACGAGTGTGGTAATACCTTTGCCGTCAATGCTGATGCGATGACGCGAAATGCCAAATATGGGAACTGCGGACAAGGCTGGAAGGAACTAATTATCAATAGACAATTGATGAATTGTTGAAATGTTGATTTGAAGATTGGAAGATATTATTTGCTATTTTATTCTCAAAATCCTGGGAAATTGTAGAAAAGCGTGGGCAGGATTAGCAGGAAGCCGATAAGGATAAGCATCAAGATGAATTTCCAAGCCCATTTGAGCCAGGTGCCGTATGGGATTTTGGCGATGCCCAAGCAACCAATCAAGACGCCACTGGTAGGCGTGAGTATGTTGGTGAATCCGTCACCGAACTGGAAAGCCAGCACCGTAGTCTGCCGCGAGACATTGATCAAGTCGGCGAATTGTGCCATGATGGGCATGGTGAGTGCTGCCTTGGCGGAACCACTCGGCATGATGATGTTCAGCATAGTTTGGAAGGCATACATCACTCCTACCGAAGCCACCTCGCCCGTTTCGGCCAACGACTTTGTGAGTCCGTAGAGCAAGGTGTCGATGATTTTGCCATCACGCAAGATGAAGATGATGCCACTCGCCAAACCAACGACCAATGCCGCCGAAAGGATGTCCTTGCAACCTGCAAGGAAAAGTTTGGCGATATTATCCGCACTCTGGCTGTCGGAAATGCCTGAGCAGATGCCCATGGCGAGGAACAATGCGGAAATTTCCATCACATACCATCCATAGCCCAACACTCCGACAATCAGATAGAAAATGGTGAAGAAGAGCAAGTCGAGAATGAAAAAATGCACAGATTTGCGCAATGTGAAAAACCCAGTAAGAATGAAGAGGCCGGCAAGAATTGGCAAAATCACCACCTCGGTGCTACCGTTGCCGATGGCAATGGTGGTGGTGGGCATGGCAATGGCGTAATAGACCGATGCCAAAGAAAGCAGTCCCCAAATAATCCATGCCGATTTAGGAGTGTGATATTTTGCCGTGTCGGACGACTGCTCTTGTGCACGATTGCGCCAATACTCGTCGAGCTTATATACAGGCGATTTTTCAGGATTGCGTTTCACTCGGTTGGCATACCACAAAACAAATGCGATGCCGATGATGGTCAGCACCACCCAACAGAAGAAGCGATATTCCAGTCCCGAGAAGATAGGCAGTTCGGCGATGCCTTGGGCAATGCCGATAGTGAAAGGATTGAGCATGGCGCCCGCAAAGCCCACATGGGCAGCTACATAGCACATGCAGAGACCCACGATGGAGTCGTAGCCCATAGAGATTGCCAAGGGGATGAAGATGACCACAAAGGCGATAGTCTCCTCGCTCATGCCAAAAACCGCCCCGAAAAGACTGAACATAATCATCACCAACGAGATGATGATATTCTCCACACCAAGTTTCTGGAAAATCTTGTATTTCTTGAGTTTCTGCACCTTACGCAGAAAAGCCATCACCCCGATGTCAATGGCGTGACTGTTGTTGAGAATCCAAAACGCACCACCCACCATCAAGATGAAGATGATGATGTCCGCCTTGTCGCAAAATCCATTGAACAACGACGCGAAGACGTGCCACGTCTGCGGAACACCCTCAACATAGTGGAACGAATCGTTCTGCACCACTTCCCTCGTGGAGGTGGTGCCATCGGCATTCTCGATGGTAACCGTTTCCCTTACAAACTCACCACCAGGCACAATCCATGTCGCCACGGCTGCCAAGAGGATGAGGAAGAATACGATGGTAAAGGTATGTGGGATTTTCTTCATGATTTTAGCGTGTTGTTTTTAGCGTGAAGCATGTCAATGGGCGGAGATGTAGCTGTTGCGATAGTGTGGGTCTTGTGAGACATCCTCGCCAAACCAATAGGGTTTGACAAACGCATTGGCAGCAGCCACGTTTGGGAACTCAACCTCTACCAACAGTAAGCCTTCGTGGCGACCGTGGAAGATGTCGAGTTCGGCGACAAGTCCGCAATGGAGTCCGTCGCCCATCAGCCTTCGCAGATCGATGCGATAGCGTGTCTTGCAGACAAAGTTGCCGTCGCATTTTTCGCGCAAGCGACCATAGGATTCTTCCGAAAGGGCGAACTCCTCTTCCCTATTTACTATGGGACTGCCTGGAAGTACCGGCAGATGTTCTTTTACGGTTAGAATATAGGCATCGCCCATTCTGCGAATACGCAGCGTGGGCGATGTACACAAATAACCTTGTTCAATCTCGTAATGATCGAAAGCTTCGTAGTTGGGAGGAAGCTGACGGACCAGAAATTTACGTTCTATTTCCATTTTTGAGTGAACTGTGAGCGGTTGTCAGTGATTGGAAAAACCGTATGCCAACTATTTACAAGCTATTGAGATAGTTTGTGACGTTGGTCTCAATACGCTTGGCGACATCGCCGCAGTCTTCCGCCTTCTGGAATTTCTCTCCAGTGATGTGCTCGTAGAGTTCGATGTAGCGGTCGGTGATGCTGTTGACGATTTCGTCGGTCATTTCGGGAACCTGCTGGCCTTCCTTTCCCTGGAAACCATTCTCCATCAGCCATTCGCGTACAAATTCCTTGGAGAGCTGACGCTGACGCTCGCCTTTTGCCTGACGCTCTTCGTAGCCTTCAGCGTAGAAATAACGGCTGGAATCGGGAGTGTGTATTTCGTCGATGAGATAGATTATTCCGTCACGTTTTCCAAACTCGTATTTGGTGTCCACAAGGATGAGTCCCTTCTCGGCAGCCATCTCGGTACCTCTCTGGAATAGTGCCAAAGCGTATTTTTCCAACTGTTCGTAGTCTTCCTTGCTTACCAAGCCGGTACGGATAATCTCCTCTTTTGAGATGTTCTCGTCGTGACCTTCGTCAGCTTTGGTGGTAGGAGTTACGATGGGAGTCGGGAATTTCTGGTTCTCAATCATGCCTTCGGGCAAAGCGACACCACAAAGGGTGCGAGCGCCAGCCTTGTACTCGCGCCATGCACTGCCTGCAAGATAGCCACGTACAATCATCTCAACGCGGAAACCTTCGCATTTAAGACCCACGGTAACCATTGGATCTGGTGTAGCCATTTTCCAGTTGGGAACGATGTCGGAAGTGGCGTCCAAGAACTTGGCGGCGATTTGGTTCAAGACCTGACCTTTGTAAGGAATACCCTTGGGGAGAACAACGTCGAAAGCGGAGATTCTGTCGCTGACAACCATTGCCATATATTTGTCGTCGATGTTATAGACATCACGGACCTTGCCTACATACAGACTTTTCTGTTTCGGAAAATTGAAATTGGTTTTTACTACTGCTTTCATGTTATGATGATTTTAATTGTTTTTATTCTTCAAGTTTTTGGGCGAAGAAAGTGAAATTCACCTTGCCGTAGTTGCGATGCTGCCAGAAGTGCGGATGCTCGGAAAAATCGTATTCCTTGGGATGCTCCAAAATAAAGATGCCGTCTTCGTTGAGAATATCCTTGGCAAAAACGATGTCGGGCAACTGTGCCAAATCCTTCAAGGCGTAAGGCGGGTCGGCAAAGATAATGTCGAATTTCTTGTAGGCACGCTTCAGCAAGTCGAACACATCGGCACGTACTACATGCAAGTTGGTAAGATTGAGACGTTGTGCTGTTTCCTTGATGAAATCGGTGCATTGGTTGTTGATTTCGATGGAAGTGACATCCTTTGCGCCACGGGAGAGAAATTCCACTGACACGGCACCCGTTCCTGCGAAAAGATCCATTACGCTACATTCTTCGTAATCAACGTAGTTGTTGAGGATGTTGAACAAACTTTCGCGCGCCATGTCGGTAGTGGGACGCACGGGAAGATTGTCGGGAGGATTGAGTCTTCGGCCTTTGAGAGAACCTGCAATGATGCGCATAAGGAAGAAAAATGAGAATTAAGAATTAAGAATGAGTTGAGAGTTCCGAATCACTATTCACAGTTCACGTGTCACTTATTTAATAATTCAAGATTAAAGCGTTGCGATAGGTTGGATATTGCTGAAATTCAGGGTTGACAAAATTTACGGGATAACCCGTGTACAAGTCCACATTTGGAAAATAGTTCACCAATCCAGCATAAACTTCCCTGTCAACGGCACCGCACAGCAACAATTCCATATCGGGCGTTTCAAGATTCAGTTGCTTCATTACACTGAGAGCGGTATACAACAATTCGTTGTTGTCCTTAAATTCATAGCTGTTGCCCAAAAGAAACCCATCGGTACCATAGGCGGCTACATCAGCAATGTGCTCTCTAAGGTTCAGCACCACAACAGGATGGGACTGAGCTCGCTGCATTAGAATGTTGTTAACCATCTTGACTTGTGAGCATGTGACATAGATATTGGGAATCGCCACTTTGAAAGATGTTACTATTGTGGTGTCGGCTGAAAACACCACATACGACTTCAGCAACGGGTGGTAGTCGCTATAAACGCCTTTGCCCATCTTTATGTCCGTCATCACGGAAAGATATTGTCGTTCGGAGCCTTCCGTGTAGAGCGATTCGGGTATCCATACTGCTTGTTCGGTTGGAAGAACCAATGTGGTTGACGTGAAATCGAAAGGAGACAGATGCAATTCTTCGAGCAAAGATTTGATTTCGTTGGACAACTGCGAGAAATTTGATGCGAAGTTCATCTCCACATCGCCGGCGGTGAGCAACGTGCCTTTTTGCGAAAGTACTGAAAAAGAAAGTCCATTCGTCCTAAGACAAATGGACAAGTGTTTTTCGTACAACGCCAACTCTTTTGTAGTAATCAGAGAAGTGATGTTATACGCCATAACAAGTATTATTCAAAGTTACCATCGGTAATAGACTGGGTCATATCACCGACTTTCCAACCGGGATAGCGGTTGATGCTTTCGAGTTCGGAAATTTTGTTGATGACAAGCTGATGGTCCATGTCGCCCAAGAGGTCGATCAAGTCAACTTTGCACTCGAATACGGGAACCATGAAGCCATTTTTCTCGATTTGAGCTGCATCAAGCTGGAATTTGTATTTCTTGTCCTTGGGATAAGGAACATAGCAAATGTCCTTTACTTCCTCGTCGGAGAGCTCTCTGTGGTTTCCGTCAGCGTCAGCTACTTTGAGTTTGCCATCTTCGCGCAACTTGGCGATAGGATTTACATAAACCTCGACGCGGGTGATATAGCCTTTTTTCAATGCTTCCAATTCGGGCATCATGTCAATATCTACATCTTCCGGAATGATGTCACGGTTGGTAATCTTGCTAACCACACGCATGCTATCTTCGTTCATAAGACGATTGATCAAAGTGTCAAAATCGCCGCAATAACAGTTGTATGTAAGTTTGTAAGCCTCTTCGAGGGTGCGGATTACTTTCAGTTTTTCTGCGCATGCAGCGCGGCGTTTGTTGAATTCATTGTCAAATTTGATAGGTTCCATCATACTGAGATACAGCCAAATGCCGAGTCCGACGATTACGATACCTAAACCGAGTTCAACAATGATTTTTGTAGTCTTGTTCATTATTTTATAGTTTTATAGTTTCCTTATTGAGTTGCAAAGATACAAAAAATAATTAACAGTAAAGCGTGAAAAATGAAGTGAGAAACGAGTTTTTTTTCAATCTTGCTCAGTGTGTTTTACAATAACGTGACAATCAAAATGTTTTGCGATGTACTTTGCGGTCTGTTCTGCGCAATACACCGAGCGATGTTGACCTCCAGTACAGCCAAATGCGACCATTAGATTGCTGAAACGGCGTTCAATGTATTTTTTGATCGACTGAGATAACAGGCCATTCACATTGTCAAGAAATTCATCCACTGCGGATTCTTTCTGCAAAAAGGCCTGTACGACAGGGTCTTTCCCCGTGTAGCAGCGATATTCGGGATATCGGCCAGGATTTGGCAAGGCACGGCAGTCGAATACGTATCCGCCCCCATTGCCGCTGGGATCGGCAGGCACGCCTTTCTTATAGGAAAAACTTAGCACCGTTACCGTCAAAGTGTTGTCGGCGGTGGTTTCGGCTGTTGCTTCAGTACAGGAAAATCGCGCATTCAGAATGGCATTCCACACATAGGAAAGATGAGGAATATTGATGGGGAGCGGATGATTTTCCACAACCAACCGCAGATTGTTGACAGCCAGAGGAATGCTCTTGAGAAAATAATCCTTGCGCTCATAGTATCCACGATAGCCGTATGCGCCCATGGCTTGCATTATACGAATCAAGACATATCCGTAGAATTTCTCCTTCAGCGTTTCGGGGTTGGCGCCTGTGGACTTGGAAAAACAGTCGATATAATGCTTTAGAAGTTCTTGCCGAATGGGTTCGGGTAGGTCTGATTTTGCGCTATAGAGCAGACTGGCGGCATCGTATTGGGCTGCGCCCCGTCTTCCACCTTGATAGTCGATGTAGTAAAGCCGGCGCTGTTCTGGTTCAATCATGATGTTGCGCGATTGGAAGTCGCGATACATGAAATAGTCACAATTCTCGTCCAAGAGGTAGTCGATGAAGGTGGCGAAATCCTTTTCCAATAGTTGCTCGTCGAACGGGATGTAGGCGAGTTTGAGAAAATAGTACTTGAAATAGTTCAAGTCCCACTGCATCGACTGCCTGTCGAAATCGCTTCGTGGATAAGCCTTTGAAAAATCCAAATCCTGGCAAGAGGTCTGGAATCTCACCAGGTCGGACAAGGCCTGCTTGTAAAGTTCCAACGACTCGCAATCAAATCCGCCACCTTGTCGTTTTTTGTCGTAGAGATAGCTATAGAGCGTCGTGTCGCCTAAATCTTGTTGTAGATAGTATCGGTGGTCATCGCTTATGGCATATATCTCAGGAACAGGCAAGTTCCGCTCTTTGAAATACTTGCTGTAGTACAAAAAGGTGTCGTTTTCCCGAATGTCATCGTTTTCGGTGGCCATGCACCGATGCGTGTCACCAAGAATACGATAATATTTGCGGTTAGATCCGTTGGCGCCTAAGGCAATCTGTTGGACACAAGGCTCTCCCGCCCATTTCTGGAACAGACGTGCTAATGTTTCGTTCATGAGATTTATTCTTGTTCAGCCTGGGCTGTTGCAGCTGCAGCTGCAGCCTCTTCTTCTCTACGCACTTCGTCAATCATGCGGCAGATTCCGGAGAACGAGGCACCTGGTTCGATGGCGAGCTTGTTGATGAGAATATCGCCTTTTACGACCGCCGTAGAATTAAGGGAGAGCAGTTCCTTGACGGAAATGTTGCCATTCACCGTACCGATAATGTTGGCGTTCTGACAAACAATGTTTCCATTTACCAAGCCGTTTTCTCCAACTACGAGTTTGCCGTTCAAAGTGATGTTTCCTTGAAGCGTGCCATCGAGGCGGAAATCTCCGTTGGCGGAAATGTTGCCTTTGATAATTGTTCCATTGACGATGCTGTTGATTGGGCTGTCGCCCATTTCCATTAATTTTGCCATAGTATTATATGTTTTACATTATTTATATACATTGATTCTGATTGCAACGCTATACGTTGAGCATGTTCGTTGTTGTAGTCGGGTCACTCATTATTATTTCCTATCTCTAAAAGCTCTTTTTGTAGTATTCCTCATAAAATTCGCGGTAGGCGTCGATATTCTTACGATTGTAGAACGTGCGGTAGTTCTGTGTGGAGATAGGGAACGCCATATAGTCTTCCTTGTTGATTTTCTTCAAAGGACTCTCGTCGCGTTGCAGGTGTTCCCAGTAACGGGTGGCCTCATTGGCACTCTCAAATCGATGGATGGTAAGAATCTGCGTGGAGTCGGTAAACATGATTGCATTGACGTTGTAACCGCTGTTTGTGTAATACATCGAATTGAAGTCGGCCAGACGATATTGTAAATCGGTGGCGCGTACATGTTTGTCGTTGACGATGACAACAACATAATGCTGCATGTCGGTCTTGTAGCGATAGAGCTGAGCCTCTGCCGAGAGTTTTTTCTCTTCGCCACTGTCTGCGGGTTTCAACTGTGTTCCTTCCTTGTGCGTAGCGGCAAGTTCCTCTTCCTTGGAAATCTCTTCCGAGTGTGTGGCGGCTGATGGATCCACATAATCGCCACCATTCTTGATGTATTCGAGCTGAGCCTTGGCAATAGGCACGATGCTGTCGGTAGCAGGAAAGTCGTTGGCAAGATGCGTGAACACCCTCACGGCGCTTGCCATGCTGTCGATACGCATATAGGCAAGTCCTTGCCAGTAATCAAATCGAGCCAGTTCGGGGTTGTCGGGATAGCGGCTGTGAAGCGTCCGTACATTGTCAATCACCTCAAAATAGCGACGTTTACGATAGGTGTTGTATAAATCGCTGTATTCGTCATTGAGTATCTGCTCACGCTTCATGATTTCCTTGTAGTATTCGTCGTCGCGCAGCAAATTGGCGAAATCACTGTCGGGAAATCCCATCAGCACCATGTCTTTGTAATAGTTGGCGTTGGGTGTGTTGCCTTGCTTGTCGTAGATTTTGTAGAGCATGTAAAACGCCTGTACCACTTCGTCGTATTCGGCATATTCATTGGCCAAACGCAGATAGCACTCCATTGCTTTGCTGGTATTGTTTACGCCATCGTAAAAGATGTAGCCGGCATTGAGCAGCGCAACGGAAGTGGCGGCGCGCATCGCATCACGGGCGGAGTCGGTCTGTGGCAAATCCTTAAGATAGTACGCCACGGAATGTGGGTCGGTTGGATTCCCATATCCCGAAGTGCTTGTGGAGGTGGAATCTTTGGCGGAAGTGTTGGTTTCTTCTGCTTCTTCTTCGATATCTGCCAGGTTCTCCATTCCGGCAATCATACCCATTCCCAACATGCCTTTCTTGGAAATAAACCAGTAATCCTCAAGGACACGATTGCCCCAACGTTGCCTAAAAGACTCCTTTCCTTGCTGAACGGTATTGGTGTTGTAGAAGTACCAGTCGCCTTGCAAAGTGTTTTGCTGCGCCTTGGCGTCCAGTTCCAACTGTTTCAGCAATTCGTTTTTCTTCGCTTCTTCCTCCTGTTTTTTCAATTGCTCGATTTTTTGCTGGATAAAGGCGATGCGTTCCGTTTCATCCATGTCGGCTACGGCGAGCAAGCTGTCGTTGCGTTCATATACACGCGTGTAGGAGGTCAAATCCGTCAATACTTCGTATCGTTTCTTGATTTCCCTGTAAAGAGGATAGTCGGAATTGATGACTTGCATGGCGGTGTCGTAGTAACGCTGTGCCAAATCGTAGTTCTCGTAGAGTTCGTATTGTATCTCGGCAAGCCTTATTGCCGACTTTGCCCGTTGAGCGGTGTTAACCGTGGCAAGGGTTACCGAACGCGCGAAATTGTCGCAAGCTTTTTTAGCGTTTTTCAAGCCCATGTACATCTCGCCTTTGGCATAATAGATTTGGTCCTTGTATTCTTCGTTCTTCTTGTCGGAAAGCATTTTGTCAAGGCCACGTTCCAATTGAGCCACGTCGGATGTTTTCAAGTCTGCGCACGAGGCGATATTCAAGCGTGCGTTGAATTCCATTACATACACATCAGTGTATGACAGCGATTTGCTGTAATATTTCGTTGCCACCGCGCGTTTGTCGAGTTTTTGGTATATTTGTCCCAAAATGAAATTCCAGCGTGCCTTTTCATCTTTTGTGGGATTGGCATCCAATGCAAGCTTCATAAATTGGACTCCTTTTTTGAATTTCTCCTGCGGAAGCGTAGCTTCTGCCATGGCGGCATAGAGTTCCGTGGCAAGCTTTTGGGAGAAATTGCCTTTGGAAAGCGCCGTCACCAAAGCATCCAGCTCCAATTCGGCATCGGCGTACATTTTCTGCGCCGTCTTGCAACGGGCAGAAAGGATGGCGGCATCGTCGCCTTCTACACTTCCGGAAAACTGATTCTTGATGAGCGAACAGGTGTTTTCGGTAGTGATGTAGTCTTGCTTGTAGAAAGATGCC
>JAZLKZ010000090.1:0-21894 GCA_045597845.1 Bacteroidales bacterium | reverse complement strand
TTGTAAATCAACGCCCCCCCCGTGCGTTATGGATTTTTAACAAATGATTCGCCGATATTAACAATAGAATTATGTATTTTTGCAAAAAAAATTTAACAAAAAATAATAGTATAGTTGTGGATAGTAAAAGTGTTTTTTTTTTGAGATAATCTTATAAAGCTCAAAAAAGTTCATTTTTATGCCCAATTGCATTCTTCCGAGAATCACTTTTGTGCAATGAAGAGCAAAATGAATTTTAATTGAAAATAACATCTAATAATAAGTTTAAACAAGTCGAACTTGTTCGCTGATTACACTAACAAAAATGAAAAGAACCCAATTTAAGATGCAAGAGGATGAGTTTCTTTCTACATCGTTGCTTGAGAGGGACGTGCAACTCCAGCAGACTGCAAAACAAAATTATCTGTCTCCAACGTTGGAAATTTATTCCTATCTTGCCGAATCAGGCTATGCTACTTCTGTTACGCCCGCTCCTGAGGGTTTGGGCAATGGCTATTATGGTGGAGGTTCTTCGTCCAAGGACGATGACAACGACCCCTACAATCCATGGTCGGCTCCAACCGAGACCCTTAACACAATAGATTTCTAACGCAAACGAGAAAACCATGAAAAAAATCATATATAAAGGTATAGTGGCAACCCTCGCCTTGCTGTGTTGCACAACGAGTTGCCAAAAGGATAACAACGTCGTTCGTCTTTCTGCGGATTTCGAGCAACCTGGCACCGAACAAGACCAAAAGACTTTCGTATATCATAATATGGTAAATTGGAACACTGGCGATAAGGTTAAAGTTAATGGTACAGATTGCGTGGTGCATGAGGGTGTTGTGGAGGCGCCGGTGAATGAAAAAGGCTATGCGGCGCTTTATGGAACAGGCTCGTTGAATGGCATTGGCTGCAACTGTACAGGTGGTAGCGTCACCATCCCGGATCAACAAACTTTTACCCGCGGCGATTATGGTATTCAGAAACTTGATGGACCTATGGTGGCTCGTTTTGATGGGGAGAATGGTCGTTTGCAGTTCCGCAACCTCTATTCCGTCATCAAGGTCACTGTGAAGAACCCTCATATCGGCAGAGAATTCTATGTTACTTCCATCCGTGTAACAGCCAATCATACGAATTTGGCGGGTACTATGAATTTCAGCCTTTCCGGCGACACAAAAACGGAAGGCAATGTCACTGTCAGTCCCATTACGTTGGGAGGGGAAAAGATGATTACTTTGACCCCCTATGGTGACGATAGACGAATTGCCAGCGGTGCCGACAGTACTTATTATATTTTCTGCGCTCCCGTAACGGGCGATACGCTGAAGATAGAGGTAACGGGCTACCCTGATGGATACGATTCGCAAACCTTTGAGTTCCAGAAGGCGGGCAGCACCGAGTCGGGCGTTACTTTGCGTCGTTCCGAAATGGGCAACACCACGGTGGATATGGAAAAGGTATGGCCGCGTACGATAGGCGTGTTCTCGGTGTCTCCAACCCAAAAGGTCATTTTCTCATCCGGAAACTTGCAGTACAATCTCACAACCCACGCATGGCGCTTCGCTCCTATGGGCAATATGGTAAACAGCCAGCTTCCCGAAACCTTCCATTTCAACTCATCGGCGAATTATATCTCGGAGCCAGCCGGCAATGTGGGCGCTGATTATGGTAACTACTCCGCCAACGATGGTTGGATGAGCCTTTTCGGCTGGGGCGCCACAGGCGAGGGTACAACCTCCCCTAACATGACTACTTCGACTACGAGTAGCTATTATGTGGCGCCATCCTATTCGGAACCTGTATCTCCGCGTATGGCTGGCACCAACTACGATTGGGGCGTGCGCAACGCCATACAAAATCCATTGGCTGCAAATCCCGCCACTCTCGACCCTGCCGGTACTTGGCGCATGCTTTCACATGCCGAATGGCAATATATGGTAATTAATGTGTCCCCATCAAGATACAGTAGTTCAAACAAGGAATTGTACACTTACGTCAAGGTCCATTTCGACAATGGCACAACCATGACGGGACTGATTATCTATCCTGACGGCACCAAGCAAATTCCGGATTGTATCACTTCCGATGTGGGTTGGCAAAGTAGAATTGCAGCCTCTATCACCCAAAAGGAATTCGAAGACTTGCTCTATTTTGTGGGGTGCGCTTTCCTGCCTATGTATGGCGACCGAGAAACCGTCAGTCCCGGACATGTTTCTACGGTTACCGTTGACCAGACCAATTTCGGTTGCCATTATTGGACCGCATCCGACTCTACGGCGTCGCAGGCTATAGCAATGTATTTAAAGGTAGGCCAAAGCCCAAGCCTCTCTCGAACTACGGCTAATCCTCGTCCTTCTTATTTTGGTCCCGACCTGCTCAAGAACAAATGTAACGGTTATTCGGTTCGTTTGGTAAAAGATGTACAATAACAGACAAAGATTAATGACTATGAATGCAAAACATATAGAGAAGTATATTTTGATGTTTGGGGTGGTCGCTCTTTGTATGACCGCCTGCAAAAAGGATGATTTGGATGGCAAGGTTTCGTTGGGTGTCGCTTACGAACCTACCACTACTGCAAAATCTCATATCGAAGGTTTTACGATAGTATTCGATGCCGACGATACCATCAAACTCAACGATCAAATTTGCTTGCTGACGGGCGAGAAACTCGAGGTAGAGGAAAGCGATGACTATTGGGCGGTTTTCCCAAAAACAGCAACCTTGAATGCGAGTACCTTGAAGGGAACGGTGCAGATTCCTACTACCCAATATTATGAGCTCGTGGATGGCAATCAACGTCTCAACGGCCCTATGGCGGCGCATCTTACCGCATCTAGGGGTACCTTGTATTTCAAGAACCTCTATTCCGTACTTAAGGTGGAGGTCTCCGCTTTCGACAAGGCGGTTGAAATCCACCAGATCAAGGTCTCAACCTTGACCAGCGGCGGCGCCCTTGCAGGCAATGTCAATTTCGACATTACGGCGGCAACTACGCCCGATCCTGATTGCGTGGACATCACCTCCTACACCAATACTGAATCCTATGTACAATTGAATTTGGAAACTCCCTATACGATGCAAGCTTACGAGGACAAGGAATTTTACTTGGTATCGATGCCTTTCGAAAATCAGGATTTGAAGGTTGAGTTGATTGGCGTAGAAGACGGTCAACCAAAGATTTATACCTATACTCCCGCCACTACCAAGACCTTGGGTCGCTCGCGTGTGGGTTACTGTCCTATCAATCTGCAATATGCCGTGATTGACCCCTACGAGGATCTCTATAGCGACTTCAGCGTTTCGCCCACCCGTAAAGTCCGCATCGCTCCTGGCAATCTGCAATACAACCTGAACAGTGAAACTTGGCGTTTCGCCGAGCACCCATACGATGTTTTGGAACAGAATGGAAACGTGGGTACGGATTACGCCACGTATAAGGCAAACGGCACCAATGGCGGTTGGATGAGTCTCTTTGGGTGGGGCACCAGCGGTTGGCAAGACACCCCACTCCGTGCCGCCTACTATCCCAACGCTACGACAGATACTAAATCTGCTTATTATGTATTGGGTGATCGATACACCTTTTTGTCAGGTCCAGGAGCCCAGGCCGACTGGGGGGTGCATAACGACATCTACAACCCCGCAACAGGCCAGACAGATCCTGCTGGCACCTGGCGCACGCTCCGATATGACGAATGGGGCTATATGCTTACTGACAGACGCAATATGTTTGGTAGTACGCAGTGGTGCTGTGATGTGGTAAATGCTATAATCAACGGCAATACGGTGCTGGGTCTCATCATCTATCCCGACGGGATTAGAAGCAAACCAGCCGGCGTTGCCGCCTCTACAACTATCGATGGGTGTTATGGAACACGATGGAGCTTTGCTCGATATGTTGTTGTTGATGACCTTGCCGCAGGGGACTACGAGGTTTTGATGGCGCTTGGATGTGCATTCTTGCCTGCGGCTGGCTATCGCGGACTTCCCTTTGGCTCAGCCAGCAGCCCCAATGTAACGGTGTGTGGTTCCGGAGAAGTGTTCTTGTATTGGTCATCGTCGCCAGATGTCGCCAATGATGATGATTATGTTTGGTGCGGTCCTCAGACATATTATGGTATATGGGGTTTTGATGGGCATAACTATATGAACCGTAGCTTTGGCGCGTCGGTTCGTCTGGTGCAGGATGTACCACGTCCAGAAAACAAACATGCAAAACACCGCAAACATTAATGAGATAAAATCATATTGTATATTGTTTGCAAAGGGGGGGCGCCAATTGGCGCCCCCTTTTATTATTTGTGTATTGGAACTCTTTGCTTCCACAAAAAAAAATGGTGCACATTCCATAAAAAAAAAGGACACCTATAGGTGTCCTTTCTGCGTAGAGACAAACAGTTATTTCTTGCCTTTAAGGAGGCCTCCGAGGAGGTTTCTTCCGAACTTGAAGGCTGTATTGACCAATTCGCGCTTGGCTTTGGTGGCTGCCATCTTCTCAATGGAGCCGAGAATGGACTGGTCTTTTTCTCTCTTCTTCTGGCGCTCCGCTGCCGCTGCCTCGCGCTCGGCGGCTTTGCGTTGGCGTTCGGCTTCTTTCTGCTGGCGTTCCTCTTCCTTGCGTTGGCGTTCTTCCTCTTTCTGCTGTGCGGCAAGGGCTTTGGCCTCTTCTTGCTGCTGTTTGGCCTCTTCTTGCTGTTGCTGCAGCTGCGCCATTTTGTTTGTCAGGATTTCGTAGGCCGACTCGCGGTCTTCCATCTTGTCGTATTGGCCGTAGAGGTCGGCGGTTTGCTGTATGGTTTGCTGGCGTTCGGCGGTGGTCAAAGCGCCAGCCTGTCCTTGCGGTGGCAGGATGATGGAGCGTTGTACCATACCGGGGATGCCTTTCTCGTCGAGGAAAGAAACCAGGGCTTCGCCAACGCCGAGTTCGGTAATGACGGCTTTGGTGTCGAAGGCGGGATTGGGACGGAAGGTATCGGCGGCCACGTTTACGGCTTTCTGGTCGCGTGGGGTGTAGGCTCTCAAGGCGTGCTGTACGCGGTTGCCCATCTGTCCGAGAATGGTGTCGGGGATGTCGATGGGGTTCTGGGTGCAGAAATAGACTCCTACGCCTTTGGAGCGGATGAGACGGACAATCTGTTCGATGCGTTCTTGCAGCGCCTTGTTGGCGTCGTTGAACAGCAGGTGGGCTTCGTCGAAGAAGAATATCAACTTGGGTTTGTCGAGGTCGCCGACTTCGGGCAGCTGCTCGTAGAGTTCGCTGAGGAGGTAGAGCAGGAAGGAGGTGTAGATTTTGGGGGAGTTGATGATCTTGTCGGAAGCGAGGATGTTGATGATGCCCTTGCCGTTCTGGGTCTGCAGGAAATCGAAGATGTCGATGGCGGGTTCGCCGAAGAAGTTGTCGCCGCCTTGGTCTTGCAGGGTGAGCAATCCACGCTGTATGGCACCGATGGTGGCGGTGGAGATATTGCCGTAGGAAGTAGTGTATTGCGCACGGTTGTTGCCAACCTCTTCAAGCATTTTGCGGAGGTCTTTGAGGTCGAGCAATAAGAGCCCTTGGTCGTCGGCGATGCGGAAAACGATGTTCAGCACGTCGCTTTGGGTGTCGTTGAGGTCGAGGATGCGAGCCAGCAAGATGGGGCCCATCTCGCTGACGGTGGTGCGGAGCGAATGGCCTTGTTCGCCGAAGATGTCCCAAAAGGCGACGGGAAAGCCTTGGTACTGGAATCCCTTTTCGGTGAGGTTGTTGTCGGCGATGCTCTTCTCGAAATGTTCGTTGCCGCCGCCGGCCTTGGCTACGCCGGAGAGGTCGCCCTTGATGTCGGTGGCAAATACGGGTACGCCCATGGCGCTGAAAGTCTCTGCCAAGTTCTGGAGCGTACAGGTCTTGCCTGTTCCTGTGGCACCAGTGATGAGGCCGTGACGGTTCGCCATTTTGGGAACGATGCCGAGAAACAAATCGCCACTCTTGGCGTTGATGGGTTGTCCGTTGTTGTCAATCATGATGTGTGGATTTTGTGTTTTATTATTGAATTCAAAAAAAACAAGTACTTTGTAAGTATAAAGTGCAAAGATACAAAAAAAAAGTGATTTATATCTCGCAATGGTTTGAACTCCATAAAAGTAAACGCATAAATGTGTTAATTGCCTAAAATACAACGAGAGGGACTGTGAAAAGTCCCTCTCGTAAAATAATAGGAGTATAACACAAGTTCGTTAGAAATAGAGGTCGCGTTCGCCGTCGCCGATCTTGCAGAGGTTGCCTTCCACTTTGCGTTTCAGGTCTTCCTTCGAGAAGGTCTGGGTGAGCTGTTTCAGCAGTTCAAGACCTTTGGCCTTGGTTTCGGGACTTGCGTAGTCTTCGAGGTACTCGCGGAAGGTGAACATGGCGTTGGGCTTGCAGTATTCCTTAATCAAGCCGGGCTTGGCAAGATCCATGAAATCGGCACCTACACGGCCTTTGCGGTAGCATCCCGTGCAGAAGCTGGGAATGTAGCCGCCGTCGATCATCATGCTGATAACCTCGTCGAGCGAGCGGTGGTCGCCCAAGGTGAACTGTGCGCCGGTGTCGCCCTTGTCCTCGTCGTAGCCGCCGGGGTTGGTCTCGCTGGCTGCTGAAATCTGGCTTACGCCGTATTTTACCAGCTGGTCGCGCATCTCGGGACGCTCGCGCGTGGAGATGATGATGCCAGTGTATGGCATGGCGATGCGGATGATGGCGATAATCTTCATGAAGTCCTTGTCGTTGACAGGGTGGGGAATGTTCTCGGGCAAGCTGAAGGGAGTGCCTTCTGCCGGCTCGATACGTGGGAAGCTGACGGTGTGAGGGCCGCAGCCGAAGTCTTCTTCGAGGTGACGGGCATGCTCCATAATGGCGAGGATTTCGAAGCGGTAGTCCACCAAGCCGAACAATACGCCCAGTCCTACGTCGTTGATGCCGCCTTCCATGGCACGGTCCATACAGGTCAAACGCCAGAGGTAGTCGCCCTTCTTGGTGTTGGCGGGGTGGAACTTGGAGTATTCCACGGGGTCGTAGGTTTCTTGGAAGCATACGTAGGTGCCAATCTTCTCGGCTTTGAGCTTGGCGAAGTCTTCAACGCTCATAGGAGCCAACTCTACGTTGATACGGCGGATGGTGCTGCCTTTCTCGTCCTTGGCGGCATAGGTGCGGCGTATTGCCTCAACCATGTAGTCGGTGTTGTTGCGGGGACTTTCGCCGCAAATCAACAAAGCACGCTTGTGACCCATGCGAAGTAATTGAAGGGTCTCTTGCTCGATTTCGTCCATGGTGAGCACCTTGCGCTTCAACTCCAGGTTGTCGCGACGGAAACCGCAATAGACGCAGTTGTTTACGCAGGCGTTGCCTGTGTAGATGGGGGCGAAAAGTACGAGGCGTTTGCCGTAGATTTCTTCCTTGCAGTAGTGTGCGGTGTCGAGAATCTTGGCAATGTCGGCTTCCTCTTCTACGCAGAGCAGTTTGGCTACGTCTTCAAGGCTCAGGCCTTTGAGCTTGCGGGCTTTGTTCAGAATGTCGTTGAGTTCCGATTCGGTGGGAACGTTGTTGTCGAGCAAACCATAGAGTTTGTCTCGGTCTATGAAGTTCTGGTGTTTCATTTTATATGATGATTTAGTGTTGTTCTGTGAATGGTAAATGAACTTAGCGCGATTCTACCACTACGGCCTTGGCTTGAACGCCTTCCAGCCGTCCCAACTTGCCACAAAGACTGTTGATTTGATTGACGCTGCCTTCCACGATGAGGGAGATGACGGCGACGGGTCGGTCGTGAAACGGCAAACCTTGACGACAGAGTATCACTTCGCCAAATTCGGAAAGAATTTCGTTGATTTCTTTCGACCGTGTACGGTCGGTAATGAGCAATGTAACAGTTCCTATTCTCTTTTCCATCAGGTGTTAGGCTTTTGGATTAGATTAAACTTATTTCTCAATATTGCCCGCTGCTGTTGCAAGCAATTGTTTTGCAAAGATACGAAAAATAATGATACCTTACTTATTTTATTTGCGACATATAATATTGATTAGGGCAATCAAGCGGTTGATTGTTGTTTAGAACGCAAATTATTGTAAACTATGCGAGAAATGTTTCGAAATAAATGCTGCAAAACCACAAAAAAAAGAGGGGCGCAATTGCGCCCCTCTTTTTATCATTAAATATTGGGAAATCAATATTTGTAGAAACCTTCGCCGGATTTGCGTCCAAGGAGACCGGCGCGGACCATTTTGCGCAACAAGGGGTGAGGACGATATTTGGGATCGCCAAATTCCTTGTAGAGCACTTCCATAATGGCGAGGTTGACATCGTTGCCGATAAGGTCGGCCAATGCCAAAGGTCCCATTGGATGGTTGGCGCCCAACATCATACATTTGTCGATATCCTCGGCGCTGGCGATACCGTCGGCGAGAATGCCAACTGCTTCGTTGATCATGGGGATGAGGATGCGGTTGACGACGAATCCGGGAGCTTCGTTCACCTCGACGGGTGTCTTGCCGATTTCGGTGGAGAGGTCAACGATGGTCTTGCATACCTCTGCGGAGGTGAGCTGGCCCTTGATTACTTCTACCAATGCCATACGGTCGGCGGGGTTGAAGAAGTGCATGCCGATGAACTGAGCGGGACGGCTGGTGCTGGCAGCGATTTCGGTAATGGAGAGGGAAGAGGAGTTGGTTGCGAAGATGGTTTCGGGTTTGCAAATCTTGTCGAGTTCGGCAAAGATGGCTTTCTTGAGTTCCATGTCTTCAACAGCTGCCTCGATGACGAGGTCGGCATCTGCAAAGAGTTCATAGTTGGTGGTGGTGGAGATGTTTGCCATGATGGCATCAGCTGCCTCACGGGTCATCTTGCCTTTTTCTACCAGCTTATCGTATCCTTTGGTGAAGGACATCATCGCTTTTTCAATGCTGACTTGTGATCTGCTGCGCATTACTACGGGCATTTTGGCAGCAAATGCTTTTACGATACCTTTTGCCATGGTACCTGTTCCGATAACACAAATTTTCATGAGATTGATATTTTTATTGTTATTGATATTGTTAGTAATCGAAAAGAAGATTAGAAGATTTGGAGATTTGGAGATTTGGAGATCCCTTCCTAATCACTATTCACAAATCACCAATCTATCTCCCTTGGAATTGGGCTTTGCCTTTCTCCAAGAAGGCTTTCATTCCAGCTTTCTGGTCTTCGGTGGCGAAGCAGTTGGAGAAAAGTTCGTTCTCGTAGCGGATGGCTTCGTCGGCGGGCATGTCGTATTCTTCGTTGATGCATTCCTTGGCGAAGGCGACAGCCAACGGTGCGTTGGCGCAGATGGCTTCTGCCATTTGCATGGCGGCTGGCATCAGTTCTGCGGGTTCATAAACGGCATTGACCAATCCGATGCGCAAGGCTTCGTCGGCGCGTATTGCTTTGCCGGTGTAGATGAGTTGCTTTGCCATTCCCAAGCCCACGATGCGCGCCAGACGGACGGTGCCGCTAAAGCCAGGAATGATGCCCAATCCTACTTCGGGTTGTCCGAACTTGGCGTTGTTGGAACAGATGCGTATGTCGCAGGCCATGGCGAGTTCGCAGCCGCCACCCAAGGCGAATCCGTTGACGGCGGCGATGACGGGGATGGGTAAAATCTCGATTTTGCGGAACACGTCGGCGCCGCGTTTGCCGAATGCGAAACCTTCCTCTTCGTTGAGGTGTGCCATCTCGCTGATGTCGGCACCTGCCACAAAGGATTTCTCACCGTCGCCAGTAACAATCAAAACGCGTACAGACGGGTCGATGTTAGAGACAAAATCGTCCAATTCGCCCAGAATCGTAGAGTTCAAAGCGTTCAAGGTCTTTGGAGCGGAAATGGTAAGGGTGCAGATGGCATCCTTTTGGTCTATCTTTAAGAAATTGTATTCCATCGTTGTTGATTTTGTAAAGAATGGTTTTATTTTAATTGCAAATATACGAAAAATATGTGAATTGTGAATGAAGAATAGTGAAATTGTGGTAGGAAGTACATAAGTATAAGCCTAAAAAAAAGAGGATGCACGACGCATCCTCTTTCTATGCAGTTGAGATGTTTGATTAGAAAGCGTAGTTCAAGCCAAGACGGAACCAGCCAAGGTGATTGTCGATGGTTTTGGGAAGAGCTTGTACGCCAAAGTAGAAGTTGTGGTCAACATCGATGTTTTCGGTGGTGATGGTGGTGCCAGGGATGGAGCTGTCAACAAAGGTGGTGGATTTGGTCATCTGGTAGTTGAGAGACAACAGATCGATGTAGCAGTCAACTGAGAAATGGTCGTTCAACTGATAGTTGATGCCGGGAACGATGTTGAATCCAAGACCGAAAACCTTGGTGTTGCCAGCAACGGTGGTGTCGATCTGAACGAGACCAGAGTTGTCGAAGTAGTGAGTCTTGCCTTTGGTCATGAAACCAAGTTCCAAGGTAGCTTCGGCGAAGAAGCTGAATTTGCCAGCCTGAGCGAAGTAGTAGCGGAAGTAAGGAGCAACCTTGATGTTGGCGCGGCCAGTGCTTTTCCAATCTTCTTTGTCATTTGCGCGAGCATAGACAGTAGGATTGAAGGTAGTGGTCTTGTTGTAGCCAAAACCGAGGCCCAAACCAGCCTGCATGTTGTCGTTGATTCTGTAACCAATGCTGGGAATAATGTCAAGACCGAAGGTCTTGGTTGCAGGAGTGGTGAAATTGGTGGTGGTGTTGCCCATTACACCCGTGTACTCGCTGTGGCCACCATTGGCATTGATTCCGATGTTACCGGAAACAACCCATTGTGCATTTGCTGCGAAAGCGAAAGCTACGCAAGCGATGGTTAAAAGTACTTTTTTCATGTTTATGTATTTTTTATTGTGCCTACTCTGTATGGTTTTCGGCTTCCCCATGGCTTTGTTTTGCGTTAGAATGATACGGTTACGCCGACATGGAATCTGCTGATGTTGGCTTCGTATTCCGATAGGTTGAATTCGGCGTTGTCGGGCGCTTCGGCATGGTTGAACAATCCCCATGCATAGCGTGCGTGCACTCCGATGAGGTTGAACATCAGTCCAAGTCCGGCTTCGGCGAGAATGTCGAATCTGGAATAGGAAATCCTACCTTTGGCTCTGTCGAGAATTGATTCGGTCTGACTTCCTTCGTTGTTCGAATGGGTGTCGTCGTATTTGATGCAGACGTCAAACGTGGGACCTGCGTATATTCCTAATCTCGTTTTTCCCCACAATGGAATTTGATAGTTCAGCATTACGGGAACGGCGAGGTTGATTTTGTTGAGCGAAGACTCGGAAAAGATATCGCCGAGTGTTGTCGTTTCGTTCCAGTTTGTGTACATGACGCGCAATGCGGGCTCTACGCCGAAATATTCGGTGAAGTGGATGTTGTGGATGATGTCGAAATAGAAACCATCCATTTGGGTTGTGGTGTCTAATACTTTGAGATCCTCATAGGTGAGGGTCTGTATCTCTTTTTGACTTTCAAATACAGCGCCTATGTTAAAACCCGTCTGGGCGTTGGCTGTCAAGCAAATGAATAGGCAGCCGAGAATGAATAGGTTCTTTTTCATATTCTTGATTGTTTTGTGGTTTAAGTGTCTTGCATGCAAGACCCGCATATATGTAATTCTTATGCAAAATTACGTTTTTTTTCGCAAACGAATTGGCGTTTGAGTCGCAATTTATTCCCATTGAAATGTTAATAATGTCGTTTGGCTGTTGTCGCCTATTTTTTCTTTTTCCAATCGAAATAAATCATTCCAATACTCCATGCAATTGCGCATAGTAGCGCCCAAGCGGCTCCAGACATTTTTTTTTGTTGAGAGTTATTACACTAATCTATAACCAATTGTACTTGGCTGTAACTGCCCCAGATTTGAATGATTTCACGGAAGTCTTTGTAGTCTTCAACCGAAATGATATCTTTCTCGATGACCAAATTGCGCTTTATTTCAAGGGTGTTACCTTTTTGCTTGATGGAGATAGACACTTCTCCTATGCCTGAAGCTTTTTTGCTTGCTTCAATCTTGTCGCCTACCAGTTTTGCTCCTTTGGGCAGTTGGATGGTGTATTTATCGGTTTCGTTGCATCTGCGCACTTGCACAGGACTGAGTCGCTCTGAGGTAAGCATTGCCGGATTGTAGTTTTGGCGTCCCATGGGAAGTTTTACCATATAGTATCCATCGGCGAGGGCGATGGTGTCCAAGGGCATTTCCATATCAACGGAATTGCTGGGATTTTCATCTCGAGCCACACCGTAGAGCATGATGGGAGTTTTGTGAGTGGCGGAAAGTCGTTGTTGCATTCCGTCGGCGGTGACGATCAGCGTCTGCTCGCTTTCGTCAACAAAATAGGAGGAAAATCCTGCTTGTTTGAGGAGTGAACGAAGCAACAGGTTCTTGTCTTTCTGGGTTCCGCAGTTGGCCGCCCATGTTACCGAAACCGGGGATACTTCGTAGTTAAGCAACGACAAGGGAATGTTGTTGGTGTTGATGTTGTCGATAACGTAGTCGCGGATGGCAACGACATAGTCCGATTCTTTCTCTTTCTTGAGGGTGTTGAGCAATGCGTCGGCGCCTTCAATGGTTTTGAGTGCCTCATTATGGATGGGAACGCGGTCGTTGCTGATGGTTACTTGCGTGTAGAGTTTCTCTGGCGTGGGCATATAGCTCTCGCTGATGGTTTGAGCCAGGTTTTGCGCTACGAAATGGTACCTGTGGGTGTCGTTAGCCATGGTCCATTGGATTCCTTGCAATGGCTTGTTGTACTGGACGTTGATGCTCTCGTTCTTTGGGGCGTCAACGATTATTTCAAACTTTTTTACTGGACAGTTTTGCTGGGGTTGCAGTGTCTCGTTCAAGATGTTGGATTTACGGTGGATGGTGTAGTCAAGCACGACGACGCTGTTGATTTCCAAAGCGGTATGTACGATTGCCATCTCGCGGATGCCGTTAAACCTTCCGCAGTTGGTACATTCTGATGGCAATTGGTTGATGAATGCGTTCTGGGGAGTCTCTACTTTTGTGCCATCGGGTCGGATTGTGTAGCATTCATTGATTGTAAGTGTTTCGAATGCAGGATTGTAGAGTATAAATGTCTCGCCCTTGTCGGCATAGGCGGTGATGGCTTTGTTACGAAGATATTTTATCTCTTTTCGGAAATTATAGTCTATCGTGCTGTCACTGTTGAGTGTGTAGTGATGCTTGATGAGGTTGTATTCGGCGTCGGGATTCTGGGCGTAGATGTTGCCAAACAGCAATCCAAGACATAATATGATAAGTGCCTTTTTCATGATGATGCTATTTATTTGGTGAGAATTACGGGTGTGGTTGCAAGTGTTTTCTGATTCTTCACGCATTGGCTGAAGACATGCCAGTCTTTGGCCTCATAGACTCGCTTGCCGAACATGAGGCTCTCTGCAAAGGTGAGCTTGTTGCCTTCCATCCAGTATTGACAGCCAAATGAGGCTGCGGGGTCGGCGACACCGTAGATGGGCTGGAAATGCAACTGCTTGTATTCCTGCGGCAGGGTGATGGTTTCGCTGATTTCAATCAATTTTGAACAGCGGTCGGCGAACGGATATTTTCGTGAAGTCTGACTTTCGTCAAATCCAAGATGCGACATGGCGCGGCTGTAGAAATTGCGTGCCGAAAGGGGAATGAAGATGCACTCTTTCTTGGTTACGGTGGCGTAGTTGGGAATGGTGTATTTGTAGATGATCTTGACGGGTTGGTCGAGATAGTGGTCGTTGTCGGTATAGGTGATGTCTTCGATTTGTGCTCGAGGATCTATCTTGAGCAACTCTTTCTCAAGATTGGAACGCCACTCGCTCACGCGGCAGTTGAACACGCCTCGCACGGCATTGTCGCTCTGTCCTTCTGCGGTGACAGTGATTTCGCCTTGCAAGGTTCCGTCCGCTTTGATGGTGGAGGTTGCGTTGATGCGCAGATAGTGGTTTTCGGGGGCGGATATGGGAGTGTATTGCAGTGTGGCGCCTTGCGGCAATCCCATCAGATAACCTTGTTGCTGTTCGGCACTGCTCCACAGTTCGCGCACATTGGGAACCCAAGTGGGGTCGAGCAACTGATATTCACCATTGCGCCGTTCCACGACGCAGACGCTGTGGTTGAACTGGTCGGCGGGTATGTCGTCGATGCGTTCGCCTGCCATGGTCATGGCGGCGTAGGCGTTGAATCCTGCGGCGCGCAACATGGCGATAAGCAAGGATGCTTTGTCTTTGCATACTCCGCAGAGGTCGGTGAAGTTCATCTGTGCATTGTGGAGCGTGAAGCCTTCGCCTTCGCCCATGGAGATTCCGGCATAGCGCATATTGTCGGCAACCCAGTGGGTGAGTATGCTGATACTGTCGAGCTCGCTTTTGGCAGTATGCAGCAACTCGTTGACTTTCTTGGTCAGTTCGGAAGTTGAGTTGAAGCTTCCGTAGTTCTCGTTGACGCCATAGAACCAAGTTGATTTTGCTTCCCAGTTGGGTGCGGTGCTGAGCAAGAGCTTGCATTCCACATCATTATGCGCCAACATTCTGGGCTCTCCTTCCAGTGGGATGATGTTGTTCTTGAAGAATGTGAAAGTGGTTTTCTTGCCTTGGTTGTTGGCGGAAACATTGACGGGATTCTTGCTATCGTCGTTGTAGATGCGATATTGCAGATTCTTGCTGTTGAGCACGGTGATGCTATAGACTTTTTTCTGGACAGGATTTTCGCTCCAGAAAGGTACGATATCGTAATAGTGGCCTTTCATGGGTGGAATATATCGACTGTCATCGTCCTGCAACAATGCGTAGGTGAATCCTTTTCGGTAGGTGGTGAACTCCAGTTCGTCGCCCACTTCCAAACGTCCAATTTCGACCATCTTTTGACTTGCGCCCCAGTAAATCAAACGTGCAGGCGCCACATAGTCATAAACGGTTCCTGGATGTGTGGCGTCAAGCAGAATGTCTTCTTTGCCGTTGGCTCGGTGTACCACCACTTGGCGAAATTCCACGTAGGCGGATTGTGGGTCGTAGTCTATCTTTACCACATTGTTGTTGGCGCAGCCTTTGGCGTCGAGCATTTTGATTCGCTGATGGTTTACGACATGGCTGAGACCGCTCTCTTCCATTTCCACGGTTGTGGAGTCGAAGAGGACTGTCTGGTGATCTTGCCCAAAGGCAATGGTGCCGGCAAGAACGAAAGCAATAAGGGATAGGAGTGTTTTATTGTTCATTGTCGTGAATTGTTTTCGTTTGTATTTGAAGATTAAGCAGCCTGATAAACAGCGTTAGGACGATGGGAAGCACTGCGGCATTGAACTGCTGCAAGCCGCAAGGTGCGATGATTCCCGTAGCGGCGAAGAGGGCGATTTGTGCCAAAATCATCCATCGGTTCGATTTGCGAAGCCGTATGGCGAAATAGATGAACAAAGGACTTGCCCATAAAAGGTTGAAGTTTGCCTTGGTGCAGTAGTGGTCGGAACAGAACCACAGAAAGAAGATGAGGACGGCGACCAAAAACGCTGCGACAAAGAGCGTTACATCCAACCATTTCAACTTCCATTGTCTCTTCCAGGAAATGACCGTCAACGAAAGAATGATGACAAACAACGCCCAGAAGGTGAGGGTGGGAGAGATGCTGCGTGGCGTCTGCTCGCGGGTTTCCAACAGGGTGTGTTGTGCAGGCATGGCGAGTGGCTCGGAGGTGCCTTTAATGCATGTGGTGTCGAGTTGGCGCATCAGCTCCATAGGGGCGAAGGCGTAGCCGAAATTGGTGCAGGGACGATCGCAGCGGGATCCTACTACGATGTCGATTCCCAATTGCCACCACTGCAATGTGTTGCTAGTATGTTCGTAAAGCAGTTGTCGGTAGGACTTTGCATTTTGGGGAGTGTATTCCTCAAAGAGGACTCGATGCCCGAGTGCGCTATTGATGATGTCGCGGATGCGTGTGGCGCAATTGTCGCGAAACATATCGTAGAGATAGTATCTGTATTCGGGAAGATAGTTCGTTTCCAGCAGTACAAAAAGATTCTGTTTTTCTTGTTGAGTCAGTTTTAACGTCTGCTCGGTAAGAGAGCGACCTTCGTAGGCGTATTCGAAAATAAACCCATTGTAGCTGTCGCGCGAGAGGCAGTAGTTAAGTCTGCCTTGCGCGAACTTAAGGTAGAAATGACTGGTGTTGAAATCGAAAGTGCCGTAGTTATATACCACGTCGATGCCTAACGCCGTGTCGCAAATGCGAATGGCGGAATGTCCAAATGTGGTGTAGAAATCGTTGCCGGGACCGCAGGTGATGACATTTACGTATGCCCCGCTGTCTAGTGTGGGCAATGCTCCTTGTGCATGTATGTTGCAGCAAAAAGCGAAAAGAATGGCAATCAGCAAGAATCGTTTCATGGAGCTCTTTAAGGGTGAATGATGTTAATGTGACAATTGTCAATGATTCTTGACGTGTACGTCCAACTGTTGAAATGGTATTTCTATTCCATTGTCTCTAAATGAATTGTATATATCCTCCCGGATATTCTCCCATACAGCCCAATAGTCTTCGGTCTTGGTCCAAAGCCATAGTGTGATATCAACACTGCTTTCGCCAAGATTGGTGACGATGATTTTGGGCGCTTTGGGCTCTTTGAGAATCCGTTGGTCGGCATCAACGATTCCTTGTAGTATTTCTTTGGCTTTGTTGAGGTCTGTGCCATAGGCTACGCTGGCTACGACATCAAGCCGGATTCGTTCTTCGTGGGTATGGTTGATGAGTGATTTGGTTGCAAGCTCGCTGTTGGGTACAATGATGATGCGACCGTTGAATGGTTGTATGATTGTGTGGAAGATACGGATCTCTCTGACATACCCTTTGTAGGTGCCACATTCAATGTAGTCATTCACTTTAAACGGCTTGAGCAACAAAATGATGACTCCGCCAGCAAAATTCTGAAGTGTCCCTTGCAGTGCCATGCCTACTGCAAGACCCATGGCACCCAAAATGGCAATGAAAGAGGTCGCCTTGATGCCGATGACATCCATCGCCATGATGACAATGAGGATTTTGAGGATGACGTCGATGAATGAGGACAAGAAAGATTTCAGGGATGCTTCAACATTTCTACGGTCGAGCAACTTGGTGAGTGACTTCTTGAGAACCTTGATGAGCTTGAATCCAATCCAAAGTATGAGTATGCAAACCAACAACTTGGGTGCAAAGTCAACGGACATGTTGACGAGCGATTTCAGTGCGTCGGTAAGCAGGGTGTTCTCTCCAGTTACAATACCTTTAATCTGGTCTATGTTGATGTTTTGAAGGCTGTCTTTAATGGCTGTTTGAAGACTGTCGCTTGGCAAGGATTGTACAACAATAGGCTGTTCGGCAGTGGGTGCAGCTACGGGTATTTCTGCAGTTTGGGCTGTGGCTATGAGCATGTTTCTAATGATAAAAAAGACATCAGGCGCAAAAGTACTTTACGCCTGATGTCAAGTGATTGATTTAGTTCAATTCGTGGATAACGAGGCCGGAGCGCAATTTGGGCTCGAACCAAGTGGTCTTGGGAGGCATGATGTTGCCAGTGTCGGCAATGTCGATGATTTGTTTCATGGAAACGGGATAGAGTGCGAAAGCAACCTTCATTTCGCCGTTGTCCACGCGACGTTTCAACTCGCCGAGGCCGCGGATACCGCCAACGAAGTCGATGCGCTTGTCGGTGCGGAGGTCCTTGATGCCGAGGATGGCGTCGAGAACATGGTCGGAAAGGATCTTGACATCCAAAACTCCGATAGGATCGTTGTCGTCGTACTTGCCTACCTTTGCGGTCATCTTGTACCAATGACCATCGAGGTACATGCTGTGTTCGTGCAACTTGCTGGGCTTGTAGATTTCGGTGCCCATGTCTTCAACAACGTAAGCGTCGTTCAGCTTGGCGAGGAACTGCTCCTTGCTGAGACCGTTGAGGTCCTTCACTACGCGGTTGTAGTCGATAACGTTGAGCTGGTTGTCGGGGAAGATAACGGTCATGAAGTAGTTGTACTCTTCCTTGCCGGTGTGAGCGGGGTTGTGCTCTTTCTTCTCCTGTCCAACGAGAGCTGCGGCAGCGCTGCGGTGGTGACCGTCGGCGATGTACATTGCGGGAACCTGCTTGTCGAAGATTTCAACGAGTTCGTCGATGAGTTTGCGATCATCGATAACCCAGAAGCGATGGCCGAAGCCGTCTTCCTTGGCTACGAAGTCGTAGATGGGCTTGTTGGCGGTTACGCCAGCGACGATTTCGTCGATGCGGGCGATGGCGGGATAAGCGAAGAATACGGGCTCAACGTTGGCGTTGGTGATGCGGACGTGACGCATACGGTCTTCTTCCTTGTCCTTGCGGGTAAGCTCATGCTTCTTGATGACCTTGTTGATGTAGTCTTCGCTGTAGGCGCAAGCCACGATGCCATACTGCCAATGGGCGTTGGCGTCGGTGGGATTCATGCTCTGGGCATAGATATAGAGCTTCTCTTCCTTGTCCTGAACGAGCCAGCCATAGTCCTTGAAGGAGTTGTAGTTCTTAACGACTTGCAAATAGACCTCTGGATCGGTGTCCTTCATTCCTTCGGGACAGTCGATTTCAGCCTTGGTGACGTGCAACAGGCTATAGGGGTTACCTTCGCATTCTTTGCGAGCTTCTTCTGAATTCAAAACATCGTAGGGGCGTGAAGCCAACTTTTCAACGATGTCAACGGGAGGGCGGAAGCCCTTAAAAGGTTTGATAATACTCATGGTGAATTTTATTTATGAATGATTATTTTGCGGTATAAAAAATATCGAAACTTCGTTGCAGTTTGACGGGATCGGTCTGGTAGTCATTCTCCCCGTAATAGTAGTCGGCCAGGACCTCATAGAGACGACAGAACTCTCCGAGATCGTGCTTGCCACGTTGAGCGTTTATGGTTAGCGAAAGCAATTCCAGCGCGCGGTCTGCGGCACGGTGGCACTGCTCGACGTTGCCCTTGCTTTTCCATCGGTTGGCACGCGATACCTCGCTGCCGATGTTCAGCATCTGCTCCGCCAAGGACATCTGTGCCCAACGACCATCTGCCAGCCCCGTGTGTTGATATTCGCTCATTGAATCAGGCTGTTATTGGATGTAATAGTATTTTCATATAAGGAATTTGCCTTCTTTTGAAAGTTACAAATTTACGAAATTTTTATGAAATATAGATTTTTTTTCTCAGAATAATATAAATCGCTTATATTCCTTGTTGAACTATTTCAGTTAATGAATTACGGATTTCCTCGTTAGAGGGAGGATTGGGAGTCAGGTAATCAACCTCTTCAGTGTAGTCAACATCCTCAAAATAGCAGAGTTGGGCACGAAACATCTTCTCGGAATATAGATCGCCGAAAAGATTTGTTGCACATTCGGATATTTGGGCTATTGAGAAATGTTCGTTTAGTAAAAAAAAGAGGTCAACATAATCTTTCCATTTTGAGCGGCGTCCGAGAGTGTATGCCTTCATGGCTGCAAGCTGTAGTAGTGAGGGCATACGGAAGTAGGACTCGAATTTCTCAATAGGTTGGACGGGGAATGGGTACTGGAAGAAAGCCACTTTTACATCATTCACAATCAAGTTCATTTGCTCAGCTACGCGGCGTGTCACAAAATAGGAGCATCCGGAATCTGTGATACGATCAAGATTCTTTTTGTGATTGAGGGCAGTTGGTTTGAACAAGTCGAAGTCAATAGAGCGGCGATGTCCGAGGTGAAGTGCGATGGCAGTTCCTCCCACAAGGTAATATTCCCTGCGGAATTTTGCCATCGTTGGCAGCAGCTCTAATTGCTTATCGCTCAGAATCTCCTTGTACATACTTCGACAACAATAATGAGAAAAAGTGGTATATTTCTGGGTAGTAATTCAACTTTTGTCGGCCTTTGGCAGAGAAGAACACTTCGGCAACATGTTTGCCACCAAGGGCGGAAATGAGGTCGTGATAGTCAGATAGAGAGCCGTCGTTCAAAATACGTTCTACCAGCAGCGAATCGCTGATTTCCTGTAATTTTTCTTCGGGCGTGTACCAGAAGAGATGGCGGTTCTTGTTGATAATCTGTGTTCTTGTCATTGTATATGCCAAATAATTACGTTGTAAATTTACGAATTTTTTATGAAATAAAGATTTTTTTTTCTCAGAATGATATATGCAGCTTTGTTTGTGGCTGATTTTTTGCGTTTGAAAAGTCTCTTTTTGTCATGTTTAATTTCAAAACTGCTTCGCGATGCTCTTTTTGACCATTTTCATAATTGAATGGGATTGTAATGGGTCTTTTTTTCTTTTATCAAATGTTTGTTCATATTTGTGCCGTGTATTTGCAGTTCGGAAAGTTTGAACAGCCGATGAAATGTCCGTATCGGCCTTTGCGAACAACCAATTGCCCGCGACATCTGGGACAAATGCCGTTGGCCTCCATTTGTTCTTTTGCAGCTACTTGTCGCTGCACTTCTTGAACGTGTTCGTGACGGCGGTTTTTGTCAGTTACAAGTGCACCGGTGAGTTTCCCTGTCATTTGAAGAACTTGGTCGTCGCTGAATAGTACGCTTTTATGTTGGTCAATCACTCGGCGAAGCTGGCTCAAGTAAACAACATGGCAATTTGTCGAACAACGCACAGTCGCACTTCCTGCGAAAACGACAATTGGAATTGTTTTGTCTCGCGTGATGCGGAGAAGGTTGCATATTGCGCCAACATGAGAGGCGTTCTGTCTTATTGGGTTATAGAATTGGTATTTATGGCCATATATGTTTTGCGTCCAATGTTCCATGTCTTCCGAACCATACACCCACCCCTTGTAGTTTTTTGTTTCTATCACGAAAACGCCATATCGCGAAATGACAACGTGGTCAATCTGCACCGAGCTACCATTATTTCGAATGTAAACGTCGTTGAAAATGTGATACTCTTCGGGCAATTGCGACAATCGTCGTGCAACCCTATCTTCAGCATAGGCACCTTTCCCCATGAAGGCAGCACGGATCGCACGGACGATAATGAAAAACACCGCGGCTAAGAGTAGAATTGAGACAACGATTTCCATCGGTGATTGTAGTTTTACTTTTCGGCAGTGGCCTTATCCTTTTCGTACATCATCTGCACGTTTTTATCTGTCTTCTTAATATTGTTAAACATTATTATATGTTAAAAGGGGGTGACCAGCACCCCCTTTTTTCTTATTAATGCTTAATGTCGGATATTATCCTTCGTAGAATGGCATCTTAACGGTGATGGCTTTGAGGAGCTTTTCGCGAACCTTGATGTAGATTTCGGTGCCGGATTTGGCATATTCGGCTTTGATGAGGGCTGTACCGATGTTCTTGCCAGTGCTGGGGCTGGGGCTACCACTGCGTACTTCGCCAATCTTGTTGCCTTCGGCGTCGCAAACTTCGTAGCCGTTACGAGCAATACCACGGTCAATCATTTCGAATCCGACTACTTTACGCTTGAATCCGGCTGCCTTCTGGGCAAGGAGGAGTTCTTTGTTGATGAAGTTGTTGTTTTCGGCTTTCAGTTTGACGATGAATGCCAATGGGGCTTCAAGGGGACTGACTGTGTCATCCATCTCGTGTCCGTAGAGAGCGAAGCCTTTTTCGAGACGTAGGGTGTCGCGGCAGCCCAAACCTGCAGGCATGATGCCGTATTCCTTACCTGCCTCAAAGACGGCGTTCCATACCTCGATGGCTTTTTCCTTGGGGATGTAGATCTCGCATCCACCGGCTCCAGTGTATCCCGTTGTGGAGAGGATGATGTTGTCGATACCGGCGAAGGTGAGGATCTTGAAGGTGTAGTACTCCATGTCCACAATGTTCTCGCTGGTGAGTTTCTGCATAGCCTTGAGGGCGTTGGGACCTTGCACTGCGAGCTGTGCCCACTGTTCGCTCTCGTTGACGAAGTCTTTGCCA
>JAZLKZ010000089.1:0-31158 GCA_045597845.1 Bacteroidales bacterium | reverse complement strand
CTCCGTGACCGACAAGAGCGGTTCAAGAGCGGTTCCTTGCCGGTCACGGAGTGACCGGCCCCCGGGCGGAAGGTCCCCGGGCGGAAGGCCCCCCGGGCGGAAGGTCCTCTACTGACGACCAGGGACGCCACGGACGGGGCGGACGCGACGGAGCGCGTCCCCCTCCCCCAGTTTCACCACTCCGCCATTCCACCGTCACCTCTGCAACGGTCACCCGGACGTCAGTTACGCGGACGGAATTCGAGGTCGGCCCAGGTCGAATGGTCCGCCTCGGTGTTGTTGGCGGGGCCGGCGTCGGCGACAAGCATCAGAAAGACCGTGCGTCCCGCCCACGGAGAGAGGTCGGCCGTGAGCTTCGACCAGCGGTGTTCGTTCGTCTGGAGCTCCGCCAGGACCGTCCGCCGCCCCTCCGCATCCTCCACGAGAATCCGATAAAGCGTGCCGTCGCCGCGCGAGGAGCGGTCGATCTTGCCGACGGACGCCGTGAAGACGAGCGGTTCCTTCGGCAGGTCGAGACGCCAGCGCTGGAACGTGTAGCCCGTTCCGCCCCGGTACGGCGGATGCATGAAGATGCTCCCCTTCTTCACTTCGCCCGCGACCGGTTCGTGGGGACGCCCCACCACGGCCCCACTCTCGGGCGTGATTGGAGTCTCCGGCTGACCACGGTACGCCATGCCCGTGACGGAAAGCCGCGGCAGCGTAAACGGGACATGCTTTGTGGGAAGCTTCGGGAATTTCCACGTCTGGGGCATCGCAAAAGCCTTGAGAAGGCTGTCCCGTCGCGGAGCGAACGGAACGTCTGCGGCGTATGTCACCCGATGGGAGAATGCCTTCGGCGAGACGACGAGACGCGTCCGACTCCCCTCGACCGTAAATGCAGCCGAGCCGATTTCGTCTCCTTTTTCACTCCGCATCACGATTTTCGATGCGGCATAGGGCAGCAGGACCTCCCTCGTGTGGCGCACGAAGACTTCCTCTGTTCCATCGCCTTCCCGCAGACGAATCAGACATCCGTCGGTTGCCCCGAAGGCGGAATCGAAGAAATGACCGCGTCCGTTGACATAGACCGATTCGGACGACACACAGGCATCCACGCGCACGGGGGCGGAATTCGTCGTCCGCGTGAGTGCGCTGATCGAAATGACGCTTCCGTCGCCGGACATCCCCAGCCAGCCGTTCGCGGGAATCGCAAAGCGCATCCCGTTCCGTTCCAGAAGCCACCCTTCGCCCTCGGCGCTGCCGTTGGCGAAAACCCGTGTGCCGTCCTTGTAGGCCACCGCAACCTGAGACCGCTGGCAGGCTCCCGACGCCAACCCCTGGGCGGACGGCAGAAGATTCCCCTTCGCGTCCGCATACGCAATCGTCGCCACGTCGGCCTTCGCGTAGTGGCACTGGAGCGGCTGCACCATCCAGTAGCCGAACTCCTCGTCGTCGGGACGCCCCGTCATGAAGTAGCCAACATGGCCAAAGGCGAGCGTCGCCGCCAGGAACCGGTCCTGCCAATGCGGCGTCTTGACGAAATTGGGGTCCGAGTAGAACATCCGCGGATAGCCCATGCCGAAATTGTTCGCGAGCGGATGCATGCGAAGGAGGTCGAAGTCGACGATCCACGGGTTCTGGTCGAGGCCATACCCCTGGTCCTGCGCGAAGTTGCCGTCGTCGAGGCCGCAGTAGAGGAAGTGGACGCCCCCCTCGGAGTAGACTGGGCCCGTCCAGAACTTCCGCTGAAGCTGGAGCAGTTCGCCGTACGCGTAGAACGTCCCCGCGAAGGTGCCGCCCCCTGGCACACGCGCATCGTAGTCGCAGCGGCCCCAGGGCGAGACGCAGGTATGGACGTCGCAGTAGCCCGAATTGAAGCGGAACTTTTCCTGAAGGACGGGCACGATCTTCTCGCACATCTCCACCGACCAGGTCGGTTTCGGCGCATAGCAGCGGTTCCAGGCCGGCAACAGATCACCGTTCGCCTGCCGCGTCATATGGTCGGCATGCCAGTATTCGTTGACCGGCGCGAAGTCGGTATAGTTGTTGTAAGGGCCATAGAGATAGCCGAGGTCGTCGATCATGTAGCGCGTGAAGTCGCGCATGCCCTCGTCGCCGCCCTTCCCCGGCGCGGCCTTCGTCCGGAACGTGAAACTCTCGTTCCCGTCGCGCATGCAGACCTCGTGGTCGCCGATGAAGACCTTCGCGAGCCCGCGCCGCCGGCGGTTGCGCCAATAGTCCTTGTCCTTCTGGCGGTTCTTCTGGGCGCCCATATGGCACCACTGGTACTCGGCCGTCAGGTTCCGATGCGGTGAGGGCGGATTGGGGATGACGGGCAACACGTCCGCCATCTGCGGCGCGAAGGACCACACGAACCGCTCAAAGCAGGGATTGCGCGTGCCGTCCGTCTTCGCCTCGTAGCGGACGCCGCCGTGCACCGACGGCAAACCGTCGAACCGCATCGCCTCGCACCAGGGCGCCGTCGCGTTCGACTGCGTCCAGTCCATCGTCGCCGAGCAGAAGTACGGCGTCCCCGCAAAGTCGAGAACCGCAAGCCACGGACGGTTGACCGCCCCCGTCATGCTGTAGGAGAGATACGGCACCGTGAACAGCTTCGCGGCGGGGAAGTCGGCCAATGCGCCAAACCGGACCTCGGCGATGTCGGCAGGTCCCTGGATGTCCGCGACGAGGGACTGTCCCTCGACATGCCACCGCACCTTTACGTCCGCGCGCATCACGCGCCGCGGTCCCTGCGTCGTCACCGAATAGACGCCCGCCCCCTCGGCGAAGCGGCACCAAGCGCCGCCCTTCACACGGACCGCGAGATCATCCCAGTCCACATTCGAGGACGGCAGACGGAATTCGACATCCGTCGCGACCGGCTGCGGCACCACGCCCAGCGCGCGGTTCGGGAAGGACAGTTCGCCGGCTCCCGTATTCACGCCTGCGGGCGCGTCGGGGAAGACGCGGTTCGGGCGCTTCGGACGCGCCGCGAATGCGAGCGGCTTCAAGTCCTCGCGATAGGCGGCGAAACTCGTCAGCTCGATCTGACGGTCCTTCTCGTTCGTGCCGCCCGTCACGGTGAAGCCCGTGAACGAACAGCCGCCTGCGGCCGCCCGGTCCCGAAGATCCGCCGGCAGACGCTTCTGCACCAGAAACCACTCGAGATGGTGAACCGTCTGCAACGACAGCGAAAACGCCCTGCCCTTCGCGTCCGCGAACTGGGCCGTCACCGTCACCGGCGGCGTCGACTTGTCATGTGTATACGAGACGTTGTTCCCGTAGATCCAGAGACTCACCGTATCGAACGCCCCCGTGATCGCCACGGGCGCGGGCGGACGCAGCGTGATCAGCGGCGATTTTCCCGTCGCCCGATAGACGAGCCGCGCCACGCCCGGACCGAACAGCCGATGCTCGGTCGTCTGTTCAAACCGCGCCACGGCGTTCCGGCAGTCGACGGTCCACCCTTCGGCATCCGTCAACGGCAGCAGAACCGGCCGGTCATCCGCCACGCGGTTCGCCCAGACGAATTCGTAGGGCCGCCCCTCGACGTCCGCCTCGGCGCCGTTCGCCGAAAGCATACCCAAGCAGAACGCACCCATCAGCAAACACCTGACAACGCCTTCAAAAGAATTCTTCATGACTCTCATTCCGATCTTGACGTTTTTCAAATGCGCAAGACTAAACCTCGTCTACTTCCCAGACATGATATTTTTGTCCGTCAGGGAATGCGACTTGCGAAAACTCGGCGTGAGTATGCTTGATTTGATCCCCGGTCCATTCGCCACCCATGTAACCATTCTCCCGAACACGCAGCATACGCGGCGCATGATTGGAGAGCGAAAGCAAAATCCAACGGATGATTCGAGGCGTTTTCGTAGACTCAATCGGCGCGGGATAGAAATGGGATCGCACGGCCGCATTCTGAATTCCCACAATCGGCACATCTCGCAAGAAGGTCGAGATATCGGAAGAGCCGCCTGCGACCGGATGCGCCGCCGCCTCGGCCTGGAGATCGGAACTTGGATCCTGCCCCAACTGGCATGGCACAACATAAAACGCCGTCTTCAAGAGTTCGATCACGTCGCTCTTTTCGGCCGCAAGACGCGCCTTCTTCTCCGCAAGACCTGCAGGGGAGAGCGTCCTGTCATCGAGCAGTTTATCCGGATCTTCCAACGCCAAAGAATAGACGGCCTTGCCGTTTACGGGCTGATAAGGCGAATAGACTTTGCCGAGTGTCTTTCGGAAGTTATCACGCAAGAACCGTTCTCCCGAAGCCGTGTCGCCATGGGGCATCATGGCATAGAAGAGGAATCGGTCCTTGAGAACGCCACGGATGCGGTTTCTAAACTCCTCGCGAACCGTCTCACGCCACCGCTTCTTAAGACCATTGTCATTTTGGGCATAGAGTCTCAGCACATAGAGGAAGTTCACATCATAGTGCGAGAGGATCAGCGTATCGCGATCAAAGAGTCGATTCTCGAAATGGACGTTACGATATTCACCGTTCTGCCCGTTCGTATGCAGCTCCAATTTTGGCTTGTCGTAGCTAAATTCCTTATCGAGTGTTGCACTGATGAAGAAGTTCGGAATCACATCGTAGCCTTCAGTCACCGGATCGCGCAACAGCCCAACGTCTTCAAACGGTTTCCGCCGATCCTTAACCTTGTCACTTGCCGCGTTTCCGTTAAGGAAGAGATTAAGATCAAGCTGCAGCATGTTCTTGGCGTAAGTAAACTGCTTGTAGACGCTCTCATCACCCAGGGCATTGCCGAGCTTGTAATACTTCGAGTCGGCGATATAGAATGTCTTACCTTTCGATCCGCCGCGCGTCGTCAGGCTCTCGTCCAGATAAAGATGGTCAATCTCCTTGCCGTCTTTCATCTCCTTGAACGCGGCGACTTCACCATCACCAATGAGATCGTCGATGATCGACTCGAAAATGATGTTGAAGTCCTTCGCCAGCAAGTACTCCTCGCGATCACTCACGACATTCGCCTGATGTGCCTTGTCGAAGAAGGCAAAGCACAGCTCCCAGAGCGCGAGATCGCGGTCGGAGAAATACTTGTATTTGATCTGACGAAGGCGTGCGCATCCGTACCCGGCGAGATACCGCTCGAACTTCTCACCGGCAATCAACTCATATCCCGCGTTGATTTGGACATGGAAGCCGAATTTCGTGTTAACGTAGTTGAGGATCGAATAGAAAATGACAAGAAGCTCTTCATCAAAATCGATCATTCGCTTTTTGTTGCGCGGATCGAGATAGACGGGGCGCCCATTCGCAAGAATCGCGGCAGATTTAGAAATTGTGCGCGTCCAGTTGATCTTGTTCGCGCCGGAGTGTTTCTCCTTGATCTTGAAAAGGAAGTAATCCTGATTGTCGCGTGCAAAGCGTCGAAGCGCCAAGATGACGTCGAGGAGCGTGTTCGTGACGTACCGACGCTTGAACGAGCCCGCTTGCGTTTCGGAGCGCTTGTTGATGATATCCGAGCCCTTATGGGTCTCATCGAAGCGAGCAATGGCGCGATAAATCCAGACGGCGAATTCGTAGAGGAACGACTTCTCTTCATCGGCCAACTTGCGTCCGTCAGACACCTTCAGCTGCTCGGGATTGAGAATTTCCTCCGGAGCAAATCCATCGGGATTCACCTTCGAGCAGAATACGCGATCAACTTCCTTGCCGTCAATCGTACGCGGTTCGAGCAGGACCTTCGGCAGGAAGAACACGAAATCCTTGCACTTCGGATTGTGGAAGTAGCCGACATTCTCGATTCGGATCTTCTTGTCAGGCGTCCACAAAGTATCGTCCGGAAGGACACCTTTGACATCCTCCGGCCGATACGAATAACCCTCAATCAGCAGCTTCATACGACGTAATACCCGCCGGTCTTGTCCGCGCCAACGAATCTAATTTTATCTTTTAGCATCGACGCGTATCGGCCAATCGTTTTAACGCTCACATCCATCTCTCGCGCCAGAGCAATACGATTAATTCCCGGCATTCGGCGTACAATTTCCAACATGCGTTCTGCCGATTTTACAGGGACATTTACAGGGACATTTACCGTGTCATTTACTGTGCTATTTTTGATTATCTCGTAAATCTTGCGTTGTCTTTCAGTAAGTTGCGATAGTTTTACCGTATCATTTACAGGGACATTTACAGTATCATTCTTCTGAGTATTTTCGACAGTTCCAACATTCTTGGCGATCTCATAATACCTCTCTGAAAGATTGTAGCCATCTTGTGCTGAGATGAGTAATCCTTCGTCGATAAGTTTGCGTAGTGTTACCTCATCTGTATGGCGTTGACTTTCGCCTTGTGAAGCACGGAAGAGGGCAAGAAGGTCAAATACGTTGAGTTTGTTGTTTGCAAGTCTGGAGTTCTGCAACTCTCGTGCATAGAGCATGAAGGCAGGGTACTTGATTTCGCCAGGGAGTCGTAAGCATACCTGCCAATCGTCTGTCAATGAATAATCTGGCAGACGTTTGCCATCCATTAGGCAATGGTAGAACATCTTATCAACACCCTGTCCGCTCTTCTCGATGAACCCTGCTTTCTGCAATACCTCGGTGATGAGTTTGCAACGTGGCATACTGTTGACTGTAAGGATATTGTCAACATCAACACCAACTGGGAAACCTCCAGCATTGGTGATGATAAGTTGGTCGGGGTACTGTTTGATAACCACATCGCTCTGGATATACATCACGCGATGGCAACAGGCATTGAGGATTGCCTCTCGTACTACTTCTCGATTAAACGCAGGAATGTCACCAATGCGGAATCCGTCATTGTAGTGTTGTAATGGGTTACTGGCAGGTTGGTTGATGTAGTTCCACACAGAATCTACCATCAGCACAAGTGGTTCTTGGAATTCCTGACGTGCAGTGTATTCTATCATAGAGTGATATAGGCGGTACTCAACAGTCACTCGGTTGCAATACAAATGCTTGCGAATAGCTTCCGACTTGCCAAGAAGGATAAGGGCAGCATTGGTCAGCTGACCATCCTTATTCATGAGGGCGAAATCATGGAGCACTTGCAAAGTTGGTGTGCTTACGAATTCTGGTTTGTTCCAACGTTGAGCATAGCCTTGTTTCATCACACGGATGGCCTCTTCATCAAGGTCTTCAAGGGTAAGTCCTTCGCAGATCTTCTCTGAAAAGTCTGGCTCTGACTCCTGCAATATCTTGAGATACATGGCATCAGACATTGGCTTGAGCTCTTCGCCAACACGCATCAATGGCACATCTTCAAATTTGAAGACCTTGCCGATAGGACGCGAAGGAACCTCAATCACCAGCACACGACGTCTCTCTTCGTCGTAGAGTTCGTATATCTCTGGGCGAATAGTTGTGTCGCGATAGATGTCCGACTCCAGTTGTCCGATTGCATCTTGTGCCTGGCGAGTGCCGGTAACACGATGCGGATAGTTGTCATGCATACCTATGACCAAGCGACCGCCTCCTTCGTTACAAAGGGCTATGACATAGCCAAGGATGCAGCGGCGACGATCCTTTGGATTGGTCTTGCCTCGACCATCGTAAGAAACGTTGCCACCTTCGCCCGCCTTGAACTCAACACGGTCTTCGGATTCGCGCATCTGCTGGAGTTGCTGTATGGTGAATTTATTCATTATTGTTGTGGCCTCGTTTTTTGATATGTTTGTCTGCAATCAAGTTTGGAAGAGTCTGTTGCCCCACTTAATTTCTCAAACAAAAATACTCAAATATACGGTATATATGCAATTATTTGAATGATTTGTCAGTTTTATTGTGTTATACATGACAAAATACTGTATTTTTGCAAACGTGATTTATTACAATAGAATACTTTAGAGTTTAGAAATGAAATTTAGAATTCTTATTGCATTCTTATTTATTGTTGGTCTGGTTTGGTCCCAAAATGAAGTGACGCCTCCGATTGATACTTTTCCTGAGGATTCTATTCCTGAGGATTCGGTTTCATTGGACAGCCTTCCTTTAGATTCACTACCGTTGGACACAATCATAGTCGATACACTTCCAATGGATTCTTTGCCGTTGGACACAATCATAGTCGACACACTTCCAATGGACACAATTCCAGTAGACACGGTGATAGTCGATACTGTAATAGTCGATACAATTCCGTCGATTGAGATTGTCAACATTGAGAATCCGGCAGTGCAGGCTTATATGGCCGACAGCACTTATTATTATGATACCGATTACAACACAAGCGTCATTCTTGACTACAACACACCTGAATATTGGGAGTCAGACCGAGATTATCCTAATGGTAAGGTGGTAAAGTGGACGCCTGGTGCGTCTGTCTCTGAGATAGCAGGAATCTGCATAACTGTAAGTGAGAATGAAAATTTTTCAGACAGCGTCACATTTTATCCTGCCTCTTTGCTTGCCGACAACTATACTATTTGCAACATGATTCCTGACAGGACATATTATTATAAGGTAGAGGAGACGCATGTGGACAAAACAGTGGCTGAGGTTGCGAGTGGAGCGTTTCGTACTGTTGGTCAAGTGAGAATGATACGTGTGGATGGATGCCGCAACGTCAGAGACATGGGAGGCTGGATGACCCAGTTTGGAAAGCCTATTCGTTATGGAAGGCTTTATCGAAGCGGTAAGTTTGAAGGTGTCACCAAAACGGGAATACATGACTTTAAAGACAACCTTAAGGTAAAGGCTGAACTTGATTTACGAGAGGAATCAAGGTTGTCACATTCTCCTTTGGGCTATGATGTTGATTATCAAAAATACGACAATTCGTCATATTACAAGGGCCTTGCTAATTATGGTTTCGTATATGCAAATGATATGAAATGGGTGGTGGCGCGATTGCGTGAAGGAAAGAATGTTGATTGGCATTGCGCGATTGGGTGCGACCGTTGTGGCACATTCTCTTTTCTTGTTGGAGGAGTGTTAGGTATGAGTGAGCTTGATCTTTGTCGTGATTATGAATTGTCTACATTCTCTGGCAATGACAGACCTCGTGGTTCGGAGACATATGGTTTTGACAAGGTGATTCCTTATATCCGTGAGTTTGGACCAGAAAACGACCTTGCCAGATGTTTTTACAACTATTTGTTAAGTGTAGGTGTCGAAGCAGTGGATCTTGACTATTTGCGTTCAGTAATGCTTGAAGGATTTTCAGTTGATACTGGATGCAAACAGGTGGCACAGGCATGTGTGCAATCTCCGTTGAGAATCTATTCGATAAACGGAATACATCAGTCTTGTTTGCAGAAGGGTATAAATATCGTGGTTGGTGAAGACGGTACTGTCTCAAAATGCTATATCAAATAATTAGCTTAAGAGATCTAAATACAACTCCCGTGTGATGAAGGTCGCACGGGAGTTTTTTGTTATTCTGGTACGTAGATGATTTCTCCGTTTTCCAGTTCGTAGGCGATGCCGACTTTTTTGCCTCGTTTGCCTTCCGACTGTGATTGGTCTTCACTTGGAGTATACTTGTTGATTTGTGATCCCTCTTTGGTTATGATCTCCATATTCTCTTTACCTGGATTCTTGATCATCGTGAAATCATCTTGGCTGAACATCTCTGTCATATTGAATCGTGTGACCAATGCCACCATAAGTGCCACTGCGAATACCATAGCGACGTCGAAGAGGTTGGATACCGTTGACATTGGGTCGTCCTCTTCTTGATTCTTTAATAGATTGTGTCTCATCTTTTCTACGATTATTTTTTTAGAATCTCATACAAATATTCCAAGTTTGTTATATCCTGCAGATACCAACGTTGTTTGATTTGCTGAGTGACGTATCCGATGGCTGCGGCTACAAGTCCAGTGACGGTTGTCGCGAAAGCCACCTGCATATTGCGTGCCATCGAATCTATATCTCCTGATGCCAAACCTGCTAATGCTGGTCCCATTGGTATCAACGTTCCCATCAATCCCATCATAGGGCCAAGTTTGGCAAGCATCTTGGAAGTGGTCAGATCTTTGTCTGCCTCAATCTCGTACTCTGCCAACAGACGTTGGATTTCAGCCGGCTCATCTTTGGCTTCAATGATGGCTTTGATATATCGGTTGACGAGCATGTCGCTCTTCTTTGGCAGACGCTCAATCACTGCGTCGACATTTTCCCTCGTCACTCCAGTCAACGCCTTTCTCACTTGTGTAGCAGATTTGTGAATGGCAAGGTATTGTCCGAAGAAACTTCCGATGAGAAGGAGTGATCGGATGAAAAGAAGAATCAAAATGATGATGACAGGCACTAATAAGCCTGTTGAAATCCAGTAGAGAATATCGCTGATAATTTCCATTGTTATATAATTTTTATTTTTACTTTTTGATTCCGACACCTGCTGCGCAAGAATCGGCTACTTTATTTTCCGACACCTGTTGCACAGGAATCGGCTACCAATCACTATGTGCAAGGTCCGCTGGCCCATAGTCCGGAGGACTTAGCCAACGGATTGGTAGCCGATTCCAAAATTTTGTCAGTTGCAAACTGACAAAATTTTGGTGTCGGTTTTATTGATTATTTATGGTTATACCTAAGCCAGCCAATGATGCCGCAGACGACGGCGAGAATGAAGAATGTTGCCAACGCAAGCCATTCTATCGGATCTGAACCGTGGAAGGTGGTAGTGCCGTTCACTGTGGCGACGACGCCAAGAATGAGAATCAGTGTGGATAGTAGGAATAGCACCTCCAGACGCAAATCTTTCTCCGGTATGAGCCAACGTAATCCCCATGCTCCCGTCGGCATTATTATTCCGATAACTCCTGCTAATGTCCATGCGATTATAGCGAAGTCGACGCCGGGGAAGGCGTAGATGGTTTGCACCAAAGCGTAGAATAGGACGGGGAAAACAAGTATGCCTGGAAAGAAGCGTAGAATGCGGTAGGTCCAGATAGTGCGACGTCGCATCGGCTCGCCATACAACATCCTTCCAGATAGAATGCAGTAGGCGATTTGCCAGAACACTTCAATCGTAAGCACCACACTCACATCAAGCATCAATGGTTGGTTTGCCAGCCACGCCTGTATCTCATTTCTGCTCTGCTGGATTGCCCATTCCCACGTCATCCCCACAAAGATGGAGCATGCGGCAGTTACAACTGCCACTTGCCACCACTTTAGAAAGGTCAGTTTTATCCAGGTGTTGAGAAACACCAGCACCATCAGAACAAGAACTATTGTCTCCATATCACTCTTCCTCTGCTTTACGACGTTTGCGCACCACGACAAGTATGATAATCAGCACCACGATGGCTATGCCGATCACTACCGATGTTGTGACGAGTGTGGTTGATGTCTCAGCAGAATCCATCAGCGTCTCTTTCTTTAAGACGGTGCCAGATTTCTGCTCCTGCTCATTCTGCTGGGAGAAATGCTGTTGCTGTTCAAGTTGTTTGTCGCGAGCTTGTTGTTGGATTTTGCCCAACTGTTGCTTTTGTGCGTCAGTGGCGTGGAAATAACCTTTGTCCGCAGCCTGGAGCATCGACGTCGCCATCTGCTCCATAGCGGCAGGATTTTGTTGGCTTATAAACTGGTCGATGCCGAGTTTGAATTTGTCATCCACGTAGACGGCATAGATTTCATCCCACATCTGAGGGTCGATTGTGGAATGACGTGTCACGCTCCAGCCGTAGGTGTTTTGTATGATTTCCGCAAATCCAGCGGCTGATGAGGCTCCTCCTTTCATCTTCTCTTTGATGTATGTCGGATTGAAGATCGTGGAGCGGCTCTCCACGCCAACAGCCTCTTTCAACTCCTGCATACGATTATGGTTACGGTTGCGATAGTCTGCCATATAGGCATCTGGTTCTTTGCCAGTGACCTCAGTGACGGCAAGATTGATTCCTCCCATAAATTCGTAAACATGGTCGAGCGAAAGAGCACCCCAAGTGTTGGATTGACGTGGTTGTGTCACCACATCAGTGCGAGTTAGCGCGGCGGCGAAAGCCTCTTTGCTGTAGCGTTCCCAACCGTCGACGCTGCCATAGAATGCTCCCATATTATTCATATAGACGTCGGCTATCTCACTTGTGTTCTGCCATCCACCTTGGCTCTGCACCATACCTTGTATGCCTGTGCCGTAATTGCCATTCACACCTCCAAACACTCTGAATGATGCCATCTCACGAGCCTCCTTCGGGGATATCCCTTGTGATGTCAGATATTGTTCAGATTCGAGAACACCGGCTGCCACCTGATTCTCAAACTTATCGTCTTTGGCTGCGGCTGCCATCGTCACAGCACGGTTGATGAGATAGAGACGTGAGGCTGCCAAGTCTCGTAGCTGGCCGGATGTCTGCACCACCACGTCGATGCGAGGACGTCCAAGTTGCTCGCTTGGAATGAGTCTGATATCAGTGACACGACCGAACGCATCACGGATGGGCTCGATTCCAAGTAAATAGAAAATCTGAGCTATGGAAGCACCTTCGGTCTCAATAAATTCCGAGCTCCACAGAGTGAAACTTACTTTGCGTGGTATGCTGTCGTGATGAGCCTTGCGATACATCTGGATTGTGCTTTCTGCCAATTCTTTACCTCTCTCCCAAGCTTTGGCACTTGGTGTATTTTCGGCATTCACTCCGTAGAGATTTCGTCCTGTTGGCAATGTGCGTGGATTGCTCACCACATCACCTCCAGTCGACGGAGCTGTATAGCCTCCGTTCAAGGCATTCAACAGTGATTTCATCTCTTGCTCAGGAGCGGAAAGTAGTCCACTACGGTAGTTTGTTACGTTTTCGATTGTGTGGCAAACCTCCATTATGGCACGACTTTCGTTTTTCTCAGCTTCGGTGTAATGAGGCAAAAACTGCTCTATCATCTCCTCCATACTCTTACCATTCCCTTCGTCGTCACTCTTTAATCCCATTGCGATGGCCATCTTTTTAAGTGCAGACGCAGGGGCTCCCATCATTTTCGCCATAGCCAAAGCTTTGCGTGGATCCATATCTTTGCCAGCCTCTTTCATCTTTGCAATCTTGGCGGAATCCATTGTCGACGATATGTTGTCGACAACGGGGGCGGGTTTTGCCTTTTTCTTCATAGATCCCATCATCCGCATCATCGCCATCATATCCATTGGCTTGGTGTCATCCTCTATTTTTCTTGCTTTGGCAAGTTGCTCCGACGTGATGTGTGCCAATCTGCAAACCAATGCGTCGTCGGCTTTCACATCGCCTTTAAGTATTTGGTTGACAAGCGTGCGGGCCGGTTGCAGGTATTGTCTGCTAAAACGAGATTGATGCTTCTCCACGTCGTCTGCCACTCGTCCCATCTGTTTGTCCAATGCCAACAGACTGTATGCGATCGGGTCGGTTGCCATAGCGATAACTGATGATGTGATGCGAATATCTTCGTAAGGCTCACCTAAGGTGTATAACTGGCCTGTCATCTTTTCGTTTATGATCTCCTCTGCAAACTGCTCGACGCGGGCAATCTCCTGTTCATTCCAGATGGAAACGATGCTCGAATCCAAACGCAAATCACGATGGATGCCCATCTCCACAGCAATTTTCTTTACTTTGTTAGCATTCTCTTCTGATGGCTTGGCTCCGTATTGCTCAAGAGCAGAATTCAAATCCTTGTATTGATTGCGAAGTTCACTCTCCATAAACGGAGCCGTTAGATGGCTTTGTATTCCGGCATACGTGCGTCGTTTAGCAATCAATGCCTCTCCTACATTGCCTATGGTGTAGATGTAGAAATGAGGCAGATGTCCGACCATCTTGTCTGGCCAATCCTCACTCGACAATGCCACCTGTTTGCGTGGAGTGTATTCCAAACCTCCGTGTGTGCCGAAGTGGATCAACGCGTCGGCTTGGAACTCATCACGGATCCAACGATATGTTTCTTGGAATTGTAGAGTTGGCTCTTTGCCAGTGCCGTGAACGATGGCAAACGTGTCTGATCCTTCTCCTGCCATCGGTTGTGGCATAATTTGGATATTTCCGTAGTCTTGTTGGCTCAAACGGAAATCTTCCACTCTTGCTGGAAGATTGTCGACGCGATAGCCTTCTGATTTAAGTCTCTTCAAAAGGTTGTAGAGCGACGGGATGCCTTCCAAACCTGCGGCGGAAAGTGTATTTTGGAGTGGATTGCCAAAATAGACGATGGCAATCTTCTTCTCACTGTTCTTCTTTTGCTTCAGATTTATGTAGCCTTGGATAGTCTTGACGAATGTTTCCAATCTGTCTGGAATAGCATAAACCTCACGAAGTCCGTCGTCGTTCATACGTTGGGCAAAAAGCACGTAGGGACGGATTGCACCGTCGACCTCGGGCACAACCAAACTTTGGGATAGGAATCCGCCTTGCATTCCCTGTTTGTCTGCCATCCACTCTTCTGTGAGAGTGTTGACATTAAGCGGACAGAATAGAGGAATATTAGTATGTTCAAGATATCTAACCATTGCGTCGCCCATACGTCCGTGAGCAAAATTGACAATTGCTGATGGTGCGATGCTGTCGAGAATATCCATGTCGGCTTGGGCGTTGACGCTTGGCAGAATATATGCTGTGTGACCGGCTTTTTCAAGAGCAGCACAAAGTTCATACGGTGAACCCATGGCTCCTGTCAAGATGATATGACTGCCATTGAGGTTGATATTGTGTTTGCCGAGATACGACTCATATTCAGCCACACTTTGGAATCCCACCTCTTCATCGTCGGGATTGTCGAGATTGGAATGGATCAAAAGATAGCGACGTTGAGGAACGACGGAATCGATCTCTCCTTTGCATATTATTTTCCCGTCGACGTTGGTACGGACATAATTGAGCATTGAGCGATAGTTCACTCGGCTTGCTCCATTCAGATAGGCTTTGAGAGTATCGGCTGTTGTGCTGTCCACACCTACGATTGCATTGGCAGGATTAGTGGCCATAGTGGTGAGGATAGGGTGGCCCAACAGTGCAGCCATCTCAATATGGTCTCGCTGCTCTTCTGTGATGCGGAGCCCCATGCCATTGATGAAAACCATATCATATTTCTCAATCTCATTCACTTTTTCCAGTGGCAGCTCCTCGATATCAATCATTGGATTGTCGTTGGCTTTGTTGATTACTCCAAGCTGTAGAGCCTGGTAGTTGATAAATGCCACTTTCGTACTTGAAAACCAAGTGCGATAGACACTTACAAGGGCAACCACCACAAGGATGGCTGCCAATGCAGGTAACACAATTTGTTTAATTCTACTTTTGTATTTCATCTTTCTTTTTGATTAAACGGTCGATATCTAATGATGCACCTACGCTGTAGTTGCGTCCTGTGGTCATAGGTGAACTGTAACCGTAGAATTTCGGAATAAAGTTGAAGAGGTTGTCGACGGTGAAATTCACCTTGACTCCTTTGCATATTCGTTGCTGAAGCATCAGTTTCCATAGTGTGTAGCCTGGATCAGCGTCTTCGGTTTCCTTTTGAGGTTTACCTTGCATGCGTCCGCTCAAACCTATGTTAAATCCATAGTTGTCAGTAAACTGATGGTCGTAGTCCACACGCCACGTCATAGAATGGTTGCGAGGCTGAGTGAAGTAGCTGCCTATATTAGCACCGTCGGTATGGGTGTAGGCATAACTATACTTGATCCCAAATCCACATTTCAATTTATACTGCATGGATAGGTCGGCTCCGGTCACAGTCACTCCATCCTCATTGCTGTATAGTGAGCTGGTCAATGCTCTGCGAGTGACACCATTGGCGTCGACGTAGGAATAAGAGTCCTTGTCGGCATCATAACTGATGGATGGATCATGATAATCCACTTGGTAACCGCCTCTCTCGTATGTCTCGTCCTCCACCCAGTATTTGCTGATTGAGCTTACTCGTTTGTCGAAGATGTTGCAGTAGCCCATTAGAGTGATGTTGTAAGAACCGTCGAAGATATTATCGTTGTCGAGACGCCCGTTGTGCTCGAACGCAAGATTGAAATTGTTGCTTTTCTCTGGGTCGAGATCGGGATTTCCGCAGATGATATAGCCCATATTTCCCATGTCGAACTGCATATACATCTCTTTAAGGGTAGGGGCACGGAATCCTCCGGCATAACTTGCTCGAAGCGACACTTTGTTCCATTTGTACATCGCTGCCAAACGGGCTGTGGTTGCCTGTTTTTGAGAGGCTGAGAAGTAGTCGTGACGCACACTACCAATGAAGTTTAATCGTTTGGTTGGGTTGTAGTCAAACTGAGCGAAGATATCCCAGTTGTTTTGCTCGTGCTCCGTATTGTCGAGGAATTGGTAGGTCGACAAATAGTCGTGCATGAAATCAGAACCAAGAGTCAAGACATTTTTTCCAAACTCCTGATTGTAGAGCAGATGAGCCACATTTTGTGTGTTGTTGTAGTCGTGGTCGTGGGTGCGTGTGCCATCTGGCTGATAATTAGCCTTATCGTATTTGTCGTAGCTGTACGACGCTTCCAAATTACGACCATTCTTCCAGTCGTAGGCAGCTTTTAGTCCACCGCTGTAGCCATGAAAATGATATTCGTATGTGTCACGGTAATTCTCACGGTAGAAATAGCCTCCACGAGCTGTAAATTTCAAATGTTCATTGGGGGTAAAAACGAGTCTCTCCTTGATGTTGTGGTTTCTGTTTCCATAAAGTCGGCTCAATTTTGATTTCGTCGCAGGTAATTCTCTTCCGTCGAGAATAGCCTGAGCTTGTTCCAAAGCCGACGGTTCATCTGTAGGCAAATTGATATTGTCTATTTTTGTACGTTGGTAACTGGTCTGGCTGTTCCATTTCTTCACATTAAATGAGACGCTGGCTCCATCTCTCCACTCATTACCCATGCTGTTGTAGCGTGAGTTGATATTTGCAGTCCACGGTTCGGAACTTTCCCTGCTTATGATATTGATGACACCTCCTACAGCGTTGCTTCCATATAATGCCGACGACGCACCCTTCACGATTTCGATTCTACCCACGTTGTCCAAATCCAGACGGTTGTAGTCGGTGTTGTCCATTGTCTCACCTGCCAGACGTTCTCCATCCACAAGGAAGAGCACTGCGTTACCACCAAAACCATTCATGTTGAGCGACGTCTCCTGGCTACTGTGTCCGATCCTCGTAAGGCGACGTCGCTGATCCTTTCGTCATTGCTTGGCAGTTCAACTGTATTCCATCGATTTGATTCTATATTATAGATGTATGCCTCGAAAAGACCAGAGCAGAACATCGTGCCGTCGCCACAGATCACGATATTCGTGATTTTGCGATTGTCTATGCCTTCTGTGATGCCATCGTTGAAATCATTCCATACTGAGAAAGTGGAATCTGTTTTCCATATTCCAGCTTGTCCCCACATCAACAAGTTGTCGCCGTATGCGATAGTCCCTTTTAGCCCATTTATGCCATCCTCTCCAAGTAATCTTCCGTCGCTCCTTACCTCTTTCAACAGCTCCATTATTAACCATCTTTTTTGTTTTTCTTATCATTTCGACTATCCTCTTGTTTGCCCAAAGCTGTGATGTATTTTTTCATAATCGGTTGTTCATTAAACGTTGCTGTATTTATAAAACTGTTCTTTTTTCTTATGGCAAAAACAAACTTTCCAATCATCACAGTTTGCTTTGGGCGAACAAGTGAATAATCATAAAACAACTAAAACTATTTACTGTCTAAAACACCCTTGTTTAAGACACTGCAAAGGTACGGGGAGTGTGAAAATGGGGCAATACCGAGAAAAGATGAAAAGGAATAGGCAAAATGTCTGGCATAAGGGGTTTGATACACAAAAAACGGCATGAAACGAGAGTCTCATGCCGTGAAAAATGTAAAAATGAAGGTTTTTATTTCTCAATCATCATCCTGTAGCAGTTGGTTTCCTTCTTCTGGAATCCCAAAGATTGATATAGACAATTGGCTGCGACGCGTTTAGGATTAGACGTCAGATGAAGTTCAACCGGTGCAAATGATTTTGCCTGGTCGATGATGTGTTGCACTAATTGTCTGCCAAGATGTTGCCCGCGGTACGACGACGATACCACCACATCCTCCACAGACGCCTTTCGTCCAGTAGGGGAGTGGAAGATACAAAGGGAAGCGCAACCGATGATGTGGTCATCGTTGATGATGGCGTAGAGGTGGCAATTCGCGTCGGCTAACACATTCTGAAGATCATTCTCTGTGAAGACGACTCTTTCCGAAAGTTCCGCCATCAGCTGTTTGATCTCCCCAAACTGTGATGGCGTATATGATTTTAATTCCTGGATAAGCATGGTTGGATAAGATTAATTTTGTTTTTTCAATTCTAGTTCAAGCAAAATCACGGCGTGTTCTTCCTCTTCTTTAGGTGCATCCTTAGGTTTCCAAGCGACAATGAATCGTATTGTTGAATCCGAGATGAAATATCCTTTTTCTCTCCATTCATTCACTTCGTTCTGCATCTTTTGAGACAATTGACAAACTTGATTGTTGTGTGTATCATAAAAAAATGAGTTTTCATATCGCAGTTTGTTACCAGCTTTAAGTGCCAGAATTTTTGATTTGCGATTTTTGAAAAATCCAAGATTTACATCTTTATGAGATAGTTGTAGCACAATTTCCGATGGTGTGTTGTATACATTTTGATCTGCATATTTATTGTTGGCTGGCAATTGGTCAAACAATGATGTGTTGGTATGAATGAACAAACGTTGTTTTGCACGGGTGATACCTACATAATATCGACGGATGGTTTCGTCCGAAATATTGAGAGAATCGTTGATTAACATATACACATTATCAAATTCTCGCCCTTTTGATTTATGAATAGTAGACACAACGACGTCAGCTCCACTCAAGTCGCAATAGTCTTCAATGGATGATTCAAATATATATTCTTTTAAATCAGTCAAATATTTGACTTTGTTTATTTCTTCAAAGAGTTGTAGACAACGTTGTAGGTATGGAAGACTTGTTGAATCTGCATACGTTGAGAATGTTTTTTGTTTTGCCTTTTCCCAGATTTCGTCAGTTATGAGTGGAGTAGATGTGTTTGTCTCAATGATTTTCAAGAACAAACGAACTTCTGCTATATTCCAAAAACGGAATCCTTCCATGCTTTGGATTAACTTACTGTTCAATCCATATTTTCTTAGAAGGCCGACAATAAGTACAGCTTCTTCGTTTTTTTGAGTCAGTACACAAGTTGTGCCTTGCCCTCTGTTTTGGATAATGTTTCTTACTAAAGGTTCGTACATATAAGACGAGACATGATGCGTCAAACACACAAAACCTGGGTTTGGACTCATGGAAACAATAGGTGTAGTTTTTATTCTAGATCTTATGCCTTTTGAAAGCCCGTTAGCAAAGTCGACAATTTGTTTGGTACTTCTGTAATTTTCTGTCATTTCAACAAATTGTCCGTTGGAATCTTTTAATAATTGAGTCATGAATTTTGAGTCTGAACCTCTAAATTCAAAGATGTTTTGATCGTCGTCGCCAACAGCTATCACACGCATCTCCTCGTTGGCGGACATAAGTGCATGTACTAGATCATATTCTTCTTGACTCATATCTTGTGCCTCATCTATAACCAATACAGTCTTGGCTATACGGTTAGGCTCTACTTCTCCATCGTTGATCATCTGAGCTGCTCTTGCAACAACATCTTTAGCTTCGTCAAGATTTCCGATTCTGCCGAGAAGATCAAAACAGTAAGAGTGGAAGGTCTTGATTTCAACAAAATGAGCGGCATTGCCAATGAGCCCCATGAGACGTTGCTTAAATTCAGTGGCTGCTGCTCGAGAGAACGTGAGCATTAATAGTTGCTCATGTTTTACATCTTCAAGCAAGAGCAAAGATGCAAGTTTGTGTACTAGTACACGCGTCTTTCCACTTCCTGGTCCTGCTGCTACTACAATACAGCGAGAATCTTTGTTGGAGATAATCTCCATTTGCTTTTTAGAAAGCTGTCCAAACAATTGTTTGTATTTCTCTGGGGTGACATTTATTTCTATTTCTCGTTGTCTTTCTCCTTTGAAATATTTGGATATAAAATGCTTATAATCCATATTGAAATAATCTTGGACATATTGTAATGCTGCATTGTAGTCGCGAACCATCAAGTTTGCATATTCACCTACGATGTGAACCTGTTGAATTTTCTGCTTATAGAATTCGTTAAGCATTCGGTAATCATCTTGCTTGTAGCGAAGTTTACTGTCCTTGATACGACGAATATCCATGGCATTGTAAAGTACAAGGAATCCACCTTCAAGTTTTAGTGCACCGATTTTAGAAAGATATAGCAATGCTTCTTCTACATCTGCAAGTTGAACATTATTCAGAATTCCAAACAGATTATTGCCGTTGGCTTTTATGTCATTCAATAGTTCAATAATTGAGAATTGAATACCTTTTCTTTTCGATTCTTCATCAGTTGTTGGAGATACATGTTTATATAGCCATTCGACTGCATATCGACAAATTTCCAATCGTTTTTCAAAACGGTGGATTGTGGATTCAATATTTGCTTTTCTAACGACTTCTATATTGTGAGATGCGTCTTCCTTTTTGTTCGTATAATCTTTTATAGAAAGGAAAAATAATATAGTACGTATGTCTTTTTCTGTAGCAGAGGAAATGCCTTCTTTTATAGCCTCATCATTCAATTGCTTACATGACGTTTTTAGGGTCTCGTCAGGAATATGGTTAAGAATGAATCTTTCAAGTTGAGTGAATCTTTCCAACAAACGTTTGGATTTAGCTTCCGTCTCTCCAGTATCATTTAAGTAGGCGGAAATGTCTTTGGAATCTGCCAAGATACCTTCTTGCCTCATGCGTTCAACTGCGGATATTACTGCATTTTTGTTCATGCCAAGAATATCTGCAAGATAATCTATTCGTGATTCTGCTTCCGAATCTTGACCTTTGGCAATATGTTTTTGCGAAATAAGTGATTTTATAATTCGAACTACCTGCTCTATCTCTTCATTCTCAAAAAGTATAGATTCGGTAATTCTTTTGCGGGCTTCGTCAATATTTTTTACTGTTATTCCTGTAGCATAAACATGGGGGACATTGTTCCCTCTTTCCAAATATCCAGCTTGTTCAAGTGCTGCCAAAGCAGTACGGACACGAGTTTCAATGTCTGAAACAGAATCATCCCAACCTGCTTTTCTGGCGATTTCCAGTGCAGAACAGCAAGTACGCATACGTTGTTTGGTCATGTCTCTTACAGCTTTCCAAACTTGTTGTATTTCACTGATGCTGAGCTTGGTTTGGTTTAACAAAATAAAATGTTTGTCAAGATCGGCGTCACTATATAACACAAAACATTTTGCTTGCAGATGTGGGTCTCTACCTGCACGACCTGCCTCCTGTACATAGTTTTCTAAAGAGTCGGAAATGTCATAATGAATTACTAATCCGACATCTTTTTTGTCTACTCCCATACCAAATGCAGACGTCGCAACAATAATTCGTACTTGGTCTGTCATAAAAGCATCTTGGTTTGCTATCTTTTCGTCAGCATTCATTTTGCCGTTGAAAGGAAGTGCTTTATATCCGTCACGAGTAAGCTTCTCTGATAAGTCTTTGGTGCGTTTCGTCCTGGAAACATAAATGATAGTAGGACACGAAGATTCCGCAATCAATGAGCGAAGTTTTGTGTATTTATCGTCGTCCGTGTCAGCATGTATCACTGAGTAACGTAAGTTGGTGCGTGAGGCTGAAGATGCAAAAAGATCAAGATCTAAATTTAGAGTTTGCTTGAAGTAATCGCAAATATCCTGTACTACTTTTTGCTTTGCTGTTGCTGTGAAGCAAGAAACTGGAATTGGTTCCTTGCATTGTTTCTTTTTCTGGTATTCGCTTATGAATTTACCTATATAGAGGTAATCGACACGAAAGTCTTGTCCCCAAGATGAAAAACAATGTGCCTCATCTATCACAAAACGAACTACATGGCGAGTAAGTAGAATTCTTTCTATTGTTTTTGAACGAAGTGATTCTGGAGCGATGTATAGAATAGATGCATCTCCGTCCATAACTCGTTGTATAGAAAGAGCACGTGTGATAGGATCTAATAATCCGTTTATTGTAACTGCGTCAGTGATTCCTCTTTCCGCTAGATTATCAACTTGATCCTTCATAAGAGATTGTAATGGAGATATGACCACTGTCAGGCCGTGGACGGAGCGTCCTTCCATTAATGCAGGTAGCTGGAATGTCAGAGACTTGCCTCCACCAGTAGGAAATATTGCAAGTAGTGATTTTCTTTCAACTGCGGCACGAACGGCATTTTCTTGTAATGGCTCTCCTTCGTATGTGCGGAATTGATCATACCCAAAGAATTGTTTAAGGTTGTAGTGTATGTTCAAATCTTTATTGCAGTATTCACATCCTTTATTACATTTTGTATGACGAAGTCGGCTTATAATATTTTCTACATTGGGGTAGTTGTGTAGTACCCAGGCTGGAGTTATAGAACGAATGTCGGTGGTGTCTATAAGGGCAAGGGCGTATGATAACTCACACGGTTGGTTGATAATCATATCCTCAATATCCGCATTCTCACATATTTTCCCCTTATATTCAAGTTTAATTATATTTGACAATCCTTCTTTTGTGTCAACTTCTGCGTTTACTAATCTAATGAATCCTGTGAATTCGGGAATATCGTATAGTAATGTGGCATAAATCGCTTTCTTAGAGTCGGAAAGCACCTTCCAACGTGCCACTTCATCCATCAATAAATCACGAGCTTTTTCACAATCGTTTACCGGATTATTCAATTGCTCGCTTATTAGTTTGTCATCTTTTAGCAATCTATGGTATGGCCTTTCAGGGAAAAGTAATGGAGAGACGTGCAGCGTATCAACTAATGTCCTTTTGATAGACTCTTCTCCAAAGAGGAATTTTGCGTCATGTTGTATGATATTATGTCCACACAGGTAATCGACGTCCTCTATAAAATTTATTAATTCTTGTTTTGACGCTCCATGGTAGATTGTTCCGTCGTATTTAATTGCACCAATATCATGAATTTTCTTGTCGCTGATTCCAACTTCGACGTCGACAAAAGCAACTTTGGATGAATCTTTTGATGATTCATTCTGTGGCATAGGAGTTTTTGAATTTATGCCAATATTCTCTATGATTTTGCTCCAAATAGACATGCTTTTCTTATCTCTATTCTAATGTTATGCGAAAAATATATTAATCCTTAATATTTTGCAAAAAAAAATCGATTTTCTTCATTAAAATATTTTAGGCTTTACCCTCCACATAGATACCATCTATATTCACATAGATAGAATCAGTTGGCGGAGAATAAATGTTGCTCTACCTTTGTCTTGTCAAAATAAAACAACAATTAATAAATTAATGCGTATGGAAAAATTTGTTTGTGATGTTTGTGGTTGGGAGTATGATCCCGAGTACGGAGCTCCAGAGGTTGGCATCGCGCCAGGCACACCGTGGGAGGAGGTGCCAGATGATTTTGAGTGTCCGTTTTGTAGAGCGGAAAAGGCTCAGTTTACACAAGATGCAGACTATTATGAAATCTACAAGCGAGGATAACCTAAATTTTTAGCTATGAGAAGTATCGCAACATTGAACCTTCAGTATGCCCATCGTTTCTACAAATTCAAAGGTGAGGCTCAGTATCTTCATGGACATACCGGGACGTTGACAATCGAAGTTGAGGAACCGATCAACAAAGGTGTGAATATGGTGTACCCATGCAACGAAATCAAGAAAGTGGCGTGGAATGTGCTCAAAAACTTCGACCACGCTCTTATTCTTCGTGTGGACGACCCGCTTCTTCCCGCAATCCTCGGGGTGTATGAACAGACTGGAATAAAGAATGGCACACCACAGAACAAGATGAAGGGTGACGCGTTCAAGACCGATTTGGCTCAGGCATATCCAGATTGCAGATTAGTGGTCACAAAAGAGACAATGACTGTGGAGGGAATGATCAAGATTGTCTATGATTTGCTAAAAGAAAAACTAAACATTGTGAAGCTAACATTTGTCAGTGGAGACAACACTGCGTCGGAAGAGTTTCCCTCGCACATCAGTATTGAGAGATGCCCTTGTTGTGGAATTGCGTTAAACGAAAAAGGAGTTTGCCCTAAATGTGGTTATAAAAAAGATAATGCCCATCCATTGTTTTAAAAATTTTGAAATATAGTAGTCTGTTTTCATATGTTTAGTTGCTAAAGCGACTCAACCGCTGTTATTTGTATAACGGCGGTTGATTTTGTTTATCTTTGTAGTGGCTAACCAACAATCTAAAGTATGAATTTACAACAAATTAGATATATAGTGGCTGTGAATAAGTATCGTAGCTTTGCGAAAGCTGCGGAAGCATGCAACGTCACACAGCCTACATTGAGTGCTATGATAGTCAAATTGGAAGAGGAGTTGGATGTGCGAATCTTCGACCGAACAAATAAAGTGGTGACCGATGCGGGACAAAAAATTATACGTCAGGCGGAAAACGCACTGTTGGAGATTGACAGAATCAATGAGATTATCCTGGAGGATAAGGGTATGATTGGCGGAGACTTTTCTCTCGCTGTCGGGTCGACTATCGCACCATACATATTACCCAAGTTTATCAGACATTATCGAAGAAATTATCCGTTGGTAAAGTTGTCAATCAATGAGTTGAAGGTGGAATATATGCTAGATGCCTTACTCCATGGTGAAATAGATGCAGGTATTGCCATTTCAGACAATTCCGTCGACGGGGTGCTTGAAATACCACTTTATACAGAGAAATTCTACGTTTATTTGGCAGAAAATTGTTGGCGAAAACTCCCCGTCTTCAAACCAGAAAACCTTGAAAATGAAGATATGTGGATTATGAAAGATGCGCAATGTCTGCGAGACAGTGCCTTCTCATTCCACAAGACAAACGGCAAAGGCAACCATATTTACGAGGCTGGTAGCATCGAAACATTGATTCGTATTATCGACGAGAATGGAGGCTACACCATCATACCAGAGATGCATCTCCCATTCCTTTGTGAAAAGCAGAGGCAGAATGTCAGACGTATCGACGGGGATTATCTGTCGCAACGTCGAGTGTCATTATATATTAAGGAAGATTATATACGTCAGCGAATGCTCAACACCATCACTGATACACTCAAATCATTTATGCCCAAAGGAATGATGAGCGAAAGCATAGTGAAGTATGGGATAAGACTTTAAATTCTCCTCCATGTATTACACGGGAGTAAGACATAGAATATAGAATAATGTAAAATGAAAAACTGTTGACTTTTGATAGTTTTGCATATCTTTACAACGAATTATAAATTTTAGAAATTATGCTTACGATGATTGTATACTACCGTTGCAAAGACGGACAGCGTGATGCATTTGTGTCAGCGTTAAAGAAGGAGAATATAGCAGAGAAGAGTCGCGTCGAGCCAGGCAACGTGCAATATGAGTATTTCTTGCCTCTTGATGATGCCAACACTGTGTTGCTAATGGAAAAATGGGAGAGTGTTGAGGCTCAGAAAATTCATACTGAGACAGAAAACTTTAAAAAGTTGGGTGAGATTAAAGCCACATTTGTGTATAGCGTGGAGATTGAAAAATATTAAAATGTTAAGATATGAAACAGTGATTTTTGTTTTGCTATTTATCAATCTCCTCCACAAATTCCTTTGGCAGAATTACATTTTCCATGTTGATTGCGTCGGCGAATAAAGGACCGATTTCTTCGATGGTAAAGCCAGCGATACCGCACGCAATCTTTGTAACTAGGAATGTTAATTCTGGGTGCGACGTTGCGCATGTCAAGAAGTTTTGCACTTTTCCAGCGATATAATCCACTCCGCCTTCCATAGTAGGCAGAGCATAACACTGACCGGTGATACCTTCGCCGACACCCCATTCAGCACCGAATTTCATGTGGGCGACGCGGGCAGCTCCACCTCCATGCATTCCACGGATGTTGCTTCCAAACACGAAAATCTCGTTTGGTTTAAGAGATGTGATGAATTCGGGAGTAAAAGAACGAGAGTAGGATGTTGTTTTTGTGGATTTGAGGGACGAAGTATTTGTGTCACAATTCCAATATATATTAGCATCCTTACAGCAGTTATCACATGTCATTGGACATCCTAATCCTTCATTTCCAGGACATCCGTTGGCGTGCTCACAATTAGAGCATTTGTCAAAATGTTGATTTCCCATATCAATCTTTAGAAGTTTCTTTCATTGATAAAATATTCTCCATTGTAGTGTCGGAGAATGTTCTCCAAATATCAAGATTTACTGGCATGAAATCGTTAAAAAGTTGTTTGACAAATTTAATTTCAAATACTAGACGTAAATCATTTTTGTCTTCATCTTGTTGTCCTTCTTTTCTAGTTCCTATGCGTGCGACCTTGATTAGATAGAGGTCTTTTATGCCTTTACCTTTAAAATAAGGCATAAAGTAGTACAATTTGTTGAGTGCCACTGACGAAGGAAATTTTTTACCAGTATAGTAAATTTTGGCAGTTTGATCAATATAGGATTCTATATTGTCCTTTTTGACCAAACATATAAGACAGTTTTTAGAAGAGTCAATCTTTTTTGTGTATTCAAACGGTTCTTCTCTAACTATCTGGTTCTCTACGATTGGATTTTCTTCGTATTGTTCGAAGAGATCGAAGAGACTGAGTTGACGATAAACTGGTTTGTTATTATCTTTTTTTCTGATAACTTTTTGTGTGTTTCGCGTGTCAAACGACGATTGATAATCTTGTGCCAGATGGAACGAGCCAATTTAACTTCATCCTCCGACAATCCCACACCTTGGCGAAGAATGATTTCATCGGTATAGTCGAGAATCTCATCCGCTGTTGATTTCTTGCGAAGCATACGGTCAATTGAGTCAAAGATTTGGTCATTCTCTTCTCTGTAAGGCAAATAAATTTCACCTACCTCACTGGGCATGAGTTCGAGGCAACCGCCACCGAAATTACGTCCGAGTATCTCAGCAAGGGCAAAAGAAAGTGAATTATAATAACTTGCCACAAACGCTTTCTTATTCACACCTTTCTTGATGAAGACTCTGTGCATGGTGTCAGTTGTGTACGCACCTGCCTCGTTAAGCACAAACTTAGGATAGAGGTTGTTACGGCGAAGGAACAAAGCATCTGAAAGTTTGATGGAAGGAATAACCCACCATTGATCTCTGATACTCGTCTTGTACCCTTTGTCAATGTCAGCTACTTCGCCACTTTCAAGATAAGCCTTCACACCTTCGTTGCCATTTTCTTTGGCATCAGGAGTAAACACCAAAAGATGAGCTTTCGCCTCAGAAGCTACGTTAGCTTTCCAGTCGCGTTTGGTGAAACAAAGGCTGTTTACTTGCACACTTCTGCCAACCATCGGACGTGCATAATCTTGCAACTGGTACATGCTTACTACTGATTGAGGTACGGTGAAGAAATCATTTGAGCCTGTTGTAATACCTACCTCCACATTTGCAAAAGAAGAGATAGTTGGGGCTTTCTTCACTTTGTCAAGCAGATCTAGTTCCTTTTTGTCAAGGAAGTAATAGGTCCACTTGTCCGTGTGGAAGTCAATATCTTTACTTGGAAAATTCAATTGATGGGGATCGAGTGCTATAAGTTCCTCTGTGTCCTTAACCTCAATGTGTTCTATTTTGTGTTCGTTTGTGCCGTTCTTCTCACAAAGGAGCAGAACTACCTCTTGCTGAATTTCTTCAAAAACAAGGTTCTCAAAGGAGATGATGTTTATCTTGTTGAAAGTTTTTGTAAGGTACTTACGGAGTTGCTGAGCGTACTTCACCATAAGCAATTCAGACGGAATCACAAATCCCATCTTGCCATTGTCGCGAAGAAGCTGTGTGCAACCAACGACGAACGTTACCCACGCATTGGTTAGTTTAGTGCGTTTGAGCTTTGCATTCTTGAATATCTCGTCTGCAAGTTTTTGCTGATTAGCATCATAATACTGATAACGGATAAATGGAGGATTGCCAACAACAAGGTCAAATCGTTTTTCTGTGTCAAGGCAGAAACGATGAAAATCCTGGTTAATAACCTCCGAATCATGCAAGCCAAGATTGCGTGCCTTGTCTGCCTCTGTTGCTTCGTATTCAACAGCAGTTACAGTATTGAAGAGCATGTTTTCATCACGCATGCACTCCAAGAACACACCATCACCACAACTTGGTTCCAGTATGTCAGCATCATGCCCACCATTAATTCCCCAATGCAGTATGAATGAAGCAATGGCAGGTGGAGTGTAGTATGCTCCTCTCAATTTTTCTGCGGATGCGTCTTTAATCAGCTGCATAGAGTTCTTTAATTTTAGGGATTAATGTTACTTCTTGTTCGGTCATTCCATAGAGGTTGTTGATTGCCTGCTGCTGTTCTGCTTTGAGCAACTCAAACTGACGTTTCAGGGGAGTTGCCCTTCTTGTATTATTTCCGGCAGTAGCTATTCTGTCACCGAGCGAGATGAGTGCCTTCTGACGTTCAACAATTTCATTGTGCGCGGCAACATCAGCAGGATTGTTAAAGTCAATAGTGCGTACGGGAATCTGCTTCAATACTTTTGTTCCACGAGCGATGAAGCCACCTCTAAATATTTCACCGTAAAGGGATGCGAGCCATTCTCCCTGGATAGATCCAAGTATAGCTTGTATGTAATAGATGGAGTATTGGCTATCCGCAGGAATACTTACAAGACAATACCCCGCAGTACCGCCAGAAGAAACTAATGTGCCATTTGTGTCAACCGCGTACTTGTTCTCCTGAGCCAAGACACCGACTATTATCTTCTCCGCAATCTCACATGCTTCAAGGCTCTGATGGCGGCCAAAACGATGCCATTCGTTTGCAGTAGTAGGTGCTGGTTTAATGTCTCTGTCCGGACGGTCTAGCTCTGATTTGATAACACTAAGGTAATTGTAGAAATAAGGGTATTTTCGCTGGATTGTACTAAGTTTTATCACATCTAGTTTGCCGTCAGTTCTTCTCTTGTAAGGGAATATTACACGTGCATTTGGTTTGAATGTACGATAAGTATTGAGTGAATCTTCACCTGATACGGTTTTGAAGTAAGGTTTTGTAACCTTCTTCTCAATCTGATAAAGTTGCTTGTTATACTTGAAATAGTAATACTGCCGATCCTCGCTTTCTGGTTGAAAAATGTACACCTTGTTAGCACTCGTTTGAATGCCATTAAAAATGTAATCGTCACCTACAATTTCACCTAAAGGAAGACTCTGTGTAGAAATGTGATTCAGGATTGACTGCAATCTATCTGAACAAAGAACCCATGTCTCATCACCCAAACGGCTAACATTTCGCTCGGTTTCTGAGAATGAAGTCAAAGTGCGAACTTTCCATTTCGCCAAACTGTCAACTTCTGAATACTTGAATGAATCATTCTCTTTGTTTTGGAGAACAACGATGCAGGAGTAGGTTGATTTGTCAGTAAACACCTGATGGGCACCGAATGATGTGATAGCTTTGATGCTCTTGTTTGTTGAAATGTAATTTCGCAGTTCTTTGCCTGCACCAACCTTCATGAATTTACTTGGTACAATGTAACCCATTGCTCCATCTTCTTTCAATAGTTTGAATGCACGCTCTACGAATAGGAAATACTTATCGTATTGCTTGTAAGCACTCTTGTAGCGTTTTGGATAGAGTTTGTGCTCCTTAGGCGTAAAGACCTTGATGTCCTCTGTCTTCATGTATGGAGGATTGCCAATTATGTAGTCGAATTTGCGTTCTCCAAAGTCGAAGGGATTGATTTCTTCTGCTTGATCGCCTGGCACATCAGACGATTCAAGCAAACTATTTCCATAGAAGATGTTGTCATCAAGGTTTGGCAATACAGGATGGAATGACGCAATTGTGGAATCGTCTTCTCCTTCAAGAAGTTTCAAAAGAAGGCCAAACTTACAAGCTTCTACAGCATTGAAATCCTTATCAACACCATAGATACAATTCATGAGTATGTTACGCTTAACCTCAAACTTGAGTTTGTATGTGTTTACGTCCGTTTGAATCAGCTTACTCTTGTCATTTAACGTATAGAAGTCAACCAAAGCATCACAAAGAAGCTGGAATGTTTCTAGAAGGAATGCACCGGAACCACAAGCAATATCAGCACATTTAAGGCTTAGAATCTGTTCGTCTGCCAGAAGTGTAATATTATCCTTCATCGTCTGACGAAGAATCTCACGTACAATGAAGTTCGGAGTGGTTACGATGTCTCTATCCTCATTCTCTGGTTTGTTGACAATGCTCAACAGACAATCAACGACAGCAAGCCTTTGTGAAAGGAAAATCTCATAAATCTTGCCGAGGATGTCGGACGAAAGTACTGCAAACGAATATGGGCTTTGTGGGAAATAGAGCTCACGAATGATTGACCAGAAAGAAGAACTTACATTGCCAATGATTTCATCTGATAGTTTTTCCACGAAAAGACCTGAATTGTATCGAGAGTCAGCTGCCTTGAACTTTGCAATCAGTTCCTGATGGCTGTTGTGGTCAGCAATCTGCAAGAGGCTTTGGTAAGTTTCAATGTTTCTATCCTCGCATACACGAAGGAAAAGAATCTTGTTGATGTAGCTCTGAACCACATCACCAAGTTCGTCCATTTCTATTTCTGGGTTATTGCGCAAAATTTCTTTTCCGAGCATCAAACGCCAATCATTGATTTGCTGCAAGAAGAGCTCATCAACCGATTTGTGATTCACGTTTGCTTCAATCTCACTCCACACCTCATCAAAGTGACCTGAGTAGACAGATCCCTTGCCAAGGTACTCCAAAAGTTCCTCAGCTGCATCTTCGTAATCGGTGTATTTGTATTCGCGGACAATAGCTTTGACACGAGTGTCGTTCTGCTCCACAGGGTAGGAGGTGTCATAAATGTAAAGATGCTCGAAGTTGCTCAATACACTTATCTTCAACCCTGCCGTAAAGCCATAGCGACGAACCTGCTTGGCGGGATCATCTTCACGCTCGATGTGAACGCAAGGTTTCTTCGCTTCAAGAAAGAATTTGCGTTCTCCGAACAGACGGAAGGTGTAGTCAGGCTTCTTGGTATGAGAAGCTGCATTTGCTTTCAGCGGTTCCTCCAGCAACACTTCACGCTCATTGGTGTTCTTGCCAGCGGTATTGCGAATGTCCCATCCAAGAATCTCGAACAAAGGATCAAGGAACTCGTTTCGCACCTGAGTTTCATTGAAACGCG
>JAZLKZ010000088.1:0-63255 GCA_045597845.1 Bacteroidales bacterium | reverse complement strand
CCCTTTGTATGTTATTCCAGATTCCTTTGGAATGCCGATCTGCCAATTAGCAGAATTCGTTTCGGTCTCCAAAATCCATGCCATCTACGACGACCCGTCCTTTTGTTGTCCTTCCTAGGAAGCAGCAGTCTATTCCCGCTTTGTCGAGTTTCTCTAGGAATGTGTCATCGTTCGATTCCTCCAATGATACAATATGGCGACCTTTTTTCTCTCCAAAAAGAAATGCGTCCAGTCGTACTTCTCGGCAAGTCAAGATATCAAACCCTATCTTTTTTTCTGCCATAGTGGCTTGGAGCAGTGTTCCAAATAAATGTGGTTGATATAGTCTGTCTAACTATATTATTTAGTATATCTATACTCTCGCTTAAATCTGCCGATTCCCACAATTAATGTTTCTCCTATCAAAATAAACAAGATAAGTTCAGACAGGGATTACATTACGCATAATTTATGCGTAATATTGCAATTATGGAAGCATTACCGTTGGAGGAACAGTTGGTGGCTTATTTCACTATCACTACTTTGCGAGCGGGTGCAGTCCCGACTTGTATCATGTAGGTGCCGGTGGTAGGAACTGGGAAGATGCGTGTGGTAGATGCTCCTTGGTCGGTGATGAGGCAGCGCCCTAGGTTGTCAAAGATGCGTATCTGCTGTCCAGGAGCGTTGGTTATGACTATGGAACCATCCCGTGTTCCTATTGTGTAGTCTGCCGTTTCTGCTTCGTATATTCCCGTCGGGTTGGCTTCGAAGGATGCCATGAAGGTGAGGTCTTCATTGAGGGTAACTGTTCTGGGGTTCTCGGTGCTTCCGTCGTTCCATTGAATAAATCTGTATCCTTGGAGGGGAACGGCGGCAATCTCAATACCTGTGCCTTCGGGATAACGTCCGTTGCCTGCCACAAGTCCCTGATTGATGTTTGCCGACTGGCTGGTAAGGGTGTAGTAGGTGAGGGGCTGGATTATGGTGTCATGAATGTATATCGTATCATAGACTACAGGGGTAAAATATGCGGTAAGGTTGGAGTCGCCGGTGAGGGTGAATGTGAGTGGGTTCTCGGTGGAACCGTTGCTCCAGTGGCTGAAAATATAGCCGTGGGCGGATATGGCTTCAAGGGTTCCTGTCTCTCCTGGGACATAGTATCCCGACCCTATCACATTTCCGAATGTCGTATCCTCTGGTACTCCTGTGATATGGTACAGGTTGTCATACGCAACTTCACGGTAGAAGTTGATGTTGTTGCAGGAACTAGTGTACCAATACCAGTAGCTGAAGAGTTGGAGCAAGGATATGTTTTGGTATTGTCCATCAATATAATAGGAGTGGTTGATGCCTTTGCCTGCGATGCAATAGTTATAGTCGTAGCGTCCGAAATAATCTCCGTTAGGGTCTGAGTTTTTGTAGGTGGGGTCGGCAGGAATCCAGCCGTATCCCTGAAGGTAAAATTCAGCCCATATATGCATGTCGTTTCCATTGTACGGAGAGAATCCTATCACATGGCGAGCGGGAATGCCCTTGTTGCGCAGTATGGAGATATAGAATGATGCAAAGTTGCCACAGTCTCCGCCTCCATCGGCGATAATATCTGCAATGGAATGGAGTCCTGTGTTGGGGTTTTGGTAAGTGAGGTGACTGGCTACATATTCATAGCTACGCCGTGCAAAATCTAATATATTGGAAGACTGGTTCCAGATCAAGTCTGCCAGTGAATCAATGACTGGGTTCTGTGGGGTGACATAAACGTCTTCGGTACCTGTAAACCAAAGGATTTCCTCGGAGGTTGGGTCGTATGGATAGAGTGTTGTGATGCTGTCCAGGTTCCGTACGAAATGTGTGGAAATGAAATCGAATGTGTCGGTGTAGGTGATTTGGCTGGGAAGATTGGTGAAGTTTGTGTTTTTTAACCAGATATAGCGTTGGTCCTCGTCGGTGGTACGCACCTGACCTTGAGGTCCGAAACGATGATTTTCTACGTACTGGTAGTCGTTCGATTCGCAGTAGGGTAGGTGGAGAATGATTTTGCTTAGGCTGGAGCATTCGGAGCGGTCGATAGTGACGCTGTTATAGACGCGAATAGGGTTTTGGGCAGACACTGCCAATGTGCCGCATACAATAGCTGTCAATATAAATGATTTGCAGGCTTTATTGAATAATGATTTCATAGTGTTTTGTAACTGGTAATTCAACTTAACGAACAAATGCGAAATTACACAGATTTTTTGATATGGCAAAATGTTTTTTTATAATTTGTTAAATCATAAATCAATAGCCATTCCTATTCTGAATAGAAAAGTTAAGCACCTCATCACCGATGATACTGCACTTTTTTGTGGAGAAGTATGTCGTAGCTAATTTCCTAAAAGGGGAACAAGAAGAGATTATTTATTTGTGATTCTGAAATTTCCGTAAATTTGCCATGTTTTTTTTTCTTGGTTGCGTTAGTTTTTGAACTTTTTTGCATCTAATTAGATAAACAAGATTTTTATGGAACAATTGGAACAAGATTTTTTGGAACTCTTAAAAAAATGCGAAGGCACTATTTTCAAAGTGTGTTTGATGTTTACTGATAGGCAACCTGATAACGTAAAAGACATGTATCAAGATATTGTCTGCGATTTGTGGAAAGGGTTTCCTTATTTTAGAAAGGAAAGTAGTATGAATACATGGGTTTATCGTATTGCGCTTAACACGGCTGGAATGATTCGGCGTAAAAATAGAATAAAACCATCTTTTATTTCACTTGACGAGACTGTGTATAATAAGATGATGGTTGATGAAAGTGCGACTGCGTTGATAGATTGTCTATATGAGTTGGTTGACAAACTCGGAAAAAGTGAGAAGTCAATCCTTTTGATGTATCTTGATGAAATTCCGCAAAGTGAAATTGCGGTCGAGATGGGCGTATCGGAAGCGGCCATAAATCAAATGATTTATAGAATAAAGAAAAAACTTGTCAAATTAAATAATAATTGAAATGAAAAATTTAGATTTTGAACAGCTTGAAAGTCTATGGAAAGACTATGGTGAAAAAATGGATATGATTGCTGAAACAGGGCACAAAGTGCACTTGACTATTTCGAAACACAGAGTGGCTAGTGGCTATCAGAAAATGTTTTACGATAAATTGTTTTTCACTTTGTTTTGCTGGACGGTTGTGGCTTATTTCGGATTCTCCGCAGAGATATATTGGGGGGATTACCGTTATTTTTTAGCCTATATTGTGTTTGTATTTATTTTTTTTGCCAGCGCAGTTGGGGCTACCTTACGTATTGTACGAATTCATAAACACAATCCGATAATCACTCCTATTTTACAAATGTACAAATTCTATGACGAGATGTTTCTTTCTGAGAAACGAGATGCAATGTTCTCGATAATTTCGTTACCATTTTTGCTCTCTTCTGGACCAGTTGTTTTTGCTCGTGAAAAAGGGTTTGATTTTTTCGCTCGACCGATAAGTTATTATCTTCCTGTAATAGTCGTGGCTCTTGTGATAAGTGTAATAGGGGAGTGGTGGTATTATCAGCGTAACAAGGCCATATTACATCAAACAAAAGAAAACATACAGCAATATGATGAATTGATAAACAATAATTAAAACCACAAAAATTTACTATCCTATGGCAAAAAATATCCTGAGAAAATCATCGTAGATGTAGATGCTAGGTTGCATCTGCAACATACTGATGTTCCAGAATCGGAACATCAAATAGTTCAAGTAAGCGGAACTATAGTGTCCTATCCAAATGAGGGCTCATATGAGGTTAACCTTATACCAGCAAACGGGGTCCCGTTTGCTGAAATGACAGGTATACCATGCGTTGTTGTTATACTTGTTTTTATTTTGGATTGGCCATCAGATACAGAATTGATTGAGAGGGAACAAAAAGGCTTACCTGCTCCTAAAAACTTTCTTGATTTGAGTGATGGAGAATATAGTGCAAAAGTTAGAATGAATTTTAAAGATGGATATGCTTTCAAACGTTGCTCAATGAAAAAAATCGGTGAGAATCACTATCAGGCAACTGTTGATACTGTTCATCGATATCCTAAGTCAAAATCACAAGGTATTGTACGTTTGCTTCCCCATGATATAACGTTGATTGACGCAGGTCAAGGAAGAGCAATAGGCCGTACCCAGATGCATTGGTTGCATGAGAATAACACAATCACTGGCGGTGACATTACTATGTTGGTTAACTTTGCAAACAAAGAAGCAAGGCTTCCAATGACGGAGATATATTCGTATGAGTATGAACATTCTTCAATTGCAGAATTACCATTGGTTATAAATGCCAAAGGTAGAATGCTTGGTGTTGATTATGCACCAATAGAGGCTGTTTTTGATGAAAAGAATAGAGTGTATCCTGAATAATAAAGTGTTTTCTCCATTAATATTGCATGTATGTTAAAAGGTGGTGCTTGCATCACCTTTTAATTTACGAATATTAGTGGAGCAATTATTCTTTTGTGTGAATTGCTTATTTGGAACAATATTATATTGTTGAAATTGTTTTAAAAATGGAGCTTTAGTATTTGAAAAATTATGCGTAAATTTGCAACTATGGAAACTGTACCGATGCCCGTTGCAAAACGCAAGGAGAGAATGTCTTACGCCAAAGCGTTTGACTTGAATGGAAAAGTGCCCCCTCAGGCCCTTGATCTTGAGGAGGCTGTGTTGGGTGCGTTGATGCTTGACCAGATTGCGTTGAGCAACACCATCGAGACTTTGCATGTGGAGTTTTTCTACAAACCTGAACATCAATCTATATTCCGCGCAATCTTCAAGCTCTTCGAACAGTCGCAACCTGTCGATATGATGACCGTCATCGACCGTTTGCGCCAGGATGGAGAATTGGAGGCTGCGGGTGGCGCTTACTATGTCGCTCAGTTGACTAATAAGGTTGTAAGTGCCGCTCATATTGAATATTATGTGCGTGTGCTGAGCGAGAAATTCATCGAGCGTGAACTGATTCGTATCTCCACCGAGACCATTACCGCCTCTTACGACGAGACTACCGATGTGGTTGATTTGCTTGACAAGACCGAGCAGCATTTGATGGATATCAACGACAAGAACTTCCGCGCCGACTATCATGATATGCGTTCGCTTGTGGGACAGGCTACAGAACAAATCAAGGCGGCCCAGGAAAACAAAGGAAATTGTGCGGGCTTGCCTACGGGATTTCTTGAATTGGATCGCAATACTGCTGGTTTCCAACCAGGTACATTGATTATTCTCGCCGCACGTCCTGCTATGGGTAAGACTGCTTTTGCACTTACCATGGCTCGTAATATGGCTGTGGATTTCAAGAAACCAATCGCTTTTTTCTCATTGGAAATGACGGCTGTGGAATTGACCATGCGTCTGATCTCCAGCGAGGCGGAAATTCCTGGCGAGGATTTGAAAAAGGGCGACAGAATCCAGCCTTGGCAGATGGAGCAGATCCTCACTAAAACGCAGACACTCAACGAGGCTCCAATCTATATTGATGACACTCCTGGCTTGACAATCTTTGAATTGCGCGCAAAGTGTCGCCGACTCAAGCAGAAATATGACATCCAGATGGTATTTATTGACTATCTGCAATTGATGACCGCCGGAGGCGATAGCAAGAATGGCAACCGAGAACAGGAGATTAGTACAATCTCACGTCAGTTGAAGGCCTTGTCCAAAGAATTGAACATCCCCGTTTTGGCACTGTCGCAGTTGAGTCGTGCCGTGGAAACGCGTGGGGGTACCAAGAAACCTCAGTTGAGCGACTTGCGCGAATCTGGCGCCATTGAGCAGGATGCGGATATTGTCATGTTCATCTATCGTCCTGATTATTATGGTATTACTGATGACTCGAAGGGTTCTACTCAAGGCATGGCAGACATCATACTTGCCAAGCATCGTAGCGGCAGTACTGGTGAAGTGCGATTGAAGTTCGTTAACAAATATGTCCGTTTCGAAAATCCAGAGTATTTGCCTGCTAATCAGTTCTCTGGCATGAATGCCAACGAGGGTTTTGACTCTCAGCCGTCAACTATCGTTGTGGATTCCAAGATGAATCAGCAGGATGGCGATTCTTTCCCTCCGTCATTGCCACCTGACACAGAAGTTCCGTTTTAGCATCGGTTATCGTTAGCAAATTACATTTTCAGACAACAAAAAAATAATTATAACAATGGAAAAGAAAGACCTTTTAAAAGAAACCGTCAAGCATATTGACATCAAAAAGTACGATTCAACCGAATTGATCGACGCTATGCGTTCGATGTCGTTCACCTCTCGCGATACCGCCCGCGCAGCAGACATCCTTACCATGATGTGCAAGGAGAAAGAGTGCACCAACATCCTTACCATCGCTGGTTCTACATCCGCTGCCGGTTGTATGCAGGTATATGTTGACATGGTGAAGAACAAGATGGTTGACGTTGTGGTATCTACCGGCGCATCCATCATCGACATGGACCTTTTCGAGGCTCTTGGCTTCAAGCATTACATTGGCACCAAGGAGAATGTCGTTCCCGACACCAAGTTGCGCGAACTCTACATCGACCGTATCTATGATACTTTCATCGACGAGGAGGAACTCCAGGCTTGCGACAACGCCACCTACGAGCTCTCCAACATGCTTGAGGCCCGTCCTTACAGCTCTCGCGAATTCCTCTATGAGTTGGGCAAATGGCTGCACAACGGCCGCGGCGTGAAGAAAGAAAGTCTCATCCAGACTTGCTATGAGTGTGGCGTTCCTATCTTCTGTCCCGCATTCAGCGACAGCAGTGCTGGTTTCGGCATTGGAAAGCACCAGTGGGAACGTGCCCAGAAAGGTGAAAAATATCTGAGCATTGACTCTGTATGCGATTTCATTGAACTCACCAAAATCAAGATGGCAGCTCCTCAGAGCGGCCTTTTCATGGTCGGTGGTGGTACCCCAAAGAACTTTGCTCAGGATACCGTTGTTTGCGCAGAAATCCTTGGCTACGAAGTTCCTATGCACAAATATGCCATCCAAATTACAGTGGCCGACGTCCGCGATGGCGCTTGCTCAAGCTCTACCTTGCTTGAGGCCGGCAGCTGGGGCAAGGTTGACGACAAACTGCAACAGATGGTTTATGCAGAAGGTACTACGGTAATTCCCGCCATTGTATCCTATGCTTACCACAACAACTCCTGGAAAGATCGCGAATACAAGAACTGGCAGAAAATCTTTGAGAAATAAATCATTCTTATGGAGAAGGCTGACGGCTTGACTTCGTCAGCCTTTTTCATTCTTTATCATATCATAACATGGAACAATGCTTGAGAACGCAACTGCGTGAAATCTTGCAGCAGGAAGTGGTGCTGGCGACAGGTTGTACCGAACCTGGAGCCGTGGCGCTTTGTGTGACAAAAAGCCGAGAGCTTTTGGGTGAAATGCCAGACTCTGTTGAGGTTTTGATGAGTAAAAATGTATTCAAAAACGCTATGGGCGTAGGCATCCCAGGTACGGGAATGATAGGTCTGCCTATCGCTGTGGCCATGGCTTTGAATTCTGGGAAATCGGAGCGACAGCTTGAAGTGTTGATGCTTCCAGAGCAGGAAGTGACTCAGGCGAAAGAGTGGCTCGCCAACAATGCGGATCGTATCCACATCGGGGTGAAAGAGACTTCCGACAAATTGTATATTGAGTCAACATGTCGAAAAGGTGACCAAACAGCGCAGGCGGTCATCGCAAAACGTCACACCAATTTTGTATGCCTTTCTCGTAATGGAAAGATTTTGTCGGCTTCGTCCGACGCGAATAATTGCGGGCAATCTGCGGCGGCGACGGCTTCTGCCCAGCCTTCAGTCGTACTTACGGCACGTATGGTCTATGAATACGCCACGACAGCTCCGCTGGAAGAACTTGAATTCATTCGTGAGACAGTAAAATACAACGTCGCTGCTTCGAAAGAGGGCTTGAAAGGCTATGGCTTGCACGCCGGCGAGATTCTCAACATGAATGCCTCGGGCGACATCGTTCACACGGTTGTGGCTCGTACTGTGGCGGCCAGCGATGCTCGCATGGACGGCTGCACGTTGCCAATCTATAGCAATTCAGGTTCAGGCAACCAAGGTATAGCCTGTACGGTTCCCGTCTATGAATATGGTACATTGAAACACTGTTCCGACGAGCAGATTACGCGTGCGCTTATCCTTTCGCACTTGATGTCAATCTATGTAAAACGCGGCATTGGACGCTTGAGCGCTTTGTGCGGCATTGTCAATGCATCGATCGGCGTAACTTCGGGTATCGTTTTCTTGCATGGTGGCAGTTTCGACCAGATTGGATATGCTGTCAAGAACATGATCAACACCCTGGCGGGTATGGTTTGCGACGGAGCGAAGCCGAGTTGCGCCTTGAAAATGTCCACAGGTCTCTACAGCGCGTTTGTTTGCGCGGAACTTGCCTATCATGGACATGTGGTTGACGCTACCGACGGCTTGAGTGAGCGTGATTTGGACGAGTCTATCCACAATTTGGGTCGCTTGGGTCACGACGGCATGAATCAGACCGACGATGTGGTTCTGGACATCATGACGCATAAAAAATCCTGACCATGGCATCCTATGGGTGTTGATGTGGGTGAATTGGGTTCAACATCGCAATGTTGATAACTATTTCACGCATTTGCGCCGTGCAAACAAATAAAAATCTAATTTTGCAAACAGTTATTTTGACATTTCATATTAAGCAGTAAATCAAAAAACAATAAATCAAATGGATTACAAAGAGAACAGAAAGGATGAACTGTATTCACAGGTTATTCCTGCAGGAAAGCGTCGTTATTTTTTTGATGTTAAGGCTACTCGTGGTGGCGATAAATACGTTGTGGTTACCGAAAGCCGTAAGATTTTTGACAATGCTACGGGCGAGTTTTATTACGATAAGAACAAAATGTTCCTCTATAAGGAGGATTTTGATAAGTTCCAGAAAGGTTTGCAAAATGCATTCACTTTTATCGAAACAGGCATTGTTCCCCCGCCAGTTGTCGTAGAGGAAGAAAATAAAGTTCCTTCAGGAAACATCAATATCGAAGGCTCTGCAGCTTTGGACGACATCAACTTTAATCTTTAATTCTATCAATGGGTAAAATCATTTCTGTCGCCAACCAGAAGGGGGGCGTGGGCAAGACTACCACCGCGACGAATCTCAGCGCGGCTTTGGCCGTACTTGAGTACAAGGTGCTTCTTGTCGATGCTGATCCTCAGGCGAATGCAACATCTGGATTGGGTATAGACTCTGACAATCTGGAAAAAAGTGCCTATGAATGTTTCTTGGGCACTGCCGACGTGAAAGATGTGATCGTTGAGACTTCGATGCCGAATCTTTTCGTGTTGCCGACGCGTATCGATTTGGTCGGCGCAGAGTTGGAATTGGTCAACGAGAAAAACCGTGAGTATTATGTTTCCAAGGCGTTGGCCGCTATCAAAGATGACTATGATTTTATCATCATCGATTGCTCTCCATCGTTGGGGCTGGTGACCGTAAATGCGCTTACGGCTTCAGATTCAGTCATCATTCCAATCCAAAGCGAATATTTCGCATTGGAAGGACTTGGAAAACTGCTTAACACCATCCGCATCGTCCAAACTCGTCTGAATCCCAACCTTACCATCGAAGGCCTGTTGATTACCATGTACGACTCTCGGCTACGATTGGCCCGCCAAGTGGTGGAAGACGTCCGTGCTCATTTCAAGCACTTGGTATTCGATACATTGATTTATAGAAATACAAAATTGGCAGAAGCTCCAAGTTATGGTGAATCAATCATCATGCATGATGCAACCAGCACAGGCGCAGTCAACTATCTGAACCTCGCCAACGAGATTTTGAAACGTAACAAGATAAAGAAAAACAAATAATGCCAACAAAGAAAACCGGCGCAATGGGCCGCGGCTTGTCTGCCATTTTGGGCGACTTCGGTGTTGAGAATGTCGATGGCAACGCCAATCTTACTTCATCGATTAGTTTCGTTCCCATTGACAATATCGATACCAATCCATTTCAACCTCGCAGGGAATTCAACCAAGAAGCCTTGGATGAATTGGCACAGTCTATCAGTCGCCAAGGCGTCATCACGCCAATCACGGTAAGAAAGATGCCGGACGACCGTTATCAGCTTATTGCCGGTGAACGTCGTTTGCGCGCTTCCAAGCAGGTTGGATTGAAAGAAATACCTGCCTATGTGCGTGTGGCCACCGATGGTCAAATGATGGAAATGGCTTTGGTTGAAAACATTCAGCGAGAGAACCTTAACGCAATGGAAGTGGCGTTTTCCTATAACGCTTTGTTGGAAGAATGTCAGTTGACGCATGAACAATTGAGCGAGCGAGTGGGAAAGAACCGCTCCACCATTACCAATTACCTCCGTCTGCTGAACCTTCCCGCCGAAACGCAGATTGCGTTGAGCGAGGACAAAATCAGCATGGCGCATGCGCGTGCGTTGATCAACGTTGAAGATCCAGAACAGCATATTGCATTGCTACACGAGGTCATCAGCCGCCAGCTGTCGGTTCATCAGACAGAGCAACTGGCTAAGTCTTGCAAAAAGCCTAAGACGGTTCCAACCGAAAAGTCTTCAGTGCCGCAGAATATCATGATGGGCCAGCAATCGTTGAAGAAATATCTCCAGTCGGAAGTGGATGTGAAACGTTCGCGCAGGGGAAAGGGAACGTTGACCATTCATTTTAACAACGACGCTGATTTTCAACGCATATTGAGTCTTCTTGTGGAAAAGAAAAGCAGTGAATAGATTTGTTCTGATGTTGTTGCTTTGTTTGGGCGCGAGCTCTTTGGCTTGTGCTCAGGATGACAATGTAATATCATTGACAAAACCTATCACTGCCGACTCTGTACATTCAAGCCTTGTTCCAGAACAGCATTCTGCCAGCAAGGCTTTGCGTCTTTCTATTATTCCAGGTGGTGGCCAAATTTATAACAAGCAAGCTTGGAAAGTGCCTATCATCTATGGACTGTTGGGAGGTTTGGGCTATCTTGTCTATACCAATTATCAGGATTGTAAGATGTTCAAAGACGAGTATTTGCACCGCGTGCACGATAGCGGAGAGTGTCTTTTGCAGGACTATGCCTCTTATCCCGACAATAATATCTACAACCTTTATCAGACCTACAACCAGCGTTTCCAGTTAATGATAGTCGTATCTGTAGTGGTTTACGGACTCAATCTTTTGGATGCTTATGTTTTTGGTCATCTATTTGACTTTCAAATCGATGATGACATCTCTATGTCAATGTCACCTTCATTGATGTCAACTCCCGACATGCATCCTGTTCCAGGTATAGGTCTTTCGTTTTCATTGTAGAGCTTAAATTCGAAAATAATCATTATTCAACAATCAATTATCAATTACCATGTTTTCTTCAATTTTAATGATTCAGAGTGATGCGGCAGTGACCGTGGATACACTCGCATCGATGGAGTCTTCCGCACCTCAAGATTTGTCAGTCCTTCAACTTGCCGTCAATGGCGGTTGGGTTATGCTTGTGCTGGCTATACTGCTTGTATTGGCAATCTATATCTCTGTAGAACGTTATCTCACCTTGCGCAAGGTGGTCAACAGCGAAACGGATAAGCATTTCATGAATAATATTCGCCAGTATATCCACGAGGGAAATATTGAAGAAGCTCGCTCGCTGTCCAAAGCGACGCAATCACCTATCGCTCGCATGATTGACAAAGGCCTTTCTCGCTTGGGCCGTCCACTCCCTGATATTCAGGCTGCTATCGAGAATGTTGGCAAATTGGAAGTGGCTTCGATGGAAAAACGCGTTTCTTTGGTGGCTACCGTTGCTTCGTTGGGGCCCATGTTGGGTTTCTTGGGCACCGTTACGGGTATGATTCGCGCATTTCATGACATGTCTGTCGCTGGCAACAACATCGATATCCAACTCCTCTCCAGCGGTATCTATGAGGCTATGGTTACGACCGTTGGCGGTCTTATTGTAGGTATCATTGCTTACTTCCTCTACAACATTCTTGTTGCCCAAATCAACAAGGTTGTATTTGATTTGGAAGCGAATGCCGCAGAATTTATGGACTTGTTGCATGAACCAGCATGATTGCAATAGCATCCCAATACTGCCCTAATCTTTAATAATTAATCCTCTAATTGACTACGCTATGATTCGAAGTCAAAACCAGATAAAAATCGAGACCAGCAGCTCGTCTATGTCGGATTTGGTGTTTCTGTTGCTGATCTTTTTCATGATTACATCAACGTTGATTAGCCCCAACGCCGTGAAACTCTTGCTTCCCGAAAGCACCAGCAAGACTATGGCGAAGCAGAACGTTACGGTCTATATTGACGAATTGCACAATTTCTTCGTGGGCGAAACGGCAGTGACTCCCGACGAGTTGGCTCCTGCCATTTCTGCTGGAATTGAGTCGGGCATCACCGACGCTTGTGTTGTTTTGCGTGCCGACAAGACCGTAGAGGTTCAGTATGTTGTCAATGTAATTGATGCCGTGAACGCCATCAACGAACAAACGGGTTCGAAGCACAAAGTCATCATGGCAACCTCGCCCAAGGCAAATTAGTTGTCCATTCACTATTATCTACTGAAAATGAATATCGATAACACCAACAAAAATCGTTTGATATCCGCGGCGATTACTATGCTCTGCGTAGGGATTGTTATATTGGTGTGCGCACTCATAAAACTTTATGCGCCCGACCCGCCCATCCCTGAGGAGGGTGTAGAGGTGGCATTGGGCTACGATGAAAGCGGTTTGGGTGAGGCCATGCCTACCGAATCCGCCCCAAATTATTCCACACCTTCGGCCAATGAGGACTATTCTACGCAGTCCACCGAAGAGTCGGTTTCGCTCAATACGGGCAAGAAAGGCAATGTCTCCAAGCCACAAACGGAACCCAAACCGCAGGAAACTCGCAACAACGAGCCTGTAATCAATAAAAATGCATTGTTCCCGGGTAAGAAAACTCAAACGTCTGGAGGTGCTGGTCAAGGAAATTCCACGGGAGCTGGCCAGCAAGGCAATCCCGATGGTACGCCAGACGCCGACAACTATTCTGGCACGCCAGGCGCGGGCTATTCATTGAAAGGACGTAAGTCGGTCCGTCTGCCCGAACCATCTTATAACTCTGGCGCTGAGGGAAAGATTGTCGTGAAGATATGGGTGAATCGAGACGGTAAAGTCATCAAGGCTGATGCCAAGGGTCAGATAGGTTCCACCATCGCCGACGAGGGTATGATAAAGCGCGCCGAAGCCGCTGCACTCCAAGCTACATTCTCTGCATCTGAGACTGCTTCGGAAGCGCAGATTGGAACAATTACTTATGTCTTTAGAAAACGCTAACTCATGGACGAATCTATTCGTATTGACAAGTATCTTTGGGCTGTAAGGCTCTACAAGACTCGCTCCATCGCTACCGATGCCTGTCGCTCTGGTCGTGTCAAGATGAATGGTGTGGCGTTGAAGCCTTCCCACGAAATTAGGGTGGGGGAGGTCTATGAACTCTCCATCGAGCAGATGCATCGCGTGATTGAGGTCAAGAATCTTTTGGGCAACCGTGTCTCGGCCAAGCTGGTGCAGGATTTCATGCTCGACCGTACTCCATCGGAGGAATACGAGCGTATTCAGATGATTCGTCAATACTCTTTTGAACATCGCGATCGCGGCGTAGGACGCCCCACCAAGCGCGACCGCAGGGAGATTGATGAATTAAAGGATTTTTAACGAATATTAATATTTCATTTTGCAATAAAATAAGCCAATGGCATACAAAACTATAGTTTCGGACCTAAGCGATGAAGAACTAGTTGAAAAAGTCCTACAAGGAGAAACGCAGTTGTATGCGGCTATTGTGGGAAGATATCAGCAACATGTTGCAAACCTCTGCTACAAGATCTGTGGTAGCAGGCTTCAGGTCGAAGAGGTTGTCCAAGAGGTGTTTGTAGAGCTCTATGCCGCCCTTCCACGATTCAAGTTTAAGGCGAAACTGAGTACTTACATCTATCGAATTACGGTCAATGTTGTCAGCAAGGCACTCAACCATGAATCGCGAGTTCTTCTCCCCGATGAAGCTGTTTCGGTAAATTTACCATCGAACGAAAACAATGTTGAGCAAGCAATAGTGAAGACGGAACGAGAGCAACAACTGCGAAAGGCTATCGGATCCTTGAAGCATGAGCAACGCACCGCATTGGTGCTTTACACTTTCAACGACTTCTCCTATCAAGATATCGCGGATGTCATGCAAGTGTCACTTTCCAAAGTGGAATCGTTGATATTCAGGGCCAAAAAGAATTTGCACCAATTGTTGATCGGTGGGCAACAAAAATAAACTATTACGTCAGAAATATTATACATCTTAAGAAATATACTCAATGTCAGCAAATTATGATTTTGTAGTTGAATCCGCACTGTCGGAGATGCGCAAACTTGAATGTCCTATTCAGGTTGACGTGGTTGATGCGGTGATGGAGCAAGTGTCGAAACAACCCATTATGGTAAGCCACAAACGGCGTAATCTAATCATTGCTGCAGCTTGCTTGGCAGCAGTGTTGCTTGTGAATGTCACTCTTTATTTTACCCGTGGATATAATGAAGATGCCGTTGGTAACGTACTGGCGGATGTTTACGATTACAATACCAATTATGGTCTTGACGATCAAGCAGCCTACCAGCAAATGGATATTGCCATGTGTTTGTTTGAATAATTAAATTGTTGGATAATAATGAAAAAGTTTGTATCTGTCATTGTTGTACTTTTGACTATTTCGTTGTCGGGTTTTGCGCAACAGAAAGTGGAACATAAACGTTCTCAGGAATTTAAAATCGAAAACTTTGTGGATGACTTGTCGTCAGAACAGAAGAAGAAGATTGACGATATTTCTTCGCAATATATGAACAGAATTTCGAAAATGCGTCAGGAACTGAAGTCTTTGAGAGACAGTATCCGCACGATTTCCGACAAATATGGCGACAATACCAAGACGATTTTTCCCTTGTATGAACGTGAGGCGAAAATCCAGACCGAAATCAGCAAGGAGATGTATCGCATGAAATTGCAACTCGACAAGGTCTTGACCAAAGAACAGTACAATGCCTTGCACTCAAATCTTGCGAAAAAGAGAACGGAACGGATGTCAAAGACGGAAGTTGATAAAGAAAAGGTGGAGGCTGTAAAGAAAGCCTTGCAGCAGAAGCGCAAGGATAACGCGGCAAAAGCAAAGGGCAAGAATTAAATTGAAAGACTTTCATTGTAACATCAAGAGATTCCGAAGTGTTCGGGGTCTCTTTTTTTGAAAATGTGCCTTTCAAGATAGGCTGACGAAGATTTTTATCAATATTATGAGTATTTTTGCATTGTGACAAAGAAACTACTATACGAAATTTCTATCATTAGGCCGTTGATTATTTTTCTGTTAGTGGTTTATCATGCTTTGTGTGTCTTTACTAATGGTTGGGATTCACCCGATGGGGTTCCTGACAATAGCGTATATTGGTGGCTTGGCCATTTGATTAGTGGTTTCCGTATTGAGACAATCGCTTTTGTGGGTGGGTATGTTTTTTCTTATCAATGTATTGAATTGTCTAAGCGTAATTCCTTTGGAGCCTTTGTCTGGAAAAAAATCAAACGTTTGATTATTCCGTGCTTTGTATTTGGTGTTTTGTATTATTTGCTTTTTCGGTTTAACCCGGAAAGGTTCTCTTGGAATGTTGCGTTTTGGAAGGTCGCCAATGGCATTGGACACTTATGGTTTTTGCCGATGCTGTTCTGGTGTTTTTTGCTGACTTGGCTCTTAGATAGGTTGTTGTTCTGGATTCATAAGCGTATCCCTAATTGTTATAGGACATTGGGATGGTTCCTTCTTTTATTGTTTGCAGGTGTTTCTTTGTTTCGAGTGACGGGATTGCGCTTGGGATTGTCGCGTGTACCTTATTTTATATTTTATTTCTATTTGGGATATTGGATCCGCATCGAGCACAATCTCATGGACTATAGTAAAAAACAAAGTGTATGGTTGGCTATTGCTCTTTGGATTTTGTATCTTCTCTTCGTATTATTGCATCAGCAAGCTACGCATTACCAAATGCCAGGATGTGCTTTCCATTGCCCCCAATGGTTGTTGGGTTGTAGTCAGTTGTCTTTGCGTAGTATGGCTCTTGGCCACACCTTTTTTGGCATTCTTGCATTGTATGTTTCTGTTATGGCATGGCTTGATAGGCATAAGTCTCCAGACTCGCAACCTGGATTCTTTTTGCGAGGATGTTCCAATGTGTGTTATGGGGTATATGTGCTGCACATGTTTTTCATGCAATACCTGTATTACTATTCTCCACTGCCACACTGGTGCTGTGGAACGGAAATGGGTGCATGGCTTTTGCCATGGCTGGTTTTGTTTCTGACTCTGGTCCCCAGCGTTGTTATTACGTTGCTGCTTCTTAAAACACGATTGGGGAGAATGCTTATCGGGTGAAGTTTGAATAGTTGAGGACGGTTCCGACCTCAAGTCAAACATCCGTCTTTGGGCAAAAAAAGGATGGCATTGCCATCCTTTTTTTTGTTGAATAATAACTTTCCTTATTTCGCGCGGAAGTATATGGAGATAGGTACCCCGTGGAAGTCCCACAGCTCGCGCATTCGGTTCTCCACAAATCTGCGGTACGGGTCGCGGATGTACTGAGGCAGGTTGCAGAAAAACACAAATTGCGGATATGCGGTTGGCAATTGGGTGACGTACTTTATCTTGATCCATTTGCCTTTTACTGATGGAGGTGGATTCTGCTCCTTGACGATGGGAAGGATTGTGTCGTTCAGTTCCGAGGTGCTGATTCTGCGGGTACGCGCCTCGTAAACCTGCTTTGCAGATTCCAAAACCTTGAAAATACGCTGTTTGTTGATGACAGAAGTAAAGATGATGGGCACGTCTTCGAATGGGGAGATTCGTTCCCGAATCATTGTTTCAAATTCCTTGTGGGTATTGTTGCTTTTTTCGATAAGATCCCATTTGTTGACAACGATAACGACGCCTTTGTTGTTGCGTTGAATGAGCGAGAAAATGTTGAGGTCTTGCTGCTCTATGCCTTGGCTGGCGTCCAACATCAAGATGCATACATCACTGTTCTCGATGGCGCGGATGGATCGCATTACCGAGTAGAACTCAAGGTCTTCGCTCACTTTTTGCTTCTTGCGGAGTCCTGCGGTATCGACGAAATTGAAGTCGAAGCCGAACATGTTGTAATGCGTATAGATGGAGTCGCGGGTGGTGCCGGCGATAGGAGTGACGATGTTGCGTTCCTGTCCGGTGATGGTGTTGATGAAGGAACTTTTGCCCACGTTAGGACGTCCTACAACGGTGATTCTCGGTAGGTCGGAGCCTTCCTCCTCGCCACTGTCGAAATCTGCAACCACGGCGTCCAAAAGGTCGCCCGTACCGCTTCCGCTGATGCCGGCAATGGGGTAGGGGTCGCCTAATCCAAGTTGGTAGAACTCGTTGATGTCGTTGGTGAGGTTTGGAGTATCGACTTTGTTGGCTACCAAGAGCACTTTTTTCTTGCATCTGCGCAGCATTTCTGCCACGTCTTCGTCCATGGGGGTAAGTCCCTCTCGTGTATCTACCAGAAAAAGAATTACATCGGCTTCTTCTATGGCGAGCTGTACTTGCTTGCGGATCTCTGTTTCGAATGCGTCATCGCCTCCAACAACATAGCCGCCGGTATCGATGATGGAGAATCTTTTGCCGTTCCAATCGGAATGGCCATATTGACGGTCGCGTGTTACGCCACTTGTCTCATCAACAATGGCTTTGCGCGATTCGGTGAGACGGTTGAAAAGTGTTGACTTCCCTACGTTGGGTCGTCCTACTATAGCTACAATGTTTGACATGGAATCGAGGTTTTGTGAATAGATTGGTGCGTTCCTAATTTGTTGGGAATGTTTTTGCTATTCCTCTTTATTGCTTTTCCCAAACAACAAGTTGATACCTATCTTGAAGTTGAAGGCTTTGTTGTCGATAATATAGATGCTTGAGATGTAATCTGCCACTAAGTAAACTTGGAAAATTTTTCCTGGCGTGAAAACCAATGCGGCACCAGGATTGAAGAAGTCGGCTTTTCCACCGTCAAAAACAAACGAGTTTCCCAAAGTGACTTCCATCCAGTTGAAAACATTAACGCCGGCGGTGAGTGTGGTATTGAATCGGAATGTGTTGCCCGATTTTACATCGCCATCGTTGCGTTTGCAAAACAGGCCTTTGTCAAGTTGTCCGTGAAGGGTCAAACCTCCTCTAAGCAGGTTGTTGAATGTGTAGTTCGCGCCCACATAAATTTGAGTGGGAATATAGTGCCAATAGTCGAGGTCGTTGTTTCTGTCTAAAGCCAGACTGTCCATCTTGTCTTTGAACGTGTTCATTATTGAGTCTGTGTTGATTGTGCCTCCGTTTACCAGTGAGCTCACATTCAGTCCGTCAAACTCGAAAGATGTGTTGCCGTTCTTGGGTACAACCTTGTAGGCGTTTTTCTTCCAATGAATACCTGCGCTGAGGTTGATCAGAGAGGCGGAAATCGTAATCGGTCCCATCTCGTATTTTGCGCCAAGGTCAAAAGCCACGCCATTGTTGGAATTGAAAGGGTTGATGATGTCGCCGAAATGGATGTCGGGGTTCCAGTTGGTGTCAAATTCTGCCACCGATGCCATGTTCAGTTGATAGCTTACGTTTGCCCTCAAGTTGCTGTAGTCCGAGCTGGTTTGAAGTTCAATCTTTGTCTGGTCGGTGGTCAAGTTCATCAATCCGTTAAGTAACTTTAGTCGAGCACCCAATGTGAGTCCCAACTTGGGTAATTCGTAACCTCCTCCAATGGCTATCTCGCTATATGCTTGGCAATTAAGAAGGTCTCCGTCCACTATGTCCATGTTTTCGATGGGGTTCCCGTTGGCGTCGATGTTGCCGTTTCTTAAAAAATCTATGGTTTTGCTGGGGAGGCCCAAGGAAAAATCGGCTGTCATACTACTGCTGAACGTAAAAAACATGTGGTTTATCTTGAAACCAAACCCGAGTAAGTTCACGTTCATGCCCAATCGTAATTTGTTCGACTCTGAAAGTTGGTCGCATAGTTTGTTGAAGTCCAAAATTGTCAAATCCTGGTTCGCGTCATAGTGCAGAAAATCTCCCAGCGAAGCTGGTGAAACAAAATGCAATCCCACACCCGGAAGTGTCACAAACACTTTGTCGTTCTCGGGAAATAGAGACGGGTTGAAACTGAGTGATTGCGGGGTGCGGAACGAATGAAGTAGCAGAGCGTTTTCTTCATTGTAACTTTGTGCGTTCGTGCTGTTCGCCATAAATAGGAACAGAAGTATGATTGCGGCACAAAATACAAATCCTTTTTTCATGGTCATTCCTTTCTGTTATTTGATGAAACCTTCCTGTGTTATGGGAATGTCGATGTTGACTTTTGGGTTGAGTTTGAGATAAGCCCTGATGCCTAAAAAGTTGTCCTTTTTTATTGCGACGGTTTCGCCCGAAGGAACATTGTTGGAGGTGGAAACCAATGCTTTCAAGTGGATGGTTTTGGCATTTCTTAGTTGTAAGAGCTTTTCTTGGTCGATGGCGACACTTATCGTGCTCTTTTCCGTTGTTGAGACGGTATGTATTCCTGATTGTAACAGATTGTTGGCCATTGCGGCAGGAATGTTTTCTCCATTTGCCAAAGTGAAGAGTGGTGTACCTTGCGCATCTCTAACCTCAGCCGTAACAACAAAACCCAAAGGTAGTCCGTTGCTGAATTCCAGGTTCAGTTCCGATTCTTGAATTTCGGAATTGATGCCCGAATTGATGCTGTTGATAATTGAGTCAAAGTTGAACTGCTGCAGTCCTTCTCCAAGATTCAAGTCCACAGTGTATGGCATGTTTTCGAAATAGAAATTGCAGGGGAAATGAGCGTCAACGCCCAGGTGATAGTCCATCGAAGCCACTTTCAGCGAGTCCATTAGGTCTCCAAAGGTTATGGTGTTGGGGTCGGGAAGCAAAATGGCACGGTCAACCAACATCTTAAACCTGAATGTGAAAATCAGTTTCTTGGGCAGTGCGTTTACAATGTCAGATAGGTCGAGATCTTCCCATAATGCGCTTGCGCCTTCAACAATGTCCTCAATGTCAAGATGCACGGCTTCAATGTCGCTATTGCGGTAGGAATGGCCTATGTCTTGGTGGTCCACATAGCTGATTCTCACACTGTCGAGGCTTGCGGTAACGTATCTTCGCAAGGTTTCCACGGCTTCAGGTGCGGCGTGACCTAAGACCGAAATGTCGAGGTTTAGCAATAAGTTGTTGAAATACACTTCTGTAGTGTCACCAAAGAATTGGTCTATTTTGTTGAAATAGTCAATATTCATGATGTAGGTCAAGGTCGTATCCTTGCTCCACAGAACCCCATCCTTGGCATTGCTTGTCGTCAGGCCTTTTGAGGTGTTTCCCGTCGAATTACTGCCTCCCAAAACACCGTCAAGCGACCCTTTGTAACAGATATTTATAACGTCACCTGTCGTGTCCAATAATCCGGTATAGTCGTTGTTCAACATTCTTAGTACATCGTGAATGGTTACTTCTCCATATCCAATGGGTATTCCTAAAGTGGGATCGATAGTTCCTTGAATATGAATCGGATGTCGTAGCAATTCCTTGTCTTCTTCCTTGACGCAAGAAACAACAAACATCGTTAGACACAGCATCATGGCGGTTAGTCTGAAATGTATTTTCATAAGCTTCTTCTTCTTGTGTGCGTTTTTGACTGAATTTGCAAATTTACTATTTTTTTTGCAAATATTTATAATATGATTAGTACTTTATATTTAATAGGGTAGAGAAATGAGTAAAAAATACACCCGCATATTGCCAGCAATGTGCGGGTGTATTTGAATTGTTTAGTAATTTGTTATTCGGTTTTCAGCGAATTGATTAGATTCTCGATGTTCAGTTTCATGCTTTCGGCATTACCATTGAAAGTTACAATGGGGAAGAAGTCTTCCAATCTTAAATTTTGAAAAGTGGTGTTGTCTCCAATTTCCAAGCAATGGTCGTAAATGGCCGCAATGCTATCGATTGCCCATTGGGTTACGTGGAATGCATGGATGTTGTTGAAGTTGCCAATCAGCATTTCACCTGGTTCAGCAGGGTAGTCGCCCGTTACTTCAAAGCTGCCATGGATGCCCCAGTACCAAGAGCTGTCGTTTTCGGCTACTACGAATAGGTTCGTGTTGGATGCATTGGCGATGTAAAAATAATTTTTCAATTGGCAAAATAGGAGTAATCAATTTTGTGGGAACAAAAAAGCCTTCCGAATTCGGAAGGCTTTTGTACTATTTCTGTTTCGATTAGAAGCAGTAACGGATGCCGAAGGCGATGTCACCCCAATGGAATTCGGTGTTGGGGAGGAAGTAGAATTTAGGACGAATGTCCAAAGAAAGCTGGATAGGAACAGCGTCGAATTTGTATTCAAGACCAGCCTGGCCAGCGAGAGCGAGTGCAAAACCATCATGGTCGCCAGCGTGATCCCAGAAGCCTAAGCTTGCGCCAACACCAGCATACCAACCAAAGTTACCAGCGATGGAACCAGTCCACTGATAGATACCAGTAAGGTTGAAGTCCATCCATTTGTCGTGGCTGTTGATGCCGAGATCAAGTTCGAGACGGTTTCCGCCAAGATTTCTTTGATAAGAAAGTTCAGCGCCATAACCTTGTCCGCCACCAGCGCGTACACCAAGTGCATTTTCCTGAGCATTTGCAGCAAATCCGAAAGCTACGATAGCTGCTAAGAGTACTAATACTTTTTTCATAAATGTAGTTTTTAAGTTAATAGTTTGTGTGAATTAAAATGCAAAGATAAGCCTTTTTTTCCTTTTGGAAAAGATTTTTTTGTTTTTTTTTCTTATTGAATGTGATTTTTATCTTTTATGATGAAAAGAATAGGATATTGTTTCTTGCCGTTACACTTTTGTATTATTCGATTTTCACACGCTTTAAATCGAGTGCGTTCATTGCGTTGCTGCGCAATCCAGTCACGTTTTTCTGAGTGAAATGGAGTATTTGGTCGTAGTAGAGAACAATCACGGGGGCTTCTTCTATGATAATTTCGTTCATTTGGTGATAGAGCTTGATGCGTGTCGCCTCGTTGGAGGTCTTTTGGGCATCTTCGTAAAGTTTGTCGTAACGAGCGTTTTTGAAATGCGTGTAGTTTGGTCCATTAGGTGCCTTGTTTGGGCTATAGAATAAGGATAGGTAATTTTCTGCATCTGGGTAGTCTGCAATCCATGAGCCGCGGAACCATGCGCTTTTGCCTTGCGACATCTGTTCTCGTAGCGAGGCTGGTGGATTTACGTCCACCTTGATGTCGAATCCCAAGAGGTTGAGTTGTTGCTGTATATACTTGCAAAGGTCTGCGTAGTTGGCAGTAGTGGAAAGTGTCAGCGTGGGCAACCCTTTCCCATTCGGGTAGCCTGCCTCGCTAAGCAATTGCTTGGCTTTTTGTGGATTGTAGTCGTAGCCTTGTAATGTTGAATCGTAACCAGGAATACCGAATGGAATGAATCCGTTGAGTCCAGGTTCGCCGATGTCGTTGCGCATGTATTTCATCATTTTCTTGCGGTCGAATCCATAGCTCAGAGCCTGACGAATGCGTTTGTCGTGCAGTGGAGAATGTTCGTCGTCCATCAAAAAACCCAGGTATTCGGTGTTTAAATAAGGCGTTGATACCATGTTGATGAGGTCTGCGTATTTTGACTTCAACTGCCCTGTTCGGGTGAGTATCTCATCTTTATAGCTTGGCTTTAGAGAGTTCATGAAGTCGAGGTTACCCTTGATGAACTCCAGAAACTGCGTCTGCTCATCAACGATAAAGGTCACTGCCACGGCGTCGAGATAGGGTAGGCGTTGGCCTGCTTCATCGGTTTCGAAATAGTTGTCGTTGCGTCGCAGCACCAACTTTACGCCTTCTTTCCACAATTGAAGTCTGAAAGGTCCCGTACCGCAAGGATGGTTGCGGAAGTCGGCTCCGTAGTGGTCGGCCACTTCGTGAGGCACTACGCTGCAATAGGGCATTCCCAAAAGGCTGAGAAATGGGCTGAATGGCTCTTTGAGACGTATGATGAATGTGGTGTCGTTGATTGCTAAAAAGCCATTTTCCGCCACATTGTTAAAAATCCACAACCCTGGCGACGCAATGTCGGGGTCAAGTATGCGCTGGAAACTGTAAATGAAATCCTTGGCCACTACTTTTCGTGTAGAGTCTGGAGTGTTAAATAGTTCGTTTTTATGAAAATAGATATCGTCGCGTAGAACGAATTTATATTCTTTCCCATCGGGAGAAATTTCCCAGTATTTGGCGATGCACGGTTGCACTTCGAGGTTCGTGTCAAGTTGAATCAAACCGTTGTAGATCTGACTGCAGCCCCATATCAAAGCCAAGTCTTTGGCGTAGGCGGGATCCAAGGTGGCGATGCCCGCCGATTCGTTGTAGCGGAAAATCATCTTGCCTTCATGGCTGTTGGGACGGCAAGCCATGAATAGAGAAATTGTCGTGAGAAAAAAGAATATTTTCCGAGTCATGTGGAGGATGACGTTATGTCAAGAGTATTTTTGCGACTCTTTGGGCGTTGTTGATTATTTCTTCCTCATCCTTTACTCGACGATGTTCCATTACCACTTCTCCATTGCAGATTACGGTGTCGATGGCGTCGCTGTGGGCTGAGAAAATGAGGTTGGAAAGCGTGTTGTTGTTGGGTATGAATGCGATATTGTTTAGGTCCACCAACATCATGTCGGCGAGTTTCCCAACTTCGATACGTCCGGCATCTATTCCCATCGCTTGGAATCCGTTTTCTGTGGCGATTTGGAAGGCTTTGGCGCAGGGCATTGCTGTTGGTTCTTTTCGCCAGCCTTTCTGAAGCAATGACATGGTTTTCGTGGCTTCAAGCATATCGAGGTTGTTGCTGCTGGAGCATCCATCGGTACCAAGTGTGACGTTCACCCCCGCATTTTCAAGTTCCGATGCGTAGAATTGGTGTCCTGAAGCGAGTTTGAGGTTTGAGTTGGGATTGTGTGTCACGTTGCAGTGGTGTCTGCCGACAAGGGCAATCTCCTTCTCGTCAAGGTGAAGACTGTGCGCACCGATAAGGTCTCCGCCTATCTGCTCTAGAATTCCCAATCGGTCAAGATATTCGTAGGGACGACAACCGTTGGCCTTTATGCAGTCTTCTACCTCTTTGATTGTTTCCGACATGTGGATGTGAAACTTAAGGCCATGACACTTGCAGTAGTCGGCGCAACGTTTCAGCCCTAATTCGGATACGGTGTAGATTGCGTGGGGTGCGATGCAATAGCTGATTCTATCACTGGGTATCTCTGGTAGTTTGGCGTCGAGGTCTGCCATCATGTCGGCATCGCCAAAATGGGTGCATCCCAGCATGGCACGTATTCCGCTGTCGTTTACGGCGCGTGTTTCGTCTTCCAGGAAGAAGTACATGTTGTTGAACGCCGTAGTGCCGCTCTTGATCATTTCCAAACATGCAAGCCGAGTACCCCAATATATAATCTCGGGATTCAAGTTTTTTTCTTTGGGCCAAATCCATTCGTTGAGCCAGATGTCCAAGGGTAGGTCGTCGCCAAATCCTCTGAACAGTGTCATGGCGGCATGCGTGTGGTTGTTGGCAAATGTAGGGAAGGCGGCAAAACGACTGCCGTCAATAAAAAAGGCATTCGTCGGCGCAGGCAGATTGTTGCCTATGCCGACGAATTTGTTGTTTTCGATCAATATATCGGTGGTTTTCTCGTTTAGGAGTACACCTTTGATAAAAATAGGTTGACTCATTAATGGGATGAAGATCGTTATTAATTATTGTACCAAAATAATAATGTCGTCATGCTGGCATTTCACCACTCCGCCACGTATTTCGTAGTTGTGAGTCTGTTTGTCGTCGGTAACAATGCGTAGCTGTCCTTTGGCGAGCGCGGAAATAATGGGAGCATGGTGCGGGAGGATTTCAAACAAGCCGTTTGTTCCTGGTAATTGCACCAAATTCGCTTCGCCATCAAAGAGGATGGAATCCGGTTTGGTTACTTTTACTTTCATCGCTTGTTATTTTGTTTCGGCCAAAATCTTTTCACCCTTTGCGATGGCTTCCTCGATGGTGCCTACCATCAAGAATGCCTGTTCGGGAAGATAGTCCACTTCTCCATCGAGAATCATGTTGAAGCCCTTGATGGTGTCTTCGATGTTGACGAACTTGCCTTCCAAACCAGTAAATGCTTCCGCCACAAAGAATGGCTGTGAGAGGAATCGCTGAACGCGGCGGGCGCGAGAAACGACGAGTTTGTCCTGTTCTCCGAGTTCTTCCATACCAAGAATAGCGATGATGTCTTGCAATTCGTTGTAGCGTTGCAGGATTTGCTTTACGCGCTGGGCGGTGTTGTAATGCAGTTCGCCGACTACGTTCGGGGAAAGAATTCTTGAGGTGGAGTCCAACGGATCCACGGCAGGGTAGATGCCAAGTTCGGAAATCTTACGGCTCAAAACCGTCTGCGCGTCCAAGTGGGCGAAGGTTGTGGCGGGTGCGGGGTCCGTCAAGTCGTCGGCAGGTACGTAAACGGCCTGTACAGATGTGATACTTCCACGTTTTGTAGATGTGATGCGTTCCTGCATCAAACCCATTTCGGTTGCCAGGGTGGGTTGGTATCCAACGGCGGAAGGCATACGTCCCAGCAGGGCGGAGACCTCAGAGCCGGCTTGTGTGAAACGGAAAATATTGTCGATGAAAAGCAGAATGTCGCGTCCACCGGTATTTTCGTCGCCATCGCGATAGTATTCAGCAAGTGTCAATCCTGCCAAGGCCACGCGTGCGCGTGCGCCTGGGGTCTCGTTCATCTGTCCAAATACCATGGTGCATTTGGAGTCTTTCAAGGCTTCTTTGTCAATCTTGCTCAAATCCCAGCTGCCTTCTTCCATGCTCTTTTGGAATTCCTCTCCGTATTTGATAACTCCTGCTTCAATCATTTCGCGCAGCAAGTCGTTTCCTTCGCGGGTGCGCTCTCCAACGCCGGTAAATACAGACATGCCACTATATTTCTTGGCGATATTGTTGATGAGCTCTTGGATCAACACGGTCTTTCCTACGCCGGCACCACCAAAGAGACCAATCTTTCCGCCTTTGAGGAATGGCTGGATGAGGTCGATGACTTTGATACCCGTGAAAAGAATCTCTTGTGAGGTTGACAGGTTCTCGAACTTGGGAGGTTCGCGGTGAATGCCGTAGCGCTTCTCGCATTCGGGGTTGGGCATGCCGTCGATGGCCTGACCAATCACGTTGAACAGGCGTCCGTTGATGTTTTCGCCTACTGGCATGGATATTGGGCCTCCAAGAACGGAAACTTCCATTCCTCGTTGCAAACCGTCGGTGCTGTCCATGGCGATGCAACGCATAGTGTTCTCTCCAATGTCTTGCTGGCATTCGAGAATGATATTGGAACCGTCTGGACGCGTGACGGATAGTGCATCATAGATGTCTGGTAAATTGGATTCATCTTCGAACGCAACGTCGATGACTGCGCCGATGATTTGAGAAATTCTTCCTTTGATAATGCTTTCCATGTATGATAGGTATATTAAAAACGTAGAATTATTTCAATGTGCAAATATACGATTTCTTTTTCATTTATGCCAGCAAGTTTCCGAAAAGTTTCGCTGTTGTCGCTTTTTTATTGTGTTTAGAGCACTTTGTATATTTTGCCGGGCAGACAGGTGATGGCTCCTTGCAATTCGAGGTTGAGGAGTGTGGCTGCTATTTTGTGTACGGACGTGTCCATTTTTGCCACCAGCTTGTCCATTGTCAATCCGTCGTTTTCTTTGATGATGTCGTATATGGGTTGCTCCTCTTTGGAGAGAGTAAGGAATAGTTTCGTCTGTATTCCTTTTTTTTGTTTGTTCCACCCCATGATATAGGATAGGTCGCTGCTGTTGCGGTACAGTGTGGCTTTGTTTCTTGCGATGAGGTTGTTGCAGCCTTGAGAGTAAGTGTCGGAAAGTCTTCCGGGCACTGCAAACACGTCTCGGTGGTAGCTTTCTGCGATGCCCGCCGTAATCAATGCGCCTCCTTGTTCCGAGGCTTCCACAACGATTACTGCGTCGCAAAGGGCTGCGATGATTCGGTTTCGGGCTGGGAAGAAACTTGGGTGGATTTTTGTGAAGCTTGTGTATTCAGTCACGAGCGCTCCGTTGCTGAGCATTGTCCGTGCCAATTCTTGGTTTTGAGGAGGATAAAGTTGGTCGAGGCCATGTCCGAGCACTCCAACCGTGGGCAGTTGCATCTCCACCGCGGCTTTGTGGGATGTTGTGTCGATGCCGTAGGCAAGTCCGCTTATGATAGTGACACCTTCGGAACTCAGATCTTCAACGATGTGTTGAGTCGTGGTCTTGCCATATTCGGTGGCATGGCGGGTGCCTACTATGGCTACGGTTTTCTTTGGGTTGAGGTCGCAGGAACCTTGGCGGTAGATGAGAACAGGAGTGTCTGTGCAACCTGCCTGGTTCATTCGTTGAGGATAGTCTTTGTCGTCATAGAAGAGTGGCGTGATGTTGTTGCGTAGGCAGAATTCCATTTCTTTTTCAGCCCTTTCCATCATGGCCTTTTCCAAAATGGCGTTGACGATGTTTTTGTGGGTGCCAAAGATCTCTTGCAACGCGGCTTTGTCCATCTTAAATAGTTCTTCGGGTTTGATAGACATGGATAGGAGTTGCCGTTGGCTTCGGCATCCTAGTCCCGGAATCATTGTGAATGCTATTTGGAATATTTTGTCGTCCATGGTGATTAGAGTTTCTTGATTAGGTTTTGAAGGCTTGGAAAGGATGTCTCCATTTGTTGTTTCCATATTTCGGGTTCCATCCATTGACAGCTGTCGATGCCTTCTTCCCGTTGTGGACGTAGGTCGGACAATTGCGTGGCAATCATTGGAAACCATGTTGTCTGCTTGAAATGCCACCCGCCGTACTTGTCGTAGATATGGTAGGTTTTTGCAAGAGGGAGACTCTTGTTGCATGTGGATTCTATTGAGCAAATTTGTTGCCCTGTTTCTTCCTCAACTTCACGCAAAGCCGCTTGCGCCAATGTCTCATTTGGTTCCACCATCCCTTTGGGCAAATCCCATCGTCCCTCTCGGTGGATGATGAGCATTTGTCCTTGTTGGTTTTTTATGATGCCTCCCGCCGCTTTCACGAAAATATATCTTTCTTTGATGGCCTTGGCGAGTTCTCGCAATGTGCAGCGCAGATTTACGCTGTTGCCTGCTTCCAACCGATCAAAAGCCAGTGTCGGGGAATTGGTGTCTTCGCCGTGGTCGCAAAGTGTTATTTTGTGCTGAAGAAAGAATATTTCCATGTCGTTTCGCTTAGATATCAAAAAGACGCACCATTAAGATGCGTCTTTCGTTTTTTTTATAGTGGTTTGACTTCACGAAGGGCGCGTGTCGTAAAAAATAGCATGTTGTACTATTTCTTATGGTCGTTGCCAAAGATGCTGCCAATCCACTGACGGTTGAGGCGTGCGATGTTTTGTCGTTTGATTTGCTTGGGACATTCGGCTTCGCAGGCGTAGGTGTTGGTACAGCTGCCAAAACCGAGTTCGTCCATTTTGCAAACCATCTTCTGTACGCGGTCGAGAGCCTCGACTTTGCCTTGGGGCAGGATGGCAAGGTGGGACACCTTGGCACCAACGAAAAGCATTGCTGAGGCGTTTTTGCAAGCTGCTACGCAAGCGCCGCAACCGATGCAGGCGGCTGCGTCCATTGCCTGTTCGTACTGTTCTTTGGAAACGGGAATCGAGTTGGCGTCGGGTACGCCGCCTGTCGTGGTGCTGATGTAGCCGCCGGCTTGGATGATCTTGTCGAAAGCTGTGCGGTCCACCACGAGGTCCTTGATGACGGGGAAGGGCTTGGCGCGCCAAGGCTCGATCCAGATTTCGTCACCGTCGTGGAACTTGCGCATGTGAAGCTGGCAAGTGGTGATTCCGTCGTCGTTGCCGTGGGGACGGCCGTTGATGTAAAGTCCGCACATGCCGCAGATGCCTTCGCGACAGTCGTTGTCAAAGCAAACGGGATGGGCGATTTTGTTTGTGGTCAATTTCTCGTTGAGGATGTCGAGCATCTCAAGGAAGGAGCATTCGTCGGAGATGTCTTCAACGGTATAGGTCTCGAATCTACCTTTTGCCTTGGCGTTCTCCTGTCTCCAGATATGTAGTGTGAAATTCATGATGTCTTAATTTGTTGTTTGTAATCTGTGACCTGAATTATTTGTAGTTGCGCTTTGCAATCTTGATGTGTTCGTAGTTGAGGTCTTCTCGAGACATTTCTTCAGGCTGGTGCTGGCCTTTGTATTCCCAGGCGGCAACGTACATGAACTTTTCGTCGTCGCGTTGAGTTTCGCCGTCTTCGGTTTGGTGCTCGGTGCGGAAGTGGCCGCCACAAGACTCTTCACGATGCAAGGCGTCGGTTGCGATGAGGTGAGCCAGTTCGAAATAGTCTGCCAGACGGTAGGCCTTTTCCAACTCGGGGTTGAACTCGTCGATGGTTCCGGGAACGTAGGTGTCTTTCCAGAATTCGGCTTCAAGTTCGTCGATTTTCTGAATAGCGGTGTTGAGGCTCTCGGTGTTGCGAGCCATACCTACATATTCCCACATGATGTGGCCGAGGGCTTTGTGGAAATGATCCACGCTCTTGGTACCATGGATGTCCATCACGCGCTGTTCTTTCTCAAGGGCTTTCTTTTCGGCTTCGTCAAATTCGGGAGTCTGGTCGGAGATGCCGCCAACGTAGATTTGGTCGGCAAGATAGTTCTGCAAAGTGTAAGGCAATACGAAATAGCCGTCGGCTAAACCCTGCATAAGGGCAGAAGCTCCCAAACGGTTTGCACCGTGGTCGCTGAAGTTGGCTTCACCAGCGGCGAAGAGGCCGGGAATGGTGGTCTGCAACTCGTAGTCCACCCAAAGGCCGCCCATGGTATAGTGGATGGCGGGGTAGATGCGCATAGGTGTTTCGTATGGGTTCTGGTCGGTGATTTTCTGGTACATCTGGAAGAGGTTTCCGTAACGTTGCGCCACAACGTCCTTGCCCAAACGCTTGATGGCGTCGGAGAAGTCGAGGTAAACGGCCAAACCGGTAGCTCCGCCGTATCCGGCATCGCAGCGTTCCTTAGCGGCGCGGGAAGCCACGTCACGAGGCACGAGGTTGCCAAAGGCGGGATAACGACGCTCCAAATAGTAGTCACGGTCCTCTTCGGGAATGTCTTCGGGCTTTTTGGTGTGATTTCTCACGGCTTCGGCGTCTTCCAATTTCTTGGGAACCCAGATTCGACCGTCGTTGCGAAGACTTTCACTCATTAGGGTAAGCTTTGACTGATACTCTCCGTGAACGGGAATGCAGGTGGGGTGAATCTGCACATAGCAAGGATTGGCAAACAAAGCGCCTTTCTTGTGGCAGGTCCAGGCGGCACTGCCGTTGCTGTTCATGGCGTTGGTAGAAAGGTAGTAAACGTTGCCGTAGCCACCCGTTGCCAATACAACAGCGTGGGCTGCGTAGCGTTCCAACTTACCTGTGACGAGGTTGCGGGTGATGATACCGCGTGCGCGTTCCTTTCCGTCTTTGTCTTTCACCAACACAAGCTCAAGCATTTCCTGACGTTCATGGAGTTTGACGCTGCCGCGAGCGATTTCACGGCTCAAGGCGCTGTAGGCACCCAAAAGGAGCTGCTGGCCGGTTTGACCACGGGCATAGAATGTTCGGCTTACCTGTGCACCACCGAAAGAGCGGTTGTCCAGCAATCCGCCGTAGTCGCGAGCAAAGGGAACACCTTGTGCCACGCATTGGTCTATGATGTCATTGCTGACCTCTGCCAAGCGATAGACATTGGCTTCACGGGCGCGGTAGTCGCCGCCTTTGATGGTGTCGCGGAACAGACGCTCCACGCTGTCGCCGTCGTTCTGATAGTTCTTTGCTGCATTGATACCGCCTTGTGCTGCGATGGAGTGCGCGCGACGAGGGGAGTCTTGGATACAGAAGATATCCACGTTGAATCCCAATGCGCCAAGAGAGGCGGCTGCGGAGGCGCCGGCAAGTCCGGTACCCACAACGATGATGTTCAGCTTGCGCTTGTTGGCGGGATTCACAAGTTTCTGCGTGGCTTTATAGTTGGTCCATTTTTCAGAGAGAGGACCTTCGGGTATTTTGGAGTCTAAAATCATCTTGGAAATTGTTAGATATAATATAAGGTATATGGATTTAGAAAAGCAGCATTACACCGATAGGAACGATGGCGAATCCGATGCAGATTACCCAAGCGTAGATGATGCCAAGAACCTCGATGATGCGGGCGTATTTGTAGTTGTTCAAGCCCAAGGTCTGGAATGCCGACTCGAAGGCGTGGCGGATATGAAATCCCACGATGAGGAAGAACAGCAGATAGAGAATGCTGATGACGGGTTTGTTGAAGAGTTTGTGAGCCATGTTGTAGAAGTCGGGCTCGATGTCGAGTTCTGCATCGGCGGCTTTGAGCACTTTCTTCTCTTCGGGAGTGATTTGCTTGATCCACTTGCCGTCCTCAGAGATGCGGTCTCCTGCACTGGCCATAAAGTTGGCAACGGCTACGTTCTGCTCCAATTTCATGATTTCTTCTTCCGCCATTTGGCGTTGATCCATGGGCATTTCTTCACCCATGCTGTTTACCTGCTCTTTGTAGAAGTTGAGAAATTCCTCGGGAGTCATACCATATTGGGCGGCATAGTTGCTCAGCTGCATGGCTTCGTTGGCATGAAGGTCTTCGGTCTTGACCATGTATTGGGAAACGCTGTTCTTCAAGCCGAACTTGGTCAGGAAGAAATTATAGAAGTGCAAACCGATGCAGAGAAGCATCAAGGTGCCGGAGATTATCATAATCTTGGAACCTGTGGAAGTCTTGGATTTTGAAGGCTGATGGTAGCGCACGGGGCGGGCGAGGCGGTTGGTGAACCACAGCCAGAGGGTCATCAATATGTGGAGTCCGAGAAATCCTAAAAGGATTATCTCAAAAACCTTTACGATGTAGTTAGTGCCCATGAAATGGCAGAATGCGGAGTACCATTCACCGCCATCGTTGCGCAGCACACAGAGATTTGCACACATGTGGAACAGGAGGAATATGAGCAGAAAGCCTCCCAGCAATGCCACAAGTATTTTCTTGGAAATGGAATGAATTTTTGGAATGTCCATTGTTTTGTTAGGTTAATTGTTAGTTATTAATTGTTTTGTTTTATTCATTATAGTTGGAAAATGTGAGTTCCGTCGCATCGCTTTCGCCCGTCAGGCGCCCTTCTTTTACCACCCAAGTGCCGTTGATGAATACATGGGAGATTTGTGTGTGGAACGTGCACCCTTCAAGTGGCGACCACCCGCATTTGTATTGCAGCGAGTCGGCAGTGACTTTTGTCGTTCTGTTTGGATTGACCAAAACGAAGTCGGCGTGGTATCCTTTTCGGATGAATCCTCGTCGCTCGATTCCGAACAAAGTCGCCGGGTTGTGGCACATCTTGGTCACCAATACGGGCAGCCAGGTCTTGATGAGCTCTTCTCTTTCTGAATTCGAGGTGCAGCTGTTGAAGAAAGGCTCCAACATCATCTGCAGCGAATGCTGGATGGATGGTATGCCGCTGGGAGCATCAAAATATGGCTTCGACTTGGCCTCTTTGGTGTGAGGGGCGTGGTCGGTGCCTATGGTGTCGATTCTGCCGTCATATAGCGCCGCCCATAATGCCATTCGGTCTGTGTTGCTCTTGATGGCAGGATTGCACTTGATTTTGTTGCCTTGCTCGGCGTAGTCTCTGTCGTCAAACCAGAGATGGTTGGGAGTGACTTCGGCGGTTACGTTTTTCACGCCCAATTCTTGGTTGCTGAGCAGGTCCACCTCGTTGGCGCTTGTGATGTGGGCGATGTGAAAATGTGTGCCGTATTTGCGGGCACGCTCAATGGCTTTGTAAGTGCAAACGTAGCAAGCGGCTGTGTCGCGCACCTTGGGGTGCAAGGCGGCCGTTTCTTCGGGGGTGCCTTGGTAGAGGTGCTTGTATTCCATAATGTTGGCTTGGATGTTTGCCTCTTCTTCGCAGTGCGCCACGATGAGTTTTTTGGAATGCTCGAAAAGGTAGTCCAGTCGTTCAGGATCGTTCACCAGCATGTTGCCGGTGCTGCTGCCTAGAAATAATTTGATGGCTGCGTATTGTTCTGTGGGAATGGCAAGAATGTCGTCGATGTTCTCGTTGGTGGCTCCAACCATGAAACCATAGTTTACGACGCTCTTTTCGGCGGCCATGCGTTTCTTGTCTTGCAACAAGGAGAGCGAAGTTGTCTGGGGATTGGTGTTGGGCATGTCCACTACGGAGGTCACGCCACCCACTGCGGCGGCACGGCTTTCGGTGTAGAAGTCACCGGCGGGATTGCTGCCGTCTCCGCCGTCGCGGAAATGTACATGCGTGTCGATGATGCCGGGCAATAGATAACAACCATCAGCATCAACAATTTGCGCTTCGCTGCCGTCACTGCGGTCCGCTATGTCGGCGATGAGCCCATCTTTAACGTACAAAGAGACTTTTCTCAAAGCTCCTTCGTTGACGATAGTCGCATTCTTGATGATGTAGTCCATGGGTGGGATGTGATGTTGTTTGTCCTGCCGTTTCAAACTGTCAATGTCGTGAGAAGCGTCGATAGGAATTAGAATTTCTGTTTTTCGGCCCAGTTCCTGCCCGCGACAAAGGCGTCGGCGGAGGTGTTGTAGATGTTGGTCACCACAAACTGCCCCGTATGGTCGATGCAACCCCATTTGCCGTCTTGCTTGGCGGGGGCTACGCGGTTGTTCCAGGTTTTGATGAAGAGTTTTGCGTCTTCAAATGTCGGGGTGATTACCCATTGTCCTTTGTAATTCACATATCCCCAATGGTCGTTCTTTGGGTCGCGGATAGGGTAGAGCCAATGTCCCAATTCTTGATGTGTGTCCCATTCGTTGCCGGCTTGCCAAGCTTCGGAAGAAAGGGTGAATACGTTTTTGGAAATCAGATAGCCTTCGTTGTCGATGCTGGCCCATTTGCCATCCAGTTTTGCTGTGGCGAACAATCCCGTATCGTTGGCGAAATGGGTGGCGTCTTCGTATTTTGGCATGATAGCCCATTCGCCTTTTGCGTCCACCCAGCCGTAGAGGTTTGTCTCGGGGTTGCTCACGGGCAGACGCCATTCGTTAAGTGGGCGACCGCTCTCAAGCTGGTGAAGTGCGTAGGCTGCGTCTTCTTTGGTGTAGAATATGCATTCGCTGATGACGTTGCCATTGCGGTCGATGTTGCCCCATCGTCCGTCTTTTTTCACTTGCGTGTAGAGATATTTGTTGTCTTTGCCAAAGAAGTCATGATCATCGTATTGTCCGTCAATCACCCAACGACCCAAATAATTCACATATCCCCATTTCTTGGTGTTGGGATTTGTTGTGGGACAACGCCAAATGTCGTACTGTGTTCCAAAAATCCATTGCTTTCCAGCTGCTTCGGCGTCTTCTTGAGATAGAAAGATGTTATTGATTATCAATATTCCTTTGCCGTCGATGCAGCCCCAGCGTCCTTCCATCTTTACGGTGGCGAAGGTCATGGGGGCTTTGCCGACAAAGGGACGTGCGTCTTCGTAGATGGGGCTGAATTTCCACTGTCCATAGTAATTCACAAACCCCCATTTGCGGTCGGTGCCGTTTTCGGCGGGGTATATCCATTTGCCGGGTTCTTCGGCCGACTGCCATTCCTTGCCTGCTGTTGTGGCTTCCTCTTTGGTAAAGAAGATGTTGCGCACAATCATCTGTCCGTTTACGTCGATGCAACCCCAGCGGTAGTCTTGCTTTACGACGGCGAAACGTTTCTGTCCATTTTGAAAGTCATAGGCTTGCTGAAACTGCGGAGCTATCTTCCACGAACCGTCACTGTTTTTGTAACCGTAGGTCATGCTGTGGCTGTCGAATGCCAATGTTTGAGCTAAAGCACTGCTGTACAATAGACAAAGTGCAGCGAGGGTGAGTATGTATTTTCTCATAAATACGTTTTTGTAAACTATAATATATGAATTTGCAAAGATACGATTTTTTTTTGTTTTTCGTTGCGTTTTCCTCATCCAAAAATCAACAATTTCTTTTCCGGGAAATGTGCTTGTGGCGTAGGGGTGCCTGAAATGGTAAAAAACAAAGCGCAGCCGGAAGGCTGCGCTTTGTGCAATTTGTATTTTCTTTTCGGCTTACCAAGCGAAGAGAGGACGATTCTGCATCATCTCGTTCACGGTGCCACGAACCTTGGCGATAACCTCCTCGGTAGGATTGCAGAGAACGGTGTCGATGAGGTTTACGATGTCCTTCATCTCGTTTTCCTTCAAACCACGGGTGGTGATTGCGGGAGTTCCAACGCGGAGACCTGAGGTCTTGAAAGCGCTGCGGCTGTCGAAAGGAACCATGTTCTTGTTGATGGTGATGTCGGCGGCAACGAGTGCGTTCTCGGCTTCCTTGCCAGTCATTTCGGGGAACTTGGTGCGGAGGTCGATGAGCATGAGGTGGTTGTCGGTACCGTCGCTGATAACCTTGTAACCCTTCTCCATGAAGGCGGCGCACATTGATTTTGCGTTCTTCATAACCTGCTGGATGTACTGGTCGTAGCTGTCGGTCAAAGCCTCGCCGAAAGCAACTGCCTTAGCGGCGATAACGTGCTCGAGGGGACCGCCCTGGGTGCCGGGGAACACTGCACTGTCGAGCAATGCGGACATCTTCTTGATTTCGCCCTTGGGAGTGGTCTTGCCCCAAGGATTGTCGAAATCCTGACCCATAAGAATCATACCGCCACGAGGTCCACGAAGGGTCTTGTGGGTGGTAGTGGTAACGATGTGGCAGTATTTAACGGCATCGTTCAAATAGCCTTTGGCGATGAGGCCAGAGGGATGGCTGATGTCGCCCATGAGGATGGCGCCAATCTTGTCGGCGATTTCGCGCATGCGAGCCCAGTCCCAGTCGCGGCTGTAGGCTGAACCACCACCGATGATGAGCTTGGGATGATGTTCAAGGGCTTTCTTTTCCATGTCTTCGTAGTCAACGGTACCAGTTTCTTCCTTAACCTGGTATCCAACAACGTTGAACATGAGGCCGGAGAAGTTTACGGGGCTGCCGTGGCTGAGGTGACCGCCGTGGTTGAGGTCCATGCCCATGAAGGTGTCGCCTGCTTTCAGGCAAGCCATGAATACTGCCATGTTGGCCTGTGCGCCAGAGTGGGGCTGTACGTTTGCCCAAGCAGCGCCATAAAGTTTCTTGGCACGCTCGATGGCGATGGTTTCGCTTTGGTCAACAACCTGGCAACCGCCATAGTAACGTTTTCCAGGATAGCCTTCAGCGTATTTGTTGGTCATTACGGAACCCATGGCTTCCATAACCTGTTCGCTGACAAAATTCTCAGAGGCAATCAGTTCGATGCCTTTGGTCTGACGTTCTCTTTCCTTTTGGATGAGATTGAAGATTTCAGTATCTCTTTGCATATCAAATGTTTGATTAAATTATTGTTTTTGTCGTTAATTTGCAAATATACTAAATTTTACTGAAAAAAAGAAAACGAAACAGAGAAATAGTTGTTTTGCTCTCTGTCGGAGCCATCTGAAATTGCATTTTTATATGTGGTTTTTGACACTCTATGTCGGATTTTTATTGTAAATTTGCAAATTGGAACAATTATTTATTTGAATATAAAAGATGGCAAAAGCAAAACCTTTTATCAAGTGGGTGGGTGGTAAAGGCCAACTCATCGAACAACTGGACGCACAGCTACCAGCTGACTTTGGTAATTGGGAGAACGTCATTTACAAGAACTGCACACCGAATATTGTATGTAGAAACTACAAAAACATTTAGTTATGGCAAAGAAAGTCACAAATATACAAGTCAAGGATATGCTAATCCGCACCATGCAACAAAATGGTATTGATTATGTTTGCATCACAGATATTGCTCGTCAGAAGAACGCAGAGGAGCCAAAAGATGTTGTAAAGAACTGGATGCGTCTGAAGAATACTATCGAGTATATGGGACTTTGGGAAAAACTCAACAACCCTCAATTTAAAGGGGTCGGATTCGACCCCCTTTTCCAAGAGGCAGGAAGCAACGCATTCACCCTTAGCCCTACCAAATGGATAGAACAGACAAATGCCATCGGTATCGTCTGTACCACAGGTCGCAATGGTGGAACGTATGCTCAGCGTGATATTGCATTCAAATTTGCCAATTGGGTTTCTGTAGAATTTGAGTTGTATCTCGTCAAGGAATTCCAACGTCTTAAGGAAGAAGAGCAGAAGCAAATTGGATGGTCAGTCAAACGTGAACTTTCAAAACTCAACTATCGCATTCATACCGATGCCATCAAGCAGAATATTGTACCAGAAGAGATTGATGCGTATCACAAGTCCCTCATCTATGCAGAGGAAGCAGATGTCTTGAATGTTGCTATGTTCGGTATAACTGCAAAAGAGTGGCGCGATGCAAATCCTGACAAGAAGGGTAACATCCGCGACTATGCAACCATCAACGAACTCATTTGCCTTTCAAACATGGAGAACTTAAATGCTGTGTTTATCAATGATGGTATGCCACAGACGGAGAGACTTGTCAAACTAAATCAAGTAGCAATTCAGCAGATGAAGGTCCTTGAAGAATCAGAAAACCGTAAATATCTGAAGTAAGATGTATCAAATAGCCATAATGAACAGGGAATGGAATGAGATTGACATCATTGACATTTCCGATGAGACCTATGAGGAGTACAAAGATGACATGGATGCACTTGTACGTGAAGTATTTAACTTTCAAGAAGAGTGTGCATACTACATCGTTGATAAGAGAATAGCTATCGTAAGATGTGACGAAAGTCGTTTCAAATAATGGTTGTGAATATGGATTTGAGATTCAATACATCATTAGCAGAAGGTTACAAAAGCCCTAGCCAAATAGCAAGAGTGTTGACTGAAGATTGGTTGGCACGCAACATGTATTGCCCTATTTGTGGCGAAGTTACTATTAGGCGTGCAGAACCAAATGCTCCTGTAAAGGACTATGTGTGCGAACATTGCAAATCACAATATGAGTTAAAGAGCAGGAAATCTGATAGCGAAAGTTTTCAAGCTACCGTTGCTGATGGTGTTTACCAAACCATGATTGGAAGAATCACTTCACTTGACAATCCTAGTTTCTTCTTCATGCACTATGACCGTTATGAAGTCAACAATCTGGTAATTGTCCCTAAATGCTTCTTTACTCCATCAGTTATCGAAAAGCGTGAGGCATTAGGTGTCACCGCAAGACGAGCCGGTTGGGAAGGATGCAACATTTTGATGAGAGAAATACCAACAACTGCAAAGATACCAATCATTAAAAATGGTGTTGCTCTTCCTGTTCAAGAAGTTGTTTCGCATTACCATAGAGTGTTCAACCTTCAAACAAAATCTGTGGAGAGCAGAGGATGGTTAATGGATACATTGCACCTCGTAGAACGGCTTGATGAGACATTCTCATTGAATCAAATGTATTCGTTTGTTGAAGTATTAAAATTGAAACATCCGGGCAATAATCATATCCAGGACAAGATTAGGCAACAGCTACAGTTCTTGCGCGACAAAGGCATAATAGAATTCAAAGGACGAGGAATATACAAAAGAATTTAAGATATGAAACAGATACCCAATTATATAATCGTTCTAGATTTTATACATAATAGAGTTATCAAGATAAAGTTATCGGATGAAGAAAAGCAATTCGCATCATCTTGTGATGATTTGGAAGAATTGGTCGATGCTTTATCAGAAGTATATCATTTCTCAATGGTCAATTGCCAATGGATGGCTCTTGATGAGTATAAAGAGGATTCCTATGGAGATAATAATGCTGAAGCTAATCTTGCCCTCTGTTTTGTCCGTACACTTTCCGACAAAGGTATTTTAGACGATGTGATTTCAACCAATGACATTGAATCTGTAAGAATATGCGAACATTGCGGGAAGTTAATGAACGAAGGTTGGGTTTATGAAGGTATTGAGAATTATTGTTCTGATGCTTGCTTAAAATCTGCGCATCCTGAAATAGACATTGATGTGCTTAAAGTTCACGCTATTGAGGACAACTCAAATAGTTATTGGACAAAATGGGAATAAACATTTCGCACAAATAATTGAAAAAATTATGACGGAATACATATTTTACACAACCGAAGGCTTTACGCAAGCTCCCGATGGCGATGACATAGAGAATTGTCAGCTGCTTGGACGTGCGTTTGGCAAAGACAAGCATGATGCGTTCTCAAATCTGTTGAATGAAAATTCCTGGATTGAGGAACATGACTTTGATCCAAGAAAATTCATTTGCAAGGAATTGGTGCCCTGTAAAAACGCATAGTACATACAATAGGTTATTTTATGGCTCTCTCAAAACATAAAACTATAATAGGTGCGTAGATGTATGTATAAAAGATGTTTTTTGCTGCTGGTTGCGGTGATGGGTTTGGCCTTGCCTTGTCGGGCTTTGTCGGGGTGGGAACATGCTACGGACATGTATCGCATTTTTCCGTTCGACAGTGTGCCGCAAAACAAGGCGGTGCTGCGGTATTACAGGTTGGTGAACAGCTATCTCGACTATCCTTATACGCAACCAGGAGAGCGACCCTCTAAGAGCAATCCGAAGCGGCCGAAATCCATCGCCGACCATCCAAAGTTCAGTAAGATTCATTGGCAAGGAAGACATCGCATTTGGTTTCATTGGGGCTTTAACACCGACCCGCGTCAGTTCGCTCCCATCACCAATAGTTTGAACGCCGCCATTGCCAATGGGGTGATTCGGGAATCAGACTTGCCGGAGTTCTGGGATTTGATGAATGCGGAAATCAGCAAACGTAACCGCGCCTTGATGAACGAGGGCGCCAAGGTGTTTGGATTTGGCGAGTTGGGTACCATATCGGCGGCGCAGCGTAGGCAGCTGAACGGCTTGGTGACTGTCCTTTATTCGATTCATATTTTGGGCGACCACCAGACGAAGGATAGCAACGACATCGTTCCCCTCAATAGGGTGTATGCCGACGTCTATTCTGCGATTGACAACATCGCAGGCAAGGATGCGGAAAACTACGCCAAAGCGAAGGCTTTGAAGCAGCAACTCAAACCCTATCAGCAAAAACCTGAGTTGTTTCTCGACGCAATGAAACGCTATTTCTCGCCCTTTTTGCTATCCCTTTCCGGCCCAGGCTACGACTACAAAGCAAAGTGGAGGCAATACTGTTTGAAGCAATAGAAACCTAAATGCAAGATAATAAAGATATCATGTATGAAAATTGTTGAGAAAAAATACCTTACTCCCTTTGTCTTGGTGACCTCGCTCTTTCTCTTGTGGGGACTTGCCAACAATATGACCGATACGCTTTTGGCTGCATTCAAGCGTATCATGAACATGTCGGATACGCAGACTTCTTTGATTCAGTTTGCCTTTTATGGCAGCTATTTCTGCTTTGCGCTTCCGGCGGCTATCTTCATCAAGAAACATTCCTATCATGCCGGCGTGAAGTTGGGATTGGTGCTTTATGCGTTGGGTGCAATTCTGTTTTTGCCTGCCGCCAAGGCCGCTTCGTATGCGTTCTATCTCATCGCCATCTATATCATGGCGGGTGGCTGCTCGGTGTTGGAGACTACCGCCAACCCTTATATCCTTTCGATGGGCAGTCCCGACACTGCCACGCGTAGGTTGAACATCGCCCAGGCGTTCAATCCCATTGGAAGCATCTTGGGTATTTTGATGAGCAAGTATTTTATCCTCAGCGATATTTCGCTCTATTCCGTCAGCGGGACCTACGTTGCTTTGGGTTGCGCCTTGGTGGTGATTTTGGTGGTGATGTGTTTCGTGAAGATGCCGCAGGGTGGCGATGGGGCGGAAGACGATTCGTTGCGTGCCACTTTCGGACACCTTTTTGCCAACAAGACCTATTGGAGCGGCGTCGTGGCACAGTTTTTCTATGTGGGTGCGCAGATTGGCGTGTGGAGTTTCACCATCCGCATTGTCATGCAGGAACTTGGTGTGCTTGAGGCTGAGGCTTCGACGGTCTATCTCATCACGATTGTCGGGTTCTGCATTTCTCGATTTGTATATACTTGGTTGATGCGGTTTTTCCAGCCTTCGCGGTTGCTCTTGGTTGGGGCTGTCCTTTCCGCCCTTTGCGCCTTCTTGGTGGCGGTGTCGGCGGGAAGTGGCATGTTATTGATTGTCGCACTTGTACTTATCAGTGTCTTTATGAGTTTGATGTTCCCGACGATCTACGGACTGGCGTTGGGCAGCGTTTCCCAGGGGTCCCATCCTGAAGATGCCAAGATTGGCGCTTCGGGGTTGATTATGGCTATTCTTGGCGGTGCGTTGATTACCCCGTTGCAAGGTATTGTTTCCGACAGCTTCGGGATTTATACTTCCTTTTTCGTTCCTGTTGTCTGCTTCCTTGTTGTATTGGGATATGCTATTGTGGTGAACAGTAGTCAAAATAAAGTGAATAGTGAACGGTGATTAGTGACTAGGGACAAAAAAATCGGATCAACAACTCGGCAGTCTCAACTCAACAATTTCTCCAAATCTCCCTATGAAGCGTTTTTGCCAAACCCTCCAACTTGTAGCCAATTCGGAAATGGTTGAGCAGTATCTTGAGGCTCATCGTCATGTATGGCCTGAAATCATTGCAGGGCAGCGTGAAGTGGGCATCCTTTCCATGCAGATTTTTCGCCACGATAGACAATTGTTCATGATTATGGACACCGAAGATGATTTTGATTTCCAGCGCGACATGCAGCGGCTTTCCCAACTTCCCCGTCAGGCGGAGTGGGAGGCGTATGTCGCCCAGTTCCAAGGTTGCCAAGCTTCCGCCACCTCTGCCGAGAAATGGCAATTGATGGAAAAGATATTTGATTCAGATAACTAAATAATCATTGTTTGTGTCAAAAAAAGTATTTGTTTCAGGTTGTTACGACCTATTGCATAGCGGCCATGTGGAGTTTTTCCGACAGGCGGCGCAATATGGCGACCTCTATGTCGGCATCGGGTCGGACGAGACCATTCTGCATTACAAGCACCACAAGACAGTCTATAGCGAACAGGAGCGACTCTTTATGGTCAAGTCGATTCGTTACGTGAAGGATGCCTTTATCAATGCAGGCGATGGTATTATGGATTTTGTGCCTACTGTTGAGGCTTTGCAACCCGACATTCTTGTGGTCAATGCTGACGGAAGCTCTGACGAAAAACGTCGTTTCTGTGCCGAACATAATATTGAATATGTCGTTCTTGACCGCATTCCCGCCGAAGGACTTGCCGCCCGCAGCAGTACGGCATTGAAACAGATTCCTTGTCGGATTCCGACACGATTGGATTTGGCGGGAACATGGATCGACCAGCCCTACGTTTCGCAGTATGCCCCAGGGTGGGCAATCACGATATCGCTGGAACCAACTTTTGAGATTCGGGAACGTTGCGGACTCTCCACCTCTACCCGCAACGTCATCAAGAGCATCTGGCCTTATCAGTTGCCCAACATGGATCCAGAGACTTTGGCTCGTTTGGTGTTCTGCTTCGAAAATCATCCTGAGCGTGAAGGTGGTCATATCAGTGGAGCCCAAGACTCCATTGGCATTTGTATGCCGGGTTTGGTGCGCCATCACTACGACAATCATTTCTGGCCCGACAAGATCGAGTCGTGTCACGATGAGAAGGTACTTTCTTGGTTGGAAAGCCATCTCTGCATGATTCCTATGAATCCACGCCGTCCAGGGTGCTCGGTTGTTGAGGACAAGGACATTACTTTCGACAAGGTGCATGCTCTGACGCATGCTGCCGATGCTTGTTGGAATGCAGTGCTTTCTTGCAATTTGGATGCGTTTGCAAAATCCTATCGGGCTTCCTTTGATGCGCAGGTCTCTATGTTCTCGGGAATGATTCACCCAACAATCATCAATCCCGACGGCTCTTGCGAACGGGATTCCGTACAGCCATTCATTGAGCGATATGCCGCCGAAAAAGGTGTCTTGGCATGGAAGATGCCTGGCGCAGGAGGTGGCGGCTATCTGGCTTTGGTCGTGGATGACGCTTCCTCTTTTTGTGCTATCCATTCCGAAGCAATCCCTCTTGTCATCCGTCGTTCAGGGTTCTAAACAATAATTTAAGGAATATTACGTTATAATATTTAGTGATCTGTGAACAGCGATCAGCGATCAGTGAACTGTGAACAGTGACTAGTGACTAGGGAGTTTAGGGAAACTAGTGAACCCCTAACTCCTAACTCTTAAAACTTAATACTTAAAACTTATACATGTCCAAGATTCTCGTTACCGGCGGCGCCGGATTTATTGGTTCTCATACCGTTGTTGAACTTCATCAGGCAGGCCACGATGTTGTCGTCATCGACAATCTCTCCAATTCCAACAAGGTTTCTTTGCAGCGGGTCTCCAAGATTACAGGAAAGGAGGTTCCTTTCTATCAAGTTGATATACGTGACCGTAAAGGTCTTGAAGAGGTGATGTCGGCCCATAAGTTTGACGCCTGCATCCATTTTGCAGGACTTAAGGCCGTTGGCGAGTCTGTCGCCAAACCTTGGGAGTACTATGAGAACAACATCTCGGGTACGCTTGTGTTGCTGGATGTTTTGCGTCGGCACAACTGCAAGAACATTATTTTTAGCTCTTCTGCCACAGTTTATGGCGACCCTGCACAGATTCCCATCACGGAACAATGTCCAAAGGGACAGTGTACCAATCCCTACGGCTGGACCAAGAGTATGCTTGAACAGGTGTTGATGGATATCCAGAAGGCTGACCCAGAGTGGAATGTGGTACTGCTGCGCTATTTCAATCCCGTGGGGGCCCACAAAAGTGGCACCATTGGCGAAAATCCCAACGGCATTCCCAACAATCTCATGCCCTACATCACACAGGTGGCTGTGGGCAAACGTGCTGAACTGGGCGTTTTCGGAAACGATTACGACACTCCCGACGGTACGGGTGTGCGCGACTATATCCATGTGGTAGATTTGGCGCGTGGACATGTATGTGCCATCAAGGCGCTTGAACGCAAATGTGGTTTGGCAATCTACAACCTCGGTACGGGACACGGATACAGCGTGCTTGACATGGTGAACGCTTTCGTCAAGGTGAACGATGTCAAGGTTCCTTACAGCATCAAGCCTCGTCGTGCCGGCGATATCGCCACCTGCTACAGCGACCCCGCCAAGGCGGAGAAGGAGTTGGGTTGGAAGGCTGAATATGGCATCGATGAGATGGTACGCGACAGCTGGAACTGGCAACGCCAGAACCCCGAAGGCTACCCCGAGAATTGATGGCTGAAAGTTTGGTGTTTATTGGTTAATAGTTGCTTAGGTACTGAATGGTGGGAAAGTGTAGCTGGCATATTCCTCGGTTAGAGGTGGTGATAAGTATTCTTGCCACAATGCTCTTTGTTCCCGATAATGTTTCGGCTCAACCCTCGGGAATACAGGGTACGGAGTTTTGGACGGGTTTCCTGTACCATTCGTCGGCATCTTACGACCCTCCCATGCGGGACGTGTTTCAGCTGTGCTTTATTCCCTTGCGCGATTGTGATGTTGTGGTCTCCCATGCGCCAACCTCTTTTCGCACCACCAATGAAGGATTGGTGCCTGTTTATCCCGACTCGATTATTGTGCATCTTGTTGCCGACTCGGCAACATTTCTGACCCTCGCCAATGGGCCTGACCTGATGTCGAATGTGTTTGCGCCCGTGCCGCAGGGTATCCATGTTTCCAGCACCGATACGATTTCACTCTATACTTTTTCCAACACTATTGACCGAGACACCCTCAACGACAATGAGAGCGGCGAGATGGAAATGACTGCTGTGTGGCCAGTGGACAAACTCGGGTGCGACTATTATGTCAATGTTTACCAGAACATCATTGGGGGGCATAATCCCGAAATACTTGTTGTGGCTGCGGAGGATAGTGTGAATGTCACTATTTCGGCGTCGGTTGACGGGTCTATCCCTGAGGTATCACACAACCTCCGTTTGGGCGAAGTGCTGAGAGTGTTTGGCCCTGATGCGGCTGGACGACATATCACTTCGGAGGGAGGAAAACGCATTGCTGTGATTTCTGGGGTGGGAAATATCTATATACCAGCAGGGGTGATGACGGCAGATAGAATTTATGCCTCAATGCCTCCAACCCGTTTTTGCGGCAAGCAGTTCCTCGTTGCAGTTACCCCTAACCGTCTCAACGACCGCGTACAGGTGCTTTCTTTTGCCGACAACACCAATGTCTCTCTTGACGGCACCACTGTCGCCACCCTTTCGCAAGGGCAGATTTACGAGTTTGAGATAGACACGAATCATGTCGCCACGTGGCTCGAAAGTTCCCATCCTGTTTCGGTATGCGTCTATCTTACGGGATCGAGGTATGGTTGTGCAGACTCTTTGCTTGCTACCCCGGGGAGTTATAGTGGCGATCCTTCCATGTATCCTCTCTGTCCTGTGGAGCAATGGTATGATCAGTCAAGTTTCTTTTCTTACAACTATCCCTATCATGCCAATGTAGTGCTGGGAGTGCCCACGATGACGTTTTATCCGCACAATTTTGTAGGTATAGCCACGCGTACCCAGCATGTTGCGGGGATGATGTTGGACGGAGTGCCTATTGATACGGCTTTCCACCCGTTGCCGTATGATGCGGAGTATAGTTATGCCCGTATGAGGGTGAGTGGGGGAACGCATCGTTTGCAGAACACGTTGGGCCCTTTTGAAGCCCACGCCATCACACTCAAGAATTGCTCCGCCATGGCTTCTGCCACAGGATGGGCTGCGATAGAAACCCCTCAAGTGCTGCATCAAACTTTGGAGTTTTGCCAAGACGATGAGATAACCCTCAACCTTGCCGAGTTCACAGATTTCGATCCACAATTTCTCCCCATTTGGGATTTGGGAAACGGGACAACGATGCAGGGACCCTCGGTGACGTTGGCATCAACGATGGAGATGGGATATTTGATAACGGTACTCTTTCAGCATGCCCCATGTTTCCTTTCGGTCGATACGCTCTATCTCACGGTGACCATTCATCCATCGTATAGTGAGGATGTCTTCGACACAATCAGCGTTGGGGATAGTTATCAATGGCAAGGGACTTCGTTGACGCAATCGGGAGACTATTCGAACTTGTTTACTACGGCTCACGATTGTGACAGCCTTGTTACATTACATCTTGAAGTTAATACTGATACGCTTGAATGGTCTATTTGGGTCCCTAATGTATTTACGCCGAATGAGGAATTCAATAGATTGTTTGGCGCAGTGGGAACAAATATTGGTTCGTTCAGTATTTCCGTCTTTACCAGAACGGGCAATTTGGTGTGGCGTGCCGATGATATCACTGCTCGCTGGGATGGGACATGCAAGGGCGTTCCTTGCACGATGGCCTCATACGCCTATATAATCTCTTATACTGTATCTAATGCTCCAAATGTCGAGCGTACTCTTGTCGGACAAGTGCTCTTGCTCAGGTAAAAACTGTGAACTGTGAGCTGTAATTGGATATAAGTGCGCTATCGATATAATCTGCCCTTTTGTCGCTTTGTGCTTCGAAAGGGCTTTTTTGTGTGTCAAAATGTCTTGATTTTCGGTTTGGTACATTTGCTGATAAATAACGCAAAGAATAGTTTGTTTAAAATCAATAACCATACAACCATGAATCTGAATAATTTTACAATCAAGTCGCAGGAGGCCATTCAAAAAGCCCAGGAAATTGCCTTGTCGCGCCAACATCAGGCCATTGAGAAGTGCCATCTCATGAAAGGCATCATCTCTGTGGATGAGAATGTGACTCCTTTTCTTTTCAAGAAGTTGGAGGTGAATCTGCCTCGACTTTCGCAGCAGGTGGATGCATTGCTCGAACGTTTGCCTCGTGTGAGTGGTGGGGGGCAATACCTCTCCAACGATGCCAATCAGGTATTTGTAAAGGCTTCGCAGCTTGCCACCGAGATGAACGACGATTTCGTATCCATCGAACATCTTCTCATAGCACTTTTGTCTGGCAACGATCCTACCGCACAAGCGCTTAAAGCCGCAGGAGTAGGTGAAAAGGCGCTCCGTGCCGCCGTGGCCGACCTTCGAAAAGGTAGCAAAGTGGGCAGTCAAAGTGCCGAAGAAAGCTACAACGCCCTCAGCAAATATGCCAAAAACCTCAACCAATTGGCGCAAGCTGGCAAACTCGACCCAGTGATTGGTCGGGATGAGGAAATCCGTCGTGTGCTGCAAATCCTTTCCCGCCGCACCAAGAACAATCCAATCCTCATAGGAGAACCTGGCGTAGGCAAGACAGCCATCGCTGAGGGCCTTGCCCATCGTATCGTGAGCGGTGATGTTCCCGAAAACCTTAAATCCAAAACCCTTTTCAGCCTCGATATGGGTGCGCTCATCGCCGGAGCCAAGTACAAGGGCGAATTTGAGGAGCGTCTCAAGAGTGTTATCCGCGAAATCAACGAGGCTGACGGAGAAATCATCCTCTTCATTGATGAAATCCATACCCTTGTGGGGGCTGGTGGCGGAGAAGGTGCCATGGATGCCGCCAACATACTCAAACCCGCTTTGGCGCGTGGCGAACTGCGCGCCATCGGAGCCACCACGCTTGCTGAATACCAGAAATATTTCGAGAAGGACAAGGCTTTGGAACGTCGTTTTCAGAGTGTGCTCATCGATGAACCCGATGTGGCCGACACCATCTCTATTCTCCGTGGTTTGAAGGAACGCTACGAGGTGCACCATAAGGTGCGTATCAAGGACGAAGCCATTATCGCTGCCGCCGAGCTTAGCAACCGTTACATCTCCGACCGTTTCCTGCCCGACAAGGCCATCGACCTCATTGATGAGGCTGCCGCACGACTCAGGATGGAGATTGATTCTGTTCCAGAGGAATTGGACGAGTTGGAACGCAAAATCCGTCAACTCGAGATTGAGCGTGAGGCCATCAAACGTGAAAACGATACTGACAAACTTGAGTCTCTTGCCCGTGAAATAGGTCAACTCTCCGAACAGCGCAGTCAGATGAAGGCGCGTTGGCAGAACGAGAAATCCATCGTGGAACAAATCCAGCAGGAGGTAAAGAACATAGAGTCTTACAAGTTCGAAGCAGAGCAGGCGGAACGCTCTGGCGACTATGGACGTGTGGCGGAACTCCGCTACGGACGAATCAAGGAGGCGGAAAACCATGTCGAACAACTCAAGGTGCAGCTCCGCTCTACGCAGGCAGACAACGCTATGATTAACGAAGAAGTTGACAGCGAGCAAATTGCCGAAATCGTCTCCAAATGGACTGGAATCCCTGTTACACGTATGCTCCAGAGCGAACGTGAGAAACTACTCTCGCTCGAATCGGAGCTCCATAAAAGAGTTGTTGGTCAGGATGAGGCCATCGCTACTGTTGCCAACGCCATCCGTCGCAGCCGCACAGGACTCAGCGACCTTCACCGTCCCATCGGGTCTTTCCTCTTCCTCGGAACCACGGGTGTTGGCAAGACTGAACTTGCCAAGACGCTTGCCGAAACGCTTTTCGACGATGAGGAGATGATGGTGCGCATCGACATGAGCGAATACCAGGAACCTCATAGCATCAGCCGTCTTATTGGAGCGCCTCCGGGTTATGTGGGTTACGACGAGAGCGGACAACTTACCGAGGCGGTGCGTCGCAAACCCTATAGCATCGTCCTCTTCGATGAAATCGAGAAGGCCCATCCCGACGTCTTCAACACGCTACTTCAGGTGCTTGAGGATGGTCGCCTCACCGACAACAAGGGCCGCACGGCTGATTTCCGCAACACAATCATTATCATGACTTCCAACATTGGTAGCGACATCATCCGCGAGCGGTTGGATTCTTTTGAGGAATTCTCTGAATACGACTTGGAAGAGACCAAACAACAGGTGCTCAACCTACTCAAAAAGACCGTCCGCCCCGAATTTCTCAACCGTATCGACGAAACTGTGATGTTCCGTCCGCTGTCGCAGAAGCAGATTGTCGGCGTGGTCAAAATTCAGCTTGCGCAACTTGCCAAGATGTTGGAAAAGAACGAAATCCTCATCACCGCTACTCCCGAGGCTGTCGCCCAACTGGCACAAGTGGGTTTTGACCCGTCTATGGGTGCCCGTCCGGTCAAGCGAGTCATCCAGCGCATGATTCTCAACCCTTTGTCTCAGCAACTTTTGGAGGAGAAAATCAATCCCAAAGACGACATCGTAATAGATGTAATAGACAACCAGTTTGTTTTCTACAATCCTCAATCGTCAAATGTGTGATTGTGTCTTATGCGCTTCCTCATGAGTCAAAAACGCAAGGTCTTGATGGCTTTGCGTTTTTGCGTTGTTAAATCTAATGAAAGCCGCCGCGTAAAATGCGCTATAAGGCTGTGCGGGTGGAGCGCAGATAGCTTGATGTTGTTGTGTATCAACGTTTATTATTGTAAGATAAGAAATATTAAGATTAATAAGTTTGCTATATGGAGGAAAAATAGTAAATTTGCAATTTGTATAAAACAAAATACCGTTGAGAAAATAATCTAAATTTCAATTAATTATTAATTAAAATCATTTTTTTATGAAAAAAGTTTTATCTTTGGTTGCAGCATTTGCAATGTTTGCAGGTGTTGCTTTGGCAGACCCTATCAACGTGGTGTGCACTCAGGGCGCAGCTACCTACTATGCAGAGGACAATGACCTTTACATTGTTCTGCAAAATGCTGACTATGGTTTCGGTTTTGACGTTGTTTGCGCTACTGGTCAGCAGGACATCGTTGATGGTCAGACCTACACTTTGGCTGACATGATTGCTGATTACTCCTACGGTGTTGATCAGGCAGCTCAGGCATATATTTATTATGCTTCTGCCTCCATTACAAGAAGTGCCGATGGTTCTTATGTTGCTGATGTAACTGACGTGAATGGTGTTCAGTATCACATCACCTACACCATCGTTCCTCCCATCACCGAGCCTACCGACACCGTCATGATTTCCATGTCTAACGCAAACTATATGAACCGCGCTTTTGACTTGGTTGCCGACATGGGCGTTATCCAGCTTATTGGTTATAGCGATGCTAATGATTACCTCATGAACGTAGTATTCAATACTACCTCTTTCGCTGGTAACTACACTGTGGCTGACAGATATGAAGATGACACTTACTTCATGCTTTATGCTGTTGATGCTGCTGGAAATACTACCAATATCCCCTGCAACAACCTCCTTGGCGCTACTGTTACTGGTAGCCAGGCTTCTTGCACCGCTAACATCAAGTGGGTTGCTGAAGATGGTACCATGTATGACATCACCTTCGCCTATGCTGATCCTGTTGCTCAGAACCATGAGACTTTCGCAGCCAACAATTTGACCATTACTCCTAATGAAATGTATGATCTCTATCAGGCTTATAAGGGTGTTAATGTTTACGATTTCGAGGCTTCCAACGACGATTACATCCTCTATGGTACTGTTTACAACCAGAACACTGACGATGCTTTCGGTACTTGGGATTTGGCAAATGGCGATATCGAGTTCAACATCTACGATGCTCAGACCCTTACTGCAGCTACCGATCCTTACACTGGCACAATCACCATCACTGACGGTGGTAACACCATCACTCTTACCGGTACTTCTCTTTTCTATGGCAATGTTGAATATACTTTCAATGTTACCGGTCAGACTGTAGCTATCGAAGATGTTGAAGCTAACAACTTCTTCGCCTACACCGAAGGCCGCACTGTTGTTCTGAAAGGCGCTCAGGGCAGAATGGTTGATTTCTACGACATGACTGGCCGTATCCTCAGCCATCAGGTTGCCGCTGAAGACAATGTACGTTTTACCGCTCCCGCAGCTGGTGTTTACATGGTTCGCGTTGACGGCAAGACCACTCGCGTTGTTGTTAAGTAACTTATTTTGAGAAATGGCCGAAACGAATTCGAGCGTTTCCGCTCGACAAGGATTAGGTTGATTTTGATAAAAAAGTGGGTGTTACAACACCCACTTTTTTTGTTCTCCATTGTTGTTGTGGATTCGAAAAAAAAGTCGGCCGCGTTGTTGTGGCTGACTCTTTTTATTGATGTGATATGCGATGGAGAGGGCTTTTGCCGTTGCTATTCAATCATATCAACTGTAGCGGTTTCGCAAATGTAGTTATAAGTTATGCGTTTTGTATTTGTCGAAATGTACTGATTACAAGGGATATGTAAATTTTGGAAGGATAGGGGGGCTAAAAGGCTACGCCGATTCGGAATCCGGCAGTGAAGGCAAGTTTGCCATCTTTAGGGAAAAGCATAAAACTGTGGTAGTAGTTGTTTGTTGCGATGTCGCCGTTGGAGGGTCCGAGTCCGGTGTAGAAGTCAAAAAGAAACCACTTGTAGATGATTTGGTAACCCACTTCGGCGAGGAGCGCCCAGCGGTTGATGTGCTGGATGGAGACTATGCGCTGGTCGGGATCGGTATAGTCGAAATTGGCATATACGAATTCCGGCTTTACGTAAAGTCCCGCCAAGACCATGTCGTGGAGTGGGAGCAGGTTCCATTTGTAGGCGGCCTTGATAAGGATGCCTTCGGGGTCGGCGTCATTCATAATGTCCCGACCCCAGCCCACTATGCCAAGGGTGAGTTCTGCGCTGTTGTGTGTGCCAATGGCACGTTCGTAGGTAAATCGGGAAGAACCGCTGCCAAGAGAGAGAAGCGTGATTTTGAGGTCGTTTTGAGGGTTATTTTGAGCCATGCAAGGCAACAAAGTGCAGCATGCAAACAGGAGTAGGAGTTTATTTTTCAGCATAAAGGTTTTCTATTTCACAGTTCGCAAATTGCCCAATCAAACAAGGCAGGCGTCGAGTTGGCGTATGATTTCCTCTTTGTCCATTTTCTGCCCGATGAAGACGATTTTCTGCATGCGGTCGCCATAGTCCTCGTCCCAGTCGTGAACCAGCATCGGCTCGCGTTGCATCATGTCTATCAACTCATCTTCGGGCATTGTGGCGTACCATTGTCCGGCTTCCTTGAGTTTTTTCTGCACACCGGCTTGCTCGAAAAGGTACGACATGTCGATGTCGTCGTCGAAATAGCATACGCCTTTGGCGCGGATGACGCTCTTGGGCCAGTTGAGGTTTACAAAACGGTCAAACAAGCCGAGGTCGAAGGCCTGTCTGCGATAATAGACAAATGTCCCTATGCCATACTCTTCCACTTCGCCACCTTCGTGATCGTGGTGATGATGGTGGTGGTGTTCATGTTCATGCTTGTCATCATCTTCGTCTTCGTGGTGATGATGGTGTTCATCTTCATCTTCATCGTGAAGGTGGTGATGATGTTCCGCTTCTTCTTGTTCGTAGTGGATGTAAGGGTTTTTGGCCTCGAAATCCTCTTCTTCTGTGGTCATGCGCTCTATTTCCTTTACCCAACCGGCCGAGCCCGAAGTCTCGTTGTAGTTGAACAATCCAGTGAAAGAGATTCGTCGGATGTCCAAATCGGCATAGTCGGTTTCAATAATCTTCACGTCGGGGTTGAGTTGCAGAATAATCTGGCGCAGACGTTCCTTTTCGGATTTCGATACTTCTGATATCTTGTTGAGCATTACGATGTTGCAGAATTCAATCTGCTCAATGAGCAAACGCTCGATGTCTTCCTCTCCGATGTCTTTTCTTGTAAGTCCTTCGCCGCAGTCGAACTCGCTTTGCATGCGCAAGGCGTCCACAACGGTCACGATGCAGTCGAGAGCGGGGATTCCGAAACGGGTGTATTCTTCTCCCAGTTGCGGAATGGAGCAGATGGTGCGGGCGATGGGTTCGGGTTCGCAGATTCCGCTTGCTTCAATAACGATGTAATCGAAGCGTTCCTGTTTTACAATGTCGTTCAGTTGCTCGATAAGGTCCATCTTAAGGGTGCAGCAGATGCAGCCGTTTTGCAAGGCCACAAGACTTTCGTCCTTCTGTCCTACAATGCCCTCTTTCTGAATCAAGGATGCGTCGATGTTTACTTCTCCTATATCGTTGACTATAACGGCAAAACGTATGCCTTTCTTGTTGGCGAGGATGTGGTTGACCAAAGTGGTCTTGCCGCTACCGAGATAGCCGGTGAGCAGCAGCACGGGAATGCGATGAATGTTGTGCATTTTTTATTGATGATTGAAAGTTTGCAGTTCACGTTTCACAATTCACTCTTCACTGGTATTATAACAAAAATTAGGGAAGTTTATTGCATGCTGAGTGATATTTGCAAGCGTTTCCAGACACTGTTTTGCTGATTTGTTGTTTCGAGACTTGAATATTCCGATTTTTTTTCGTAATTTTGAAACGTGATAAAAGTATATAAAAAGATGGAAAACTACATAGTATCAGCTCGTAAGTACCGTCCTGCTACATTTGAAAGTGTCGTCGGGCAACAGCATATCACCACCACTTTGAAAAATGCTATCAAGAGTGGGCATTTGGCTCAGGCTTTCTTGTTCTGCGGACCTCGTGGCGTGGGCAAGACCACATGCGCCCGCATCTTGGCAAAGACCATCAACTGCACCAATCCCACCGAGAACATGGAGGCTTGCAATGAGTGCGAGAGTTGCCGTTCGTTCAATGAGAACGCTTCGATGAACATTTTCGAGTTGGATGCCGCATCGAACAATTCGGTGGATGACATCCGAGAACTGGTTCAGCAGGTGAATATTCCTCCGCAAACTGGTCGTTACAAAGTATATATCATCGATGAGGTTCACATGTTGAGCCCTGCGGCATTCAACGCTTTCCTCAAAACTCTTGAGGAACCTCCTTCATACGCTAAATTCATTCTGGCAACCACCGAGAAACACAAGATTATCCCTACCATTCTCTCTCGCTGTCAGATATTTGATTTCAAACGTATTGAAACCGATGATATCATCAATCACTTGAAGTACGTAGCCGAGCAGGAACGCATTCAATACGAACCCGAAGCCCTTGCTCTGATTGCCCGTGTGGCGGAAGGTGGCCTGCGCGATGCGCTCTCCACGTTCGACCAGTTGGTGAACTTCACCCAAGGCAATTTGACCAGAAAGCTATGTCTGCAAAATCTCAACATACTTGATACGGAATGCTATTTCTCTTTGGTTGACGCTTTCCTCAAAGGCGACATCAGCAGCTCGTTGCTCCAATATCAGGATGTCATCAATCATGGTTTCAACGGGCAGCATTTCCTTACGGGACTTTGCGAGCATTTGCGCAACCTTATGGTGTCGCTCGACCCTGCCACCCACAAGTTGATGGAGGTCTCCCCGAACGAACGCATTCATTTTGGAGAACAAGCGGTTACCTGTGGACTGCCTTTCTTGCTCAAGATGCTCGATATTGCGAGCGACTACGAATATCGCTACCGTGAAGCCAGCAACAAGAAACTTTTTGTGGAAATTTGCTTGATGAAACTGGCTTCGCTGCGCAAGTCCATGCAGCAGCCTACATAGATAGCAAGAACGCCACAAGCGGAACATATAACCTCGCCAAACCCCGAGCCCAAGCAAGAATCTGCATCTGTGCAAGAGCCTCTGTCGCCCAATGTCGCCCCCAAAACAGAGACGGCAAAGGAAATTGTCGTTCCAACGCCCCCAGCTATGGTCGCCCGTCCGTCGGGCATGCCACGCTTGATGGATTCGGTGTCGGTCAATCCTGCCATCAGCCAGAACGTCACTACAAGGGTCAATGCGTTTTCGCAGCAGCAGTCGGAAACAGTGGTCCAACCTCTCTCGCAAGAGCGCCTCGACAAATATTGGGACAAACTTTTGGAGAACGAACTTTATGCACCTTTGCTGAGGGGCAAGAAGGTGGAGGTGACGGGCGATACGACCTTTGATATCATTGCCAACAACAGCTATTTCGAAACCGAGTTGAAGGAGTTCAAGATGCCTATCTTGGAGCAGTTGAGAGCTTGGACGGGCATTCGTGATTTGCTTTGCAATGTGGCAGTCAGAACCGAAGTGCAAGAAGAAAAAATCTATCGTCCTACAGACAAGTTCAACGCTATGGCCGAGGAAAATCCAGCCATTCACGAACTGCGCAAGATACTGACGGAAATTGATTATTAGCGAATGCTGAACTGCGAATGGTGAATTGACGATTATATGAGCCGATTTTAATCATTGATTTTTAGCTAACGGTTTAAGTGTAAATAAAATTAATCTCTTTGGCAAACGTTTTTATCATACTGGGCATATTAATCTTCTGTGCGCATTTCTTCTCATACCTTTTCAGTAAGAGACGTGTGCCGGATGTCCTTTTTCTGCTTGCCATCGGCATTGTGTTGGGACCGGTGCTTCATTTGGTCACACCCGACATGTTGGGACGCTTCGCCTCAATGTTCGCTTCGTTGACGTTGCTTTTCATACTTTTCGACAGTGGCGTGGACCTCAGCATCGACTCCATTAGGCGTTATTGGAAAGGAATGGTGCAGGTTACGTTGCTATCTTTTTTCCTTTCCATGGTTGCGGTTGCAGTTATTGGATATTATTTGCTTAGAATGCCGTGGCAGTCGTCGATATTGCTTGGCTCGATGATCTCAGGCACGGCAGCGGCCATAGTCATTCCTTTGGTGTGGCAAATGCGTGTGAGCGAAAAAACCCGTACCACCTTGGCTCTGGAATCGGCCTGTTCGGGGGTGCTTTGTATTGTCATCTCATTGGGTGTCATCGAGGGGTTCTCTTCTAACGACATGGCTTTGGGGTCAATGGTGGGTAAAATCCTTGCCTCTTTTGTCATGGCGTTGATTATCGGCATGGTAGGTGGTATTGTATGGGCTGGATTGCTCGACAAGGTTCGCAAGATGAAAAATTCAATGTTCCTTACGCCGGCATTCGTTTTTGTGCTTTACGGCATAACAGAGGTGATGGGGTTCAGTGGAGCCATTGCAGCCCTTGCTTTTGGTGTGGTATTAGGCAACATCGACTATTTTGATATTTCATTGCTTCATAAATTTGGCAATCGACGAATGATGCCGTTGAGTAACAATGAGAAGAGCTTTTTCAAGGAATTTGTATTTGTGCTCAAGACCTTTTTCTTTGTCTATATCGGTATCTGTATTCCTTTTACAAATGTTGAGGCTTTGCAATATGGATTGATTGTTACTACGGCTCTTTTTGTATTACGATTCGTTTTGGTTTTTATTGTCGGACACAAAAACACTGTCAATGATAGGCTTACGGTTTCTATCATGATTCCCAAGGGACTCGTTTCGGCAGTATTGGCTTCGGTGCCTGAACAGATGAATGTCTCCGTGGGTTACGAACTCATTCCTGGCGCAACAATGATTAAGTACGTTACTTATTCTGTCATATTTTTTTCCATTATCTTTACCTCGATCTTGGTTTTGTTGACCAGTAAAAAATTGGTCAAAAATGAACCACTCTATTGGGAATCCGAAGAGGAGTTCAACGAGTAGTTCATCTTAATACTCTATTTTGCAAGTAATACTTTGTTTTTAATAATGTAATCAAGTTTCTATTTACGATGCATTTTTATAAATTTGATGGAGCTGGCAATGACTTTGTCTTGATTGATATGCGTGGGACTGATTTGCAACTCTCCACAGAAACTATTGCCAATATCTGCCACCGCCGTTTTGGTGTGGGAGCTGATGGGTTGATGACCCTCTCTAAAGGACCGGAAACCTTTGATTTTGAGATGCGCTACTACAATAACGACGGCCGTCTCGGCTCAATGTGCGGCAACGGTGGCCGTTGTATTGTCGCTTTCGCTCATCTGCTTGGCATCCAGCCCGACGGTCACTATCGCTTTTTGGGGTACGACGGTCCTCATGAGGCCGACATTCTGCTTTGGGACAAAGAATCTCGTGGGGGATTGGTGCGTTTGGGCATGAGACAAGTCTCTTGTGTTGATGTGCGTCGTTGCCTCGACGGTTGGTTTCTCGACACGGGGTCGCCACATTATGTGCAGCGTGTGGAAAACTTGAATGAGTTTGATGTAGTGAGAGAGGGCCGTCGGCTGCGAAACAACCTTGACGAGTTCCCACAAGGCACAAATGTCGATTTTATTGAGGATCTCCCTGACGGGACGCTCTTTGTGCGTACCTATGAACGTGGAGTTGAAGACGAAACTTGGGCTTGTGGCACTGGTGTCACAGCATGTGCAATTGTGAGTGGTAACGGTCGCGTAAAGACCCGTGGTGGCGACTTCAAGGTCACTTTCGATGCCACAGAAACAGCTTATACCAATGTCCAACTCACCGGACCTGTTTCTCTCAACTTTCAGGGAGAATGGCCTTTGAAATGATTTCTAATCCATAGTCCTCGAACCTGCAAATCTTTAAATCTCCCAATTTTTAAATCCTTAATTCTCGGCATGGACCTTTTTTCCTCTTTAGACCTTGAGCCTTCGCGGCAGCGTATCGAAGAACTTACACAACTCATCGACAAGTACAACTACGAGTACTATATGAATGACACCTCTTTGGTGAGCGACTTTGAGTTTGATGCGCTTTTGCGTGAATTGATTGACTTGGAACGCCAATATCCAGAACTTGCCTTGCCAACTTCGCCTACGCGTAGGGTGGGGGGAACGGTCAACAAGAATTTCCGTCAGGTCTCACATCGTTTTCCCATGCTTTCGTTGGGCAACACCTACAGCATTGAAGAAATAGAGGAATTTGAGACCCGTACGCGCAAGTTGTTGGGTGATACAAAGTTCTCCTATACTTGCGAATTGAAATATGATGGCGTGGCTATCGGCTTGACCTATAAGCATGGTGTGCTAACGCAGGCGGTAACACGAGGAAATGGTAGCGTTGGCGACGACATTACCGACAATGCCCGCACCATTCCCACCATTCCGCTCAAGTTACAAGGCTCCTATCCCGACGACTTCGAGGCGAGGGGAGAGGTGGTCTATCCGTTCGACGCTTTCGAGGTCATGAACAAACAGCGCGAAGCGGAAGGCGACGAACCGTTTGCCAATCCGCGCAATGCCGCCAGTGGCTCGCTTAAGTTACAGGATTCGCGAGAGTGTGCCAAGCGCAAGCTCCAGTTCTGTATGTACTTTATGATGCTTCCCGACGACAACTTGGCTCGGCAAATCAACAAATCTCCAATACCACAATACAACACTCATTTTGGTCGTCTTGAAGCCGCCAGACAGATGGGGTTTAAAGTGCAACCTTTCATTAAGGAATGTGCCGACATCAATGAAATTAAGGCGTTTATCGATTTTTGGGACAAAGAACGTTGGTCTCTTCCTTTCGGTATTGATGGCATCGTCATTAAGGTCAATCAAGTTGCGTTGTGGGAGCAATTGGGTTTGACTGCCAAGTCGCCCCGTTGGGCTATCGCCTATAAGTTCAAGGCTGAACGTGTGAGTACGCCCTTGGAGGACATTAGTTTTCAGGTAGGGCGCACGGGTATCGTTACGCCTGTGGCTAATATGGCGCCCGTCTGGCTGGGTGGCACTACGGTGCGCAGGGCTACACTCAATAATGCCGACTTCATCGAGAAGATGGACATCCGCGAAGCTGACTGGCTTTTGATCGAAAAGGGTGGCGAAATCATTCCCAAAGTCGTTGGCGTGGATATGGAACATCGCATCACCAACGCCAAGCCTGTATCGTATCTCGCAAAATGTCCCGAATGTGGAGCGCCGTTGGTGCGTACCGAAGGTGAGGCTGGATTCTATTGCCCAAATGTTGATGGCTGTCCTCCGCAGATTATCGGCCGTTTGGAGCATTTTGTGGCACGCAAGGCGATGAATATCGATTCTCTTGGAAGCGAGCGACTTTCCATGCTTTACAATAAAGGACTTGTCCGCAATGTGGCGGATCTCTACTACCTGCGTCGTGAGCAACTTATAGGTTTGGGTGTTGAAGAGGGTGCCTCTATTCAAGAAAAAGGTGCCGAAAATATTTTGTCTGCCATCCGGAAATCGTGCGAAGTTCCTTTCGAGCGCGTGCTTTTTGCCCTTGGCATTCGTTATGTTGGTGAAGTGGGTGCCAAGAAACTTGCCCGATTTTTCAAGAATATTGATGCCTTGATGGCTGCTACTGTCGAAGAATTGGCCCATGTTGAGGATGTTGGCGAGAAGACTGCCGTCACGGTGTTTGACTATTTCGTTGTTCCGGAACATCGACAGTTGGTGGAACGCCTTCGTGCGGCAGGACTCCAGATGCAAGTCCACGACACGTCGGTTTCCAGTGTGTTGGACGGCAAGACTTTTGTGGTAAGTGGCGTCTTCTCTCGGTTCTCTCGTGAGGAGATTAAGACTCATATTGAACAGCATGGTGGCAAGGTCTCCAGCTCTATCAGCTCCAAGACCGACTATGTGCTGGCAGGTGAGAAAATGGGACCCGAAAAGCTCAAGAAAGCCGAGAAACTGAACGTGCCTATCATCTCCGAGGAGGATTATCTTGTTATGGTGGGCGGAAAATAGATGTTTGCGCAATGAAGTTGAAACTCTTTTTGTTGACTTGTATTTTGGGGTCTGCAACAGCGTTGTTTGCGCAACCAAGTTATTATCAGATAAGTGGGCTGGGTGCCTATACCATTCCCAATAGCGATGAATATGGCTATATTGCTTCCTTTAGTGGCGGTGTGGCTTTTGATGTCGCTTGGAACTTCAATAGGGGTGAAAGGTGGTTCCAATTAAGACCTGATTCTCAGTTCGGTATTCGAGCTTCTTTCCTCTGTTTCGACAATCCTATTGCGGGACATCGTTATGTGGTGGAAGGCGCTATGAGAAATACTCTGTTGCGTTTTTCCAAGACAAAGTTACAGTGGCTCTTGAATTGTGGATTCTCTTGCTTTACAAATCCTTATAAACGCTCAGGAGACCAAGATAATATTTTCATTGGTTCGTACTTGAACTGTATGATTGATGTGGGCATGGATTGTCAAATCGGCTTGCGCAATGGTGATGTGCTTTCTCTGGCGTTGATGTTGTCCCATTCTTCCAATGGTTATATTCTCAAGCCCAACCAAGGTTTGAACCTTATGCAAGTGGAGGTGGGCTATCAGTTTTCAACTGCTGTTGACGCGCCTGATAGAAGTGATATGGCTTGTGTCGATTTTGAGCAGTTCGCCCACTCTCATTTTTTCCTTTCGGCATCTCCTGCCTTTGTCAAGGCGCGCTATCCTTTCGTTGATGATCCATACTATTTCGCCTATACGCTCCAAACGGGTTATTTGTATGCATTTTCTGCCCACAGAATGGCGGGAGCAAGTCTTGATTTTATGTACAACTTTAGCCATTCCGACATAGCCCGCTCCAAAGGTGTTGAGGTGCCGTCTCCGCTTTATTTAGGTGCTTGTGCCGACTACGAAACCTATTGGGGACCTTTCTCAATCCGGCTTGCCATGGGGTGCTATCTACATAAATCAGAGTTGGAGTCTATTCCCGTATATGAACGTGTCGGTGGCTACTATCATTTTGGCAAAGCCTTTCATCAATACGCCGGAGTCTCCCTCAAAGCCCACTATGCTCACGTCGATTACATCGAATGGACCTATGGAATTGAATTGTAGTATGGTTGGATGTATATGAACTAGTTGAACCGGTCTTTGTTGATCTCAAGCTGTTTTTGTTTGAGAGTTTTGTTATTCTTTGCTCCATTCCCAAAGATAGAAGTCTTTTGTGGTTTGATGGTACCAATCGCTGTAGGTGCTGTCTGCATTGCGAAGGTGTCGGTGTTGATCTTGGCTTGTGAGTGCAAGTGCCTTTGAAAAGTGTAAAATAGTGCGTCGGATTGCACTTTCAGGTTTGTTGTGAATGTGGTAGCATCCGACGAAAGAAAGACCTTTGGCTGTTGCCAGGTGGATGACTTCTTCAGCTTCTGTAGGAGGAAGGATGCACCAGAAATCGCCTTCCGTGGCCATTAATCTTTTCGTGTGGACAATGAGGTCTTCGAAAGAAAGTGTGTCGTTGTGGCGTGCCATATTGCGCTTGTCAGATGGGCATCTCAACGTATTTACAAAATAAGGGGGATTGGAAACGATTAAGTCATACTGACAGTCTTTGTCCCATTCTTGTAAAGAGGATAGGTGAGGGGTGAGTATGTTGCTCCAGAGACTTCTCTCAAAATTCTGCTTTGCATCGCTGATGCTTCCTTCGTCTATGTCTATGGCATCAATAGTGGCGTTTGGAAATTGCTGCGCTAGAATCAATGCGATGATTCCGCAACCCGTTCCGATATCCAAGATTCGTTTAGGATTGGATACGTTTACCATGCATCCTAGTAGCACGCTGTCTGTGCCAACTTTCATGGTAGCGTTGTCGTCTTGTATTGAAAATTGTTTGAATCGGAACATGGAAATAAAAGTTTTGGAGATTGGAAGATTTGTAGGTGCGATGGTGAATTTTTTTTGCGTAATTCGTGATTTTGGCAAAAAAAAAGCCGTCCTTTCGGGCGGCTTTTTCTTGGGTTAAAAGCATTACTTCCTTTCGCCCTTGCGAGCGGTATAGAAGATTTTGAAAGCGCCACAGTTACGAAGTTCCTGTTTGATGTCGTTTATCATACCCATCTTAGTGTCTTTGTCAGCCTTGATGGCAGTGGTAATCAAAGGACGGTCGGCTTCTACACGGGCGGCCTTCTCTTCTTCTACGAATTGGCGGATGTCCGATATTTCAGCAATCTGGTCGTTGAGCTGGATACGAGAGTCCGTACCTAATTTCTTCTGCTCTTTTGGAATAGGTACACCAACATTGATGTAGCTTACCAAGCTTTTCTTTTCCAGTTTGCTTACCTCAGTGCCCTGTGGTACAGTTATCTTTACAAACAGAGTGCTTTCACGCATGGTGGTAATTACCATGAAGAAGAACAACAGCATGAAGATAATATCAGACATAGAACCCATATTCAGACCCGGGGTCTCTTTTGGTTTTTTACCTGTAAACTTTGCCATTATTTAGATTCTCCTATTTTTGTGGGCTCTGCTTCCGAGATAGCCACAGGAATGGCTTTGTCGATAGCATTACGTTGATCTTCGTTAATATCGGCGTATTTCTTGCCAAATCGATCCGTTGCAAGTTCGTTACGCATTTCGTTGATGGCGGCAGCCAATTCGTTCTGTACTTCAATGTACCGATCGTATGACGTACCGCGGTCGTTCTGCAGAGAGATGATACCTTTGGTGACTTCCATCTTGCCGAGCAAAGGAATTTCAATGATTTCTTTCTCGGGAAGGTTGTCAAGATTCATTGGGTTGCCAAGGAATTCCTTTGCACGCTCCTTCAAATCCTTGATATCGCCAATTTCTCCATTATAGAGAAGTCTGTCTTTGCTATTGATTTTTACAACGAAGATATTGCGTTCACGAACATCTGGCGGTTCTTGGTTGTCCTGTAATGGCGGGGGCAGACGTCTTGCGATACCTTGGTCTGTGTTGATGCTTGATGTCATCAAGAAGAAGGTAAGCAGCAAGAACGAGATGTCGGCCATAGAACTGGTGTTCAAACCAGGTGTTGATTTTTTAGCCATATCTTATTTCTTTTTAAACAGTTTGGATACTTCCACATAAACGATGGCTGCAGCTGCACCAATAACAAGGATATATACCAAGATGCATGCGGCTCCAATCCATCTGGAGGTGGATACCGTGAGGTTGTTTTTGTCAAGCAGTGCCTGGCTTACGTCGTTGCCGGTAGCCAGCAAGAAAGAAACGAAGCAAACGACAATTGCCAGGCCGATGATGGCGAGGGCTTTGATTGCCTTTTTGCGGTCGTCCTTGAAATTCTTGAAAAACTGCAGTAAAACAAATGCTAAAATAGCAATGACTGACAATACTACAAATGCGAACGTAATGCCGTAGGCGATGTTGTACATGCCAGAGTTCTTTTCAATGTCGAGTGCGAAAATTATAGCGAAGATGGATGCTACAATTGCCAAACCCAGACCTATGATTGTGATGAGTTTTCTTGTTTTTTCTTTCATAACAGTTTAAGGATTAAAATTATTAATTATTTGTTTACTCCTTATACTATTATCTCTTGTTTTTTACGAGGATGTCCATGAAGCTGATAGAACCATCTTCCATCTGGGCAACGAGGCTTTCGATTTTGGTAAGGATGTAGTTGTAGAAAATCTGAAGAATGATAGCTACGATAAGACCGAACACAGTGGTCAACAATGCAACT
>JAZLKZ010000087.1:0-7399 GCA_045597845.1 Bacteroidales bacterium | reverse complement strand
ATGAGCGAGCACCGCCACGACACGAACATAAACGAACTAAAAACATACTTTACCAGCGTAATCGACTGGATTAGCAGCGTGTTTAACGATGCAGAAAACGAAATGCGCGGCTTGGAATGGGGTCGTTTATACGAAACCTATCACACTCGGGCCTACAATCCCGACGAAGTCCAAAACCGAGTTCGCGCCCTCTATGCCGATGAATTTGTAAAGAAACGCAGCGGCGTGTTTGAGTACATTCTTGGTGGCGAGCAAGATAAACGTTTGCTTGAAATTCGTGTGTTCGAAGACTCGGTAAAGAAAGCCAAATATGCACAGCAAAAGAAAGATGCCGAAGAAAAAGGCATTTCAAACTGTCCGTTGTGTGCGTGTGGCAGCAATACCAACCGAACCAGGATTTGGAAATACAGTGAGATGGATGCCGATCACGTCACAGCCTGGAGCCGTGGCGGAGCAACCGACATCAACAACTGCGAGATGCTTTGTCAGACCCACAACAGATCCAAAGGGAATAAATAGCATATCGGTTATTATCTATCGTCTCACCATTACAAAAAAAAACACTATTTCTCAAATATATATTATCCTGATTGGGCGCAACAAACTCCGATTTACTCGGACAAATATTGATTGATTTGGAATTTCAGTGGTTGAATATCCTTGACAACCACGTTCCAAAGTTCTTCGGCATCAATCTGATAGTAATCATGAACCAACACATTTCTCATTCCGCAAATGGCACGCCAATTTGTTAAGGGATGAGCAATGCAAAACTCCTTTGTCAGATGATTGGCAGCCTCGCCTATCACTTGAATATTGTAAGTCAACGCATGACGCAACATCTTGTCGGATTGCACATCAGAAAGTGCTTTGTCTTCCGAATATTCTTCAATCGTCTCAATAGCTTCCAATATATGCTGAAGCCTAAAAAAATCATTAACGTGCTCTCTCATAAACTAATTTTTTATCGGAATTTGCAGATTCAACCGCAAACGGGAGCAATGTACCCTCTTTTATCAAATCAATTTTTCGAGAAAGCAAGCGCTCCAAATCACAAATCATTGCTGAGTGGTCAAGCAAGGACACTTGAGCAGTTGGGTCGAAAGACACCAATAAATCAATATCGCTGTTAGCCGTTTGTTCTCCACGCGCAAAAGAGCCAAACACCCATACCTTTTCTACTGGTTGGTCACTAAAATATTGTTGAATAATCTTAATTATTGACGGGTTCATTACAGTATTTTTAAATTTATAACGTTGTACAAACTAAAATATTGCTTCTTAATGAAGAAACCTTACTTCAAATCCCACTTAGCTGTCCGCTGCAGTTGTCGCGGGAGGCGCCAGTGACTGACTGGAAGCAGTTGTTCTGGCCTTTGACGCGCAGATAGCCCAAAAGGGCGAAGACGATTGCCTCTTTGTAATCCACCACTTGCGGTTCGGGGACAGAAACGCTGCACTGAGGCGACAAGGCCGCGATGCGCTCGACGAGAAACTTGTTCTTGGCGCCGCCTCCCGTAACCAACAAGGTACGGATAGACTGCGAGGAAACAACCTTTGACACCTGCAGGGCGATGTGCTCGACCGTGGTGCGGAGCATCGACTGCGGATCTTGACTTGCAATCAATGGCAGGAAATGCGCTACATACCACTCCTTTCCCAACGACTTAGGAGCGGGACGGTGATAGTATTCCAAAGCGTTCATTTTTTGTAAAACGCTCTCATTCAAAGCACCTTGCGACGCCAAGAAACCATCCTTGTCGTATTCCAAGCCGAGCTTTCGTGCCAAAGCATTGAGCGCCATATTGCAAGGCGAGACATCAAAGGCCATGCGAAGACCAGTTTCTTCATAAGAGACATTGCTGAACCCGCCCAAATTGAGACAAGCGTCATAGTCGCCAAACAACAAGCGGTCCCCAATAGGCACCAAAGGCGCGCCTTGTCCGCCCAACGCAACGTCGAAAGTACGGAAATTGAACGCGACGGGAAGTCCCGTCTCTGCGGCTATGGCATCACCGTCGGCAATCTGCGTGGTCAGTCCCAAATGAGGTTGGTGGAAAATAGTATGTCCGTGAGAAGCAATCAAATCCACCTTGCCAGGATGAGCCTCGCGGAAACTATTGACACATTTGCCAAAGTAATGACCCAACTCCACATTTGCCAAGGCATACTCGTAGGCAGACGCATTTTCCAAAGTGGAAAGCCTATCCACCCACTGTTGGGGATAGGGATAGGTTTCCGCCGCCAGCAAGTTGTACCGCAATCCTTCCGTCTCCGAAAATTCACAATAGGCTATATCCAATCCGTCGAGCGACGTTCCAGACATCAATCCAATGACATACATAGGTGTAAAATATAAAATTAAAGGTTAACCGTTCAAAAAAGCCCAATAATTAGCTTGCTTCGAATATAATTTTAGTTCACCAAACAGCAACACCTCATCAATATTCTTTGCAAAATTACACATTTTTCAATGTTTTGTGTCGGAAAATCCAAAAAAAATCATTAATTTTGCAAATTCATTATATATTCTATTTAATTTGTAGCAAACAAGTACAAGAAATTTTTTCAGAAAAATAATAATATCATAACGTTATGAAAAAAATCATCAACACTCCCAAAGCACCTGCAGCCATTGGACCCTACAGCCAGGCAGTGCTCGCAGGCAACACCCTGTACATTTCCGGTCAGGTTCCCATCAACCCCGAAACCGGCAAGATTCCCGAAGGCATCACAGAACAGACCGAGCAGGTCATGAAGAACATCAAGGCCATTCTCGACGAAGCAGGCTTCACCTTTGACGATGTGGTAAAATCCACCTGTTTGCTCGCCTCCATGGACTATTTCAAGCCCATGAACGAGGTTTACGCAAAATACTATGCAAAAGACTGCCCAGCGCGCGCCGCTTTCGCAGTACAGGCACTGCCCCTCGGAGCCTTGGTTGAAATCGAGACCATCGCAGTGAAATAACAAAAAAGCATTAAGTTTTAAGCAGGATGTTCCAATCGCATAAAGAACGCACCGTTACATCAATGAGCAGGAACGCAAAGACCTAAAAGAGAAAATCATAGAGGTGGACAAGATGTTATTCTCTTTGCAGAAAACGCTTCCTTAATAGCTCAACTTAAAACTTAAACGCTTTTCATTATACGGCCATAGAAAAACGGACTTCAAGCATTTGGCGTAAAAAGTTTCATTATTCTATTGGCTTAAAACTTAAAACTCAAAACTTAAAACTTATAATTACATGGATTTTAGCTTTACGAAACAAGAAGAACTCTTCCTGCAGATGATTCGTGAATTTGCAGAAAAAGAGGTAAAGCCCCTTGCTGCCGAAGTTGACGAGCAAGAACGCTTCCCGATGGAGACAGTAAAGAAAATGGCAAAAATCGGTTTGATGGGTATTCCCATTCCTACCCAATATGGCGGTGCAGGTGGCACCAACATCATGTATGGTATGGCCGTTGAGGAACTCTCTCGCGTATGCGCAACCACCGGCGTAATCCTTTCCGCCCACACTTCCCTCTGCTGCGCTCCCATTCTTGAGGCCGGCACCGAAGAACAGAAGATGAAATATCTGCCCAAGTTGGCAAGTGGCGAATGGATTGGAGCTTTCGGTTTGACCGAGCCCAACGCCGGCACCGACGCAGCTGGTCAGCAGACCATCGCCGTTGACTGCGGCGACCATTGGGTACTCAATGGCAGTAAGATATTCATCACCAACGGTAGCTACGCCGACGTGTTCATCGTCATCGCCATGACCGACAAGAGCCTCGGCACCAAAGGCATCAGCGCCTTTATCGTTGAGAAGAGCTTCCCCGGCTTCAGCATTGGAAAGAAAGAGAAGAAGATGGGTATCCGCGGCAGCGCTACCACCGAGCTGATTTTCGAAGACTGCATCGTTCCTAAGGAGAACCTCCTCGGACAGATTGGCAAGGGTTTCAGCCTCGCCATGAAGGCCCTCGACGGTGGTCGTATCGGTATCGCCGCACAGGCTTTGGGTATTGCCCAGGGTGCCATGGATGAAACCGTTAAATACACCAAAGAGCGTAAACAGTTTGGCCGCAGCATCAGCCAGTTCCAGAACACCCAGTTCCAGATGGCAGACCTCGAAACCAAGGTTCAGGCTGCCCGTCTGCTCGTTCGTCGCGCACACTACAACAAAGACCACGGTTTGCCTTACAACGCAGAGGCTGCAATGGCTAAGCTTTTCTGCGCCGAGACCGCTATGGAAGTCACCACCAAGGCCGTTCAGTTCCACGGTGGCTACGGCTACACACGCGAATATCCCGTTGAGCGCATGATGCGCGACGCCAAGATCACCGAGATCTACGAAGGCACCAGCGAAGTTCAGCGTATGGTTATCGCCGGCAAGTTGTTCAAATAGCAATCAGTGAATAGTGACTCGGAAGTTTCGTATCTCTTCTGGTCACCAGTCACAAATCACTAATCACAAATAAGGAAAAATGAAAATTGTAGTTTGTATAAAGCAAGTGCCGGATACCACCGAGGTAAAAATCAATCCGCAGACCGGCACGTTGATTCGCGAGGGCGTTCCTTCAATTATGAACCCCGACGATAAGGGCGGATTGGAGTTCGCACTCCAACTCAAAGACAAATTCGGTGCACACGTCACCGTTATCACCATGGGTCTTCCCCAGGCAGAAGCCATCCTCCGCGAAGCTCTCGCAATGGGCGTTGACCGCGCCATTCTCCTCACCGACCGCAAACTCGGTGGTGCAGATACCTTGGCAACCTCCAGCGCTCTTGCCGGAGCATTGCGTACCATGGACTTCGACCTCGTCATCACGGGTCGTCAGGCCATCGATGGCGATACCGCACAGGTAGGTCCTCAGATTGCCGAGCACCTCGACCTCCCGCAGGTATCCTACATGGAAGACCTCAAATACAACAAGAAGACCAAGACCTTCACCATCCGCAAACAGATGGAAGACGGCTACCAGATTCTCGAAATGCAGGCTCCTTGCGTTGTTACCGCTTTGGCAAGCGCCGTTCAGCCTCGCTATATGACCGTCAACGGTATCGTTACCGCTTACGACAAGGAAATCGAGGTTTGGGGTGCCGACAAAATCGACGTTCCCGAAGAGCGTATCGGCAAAGCAGGTTCTCCCACCAGCGTATTCAAGGCTTTCCCCAAGCAGTTGAAACCCGCCGGCGAGACCTTCGAGGTATCACCCGAAGAGGCTGTCGAACTCATCGTCAATAAACTTAAAGAGAAACACATTATTTAATTCTTGCAGCTATGAATTTCGAAGAATATAAAGACGTATATGTATTTGCCGAACAGCGTGACGGCATCATTCAGAATGTGGCTCTCGAACTGTTGGGCAAAGCCCGCGAACTGGCAGACGCCAACAAGGAAAAAGTCGTGGCCATCCTTTTAGGCAAAGGCATCAAAGACCAAGCCAAGACCCTCATCGCTTATGGCGCCGACAAGGTTTTGGTTGTTGACAACGACCTTTTGGAGCACTATCTCACCGAACCTTACACTGAGGCTATCACTCAGATTATCAAAGAACAGAAACCCAGCATCCTGCTGATTGGCGCCACCACCATTGGCCGCGACCTCGGTCCCAGAGTTTCCGCTCGCAACGTCACCGGTCTTACCGCCGACGCTACCAAGCTCGAAATCAGCGACGACGAAGCTCACGAATTCCGTATGACCCGTCCCGCTTTCGGCGGCAACTTGATGGCTACCATTCTCTGCAAGAACAATCGTCCGCAGATGTCTACCGTACGTCCTGGCGTTATGCAGAAATTGGAACCCAAGCCCAGACGCAAAGGCGAGGTTGTTGACTACAAAATCAAGTTCGACAAGAAGAAAATCGAACGCGTCAAGATCGTCAAGACTGTCAAGCAGAAAAAGACCGTTACCGACATCGCACAAGCCAAGGTACTCGTATCTGGCGGCCGTGGCGTAGGCAACAAGGAAGGCTTCAAGAAACTCGAAGCCCTTGCCAAAGAACTTGGTGGCGAAGTTTCCTCCAGCCGCGCAATGGTTGACGCTGGCGTAATGGAACAGAGCCGTCAGGTAGGCCAGACTGGCAAGACCGTCCGTCCTAACCTTTATATGGCTTGCGGCATCAGCGGTGCCATCCAGCACTTGGCAGGTATGGAAGAGAGCGATCTCATCATCGCCATCAACAAGGACAAGTTCGCTCCTATCTTCAGCGTTGCCGACCTCGGCATCGTAGGCGACCTCCACAAGATTATTCCTATGCTCACCGAGCGTTTGAAAAGCATGCAGAAATAACCTTTTCGCATAGCAAATAGAAAGGCGGCCCAATCGGACCGCCTTTTATTTTCATACAAAAATGGAACTAATAATTAGGACTAAATTCTGACAACACTATTATATCTCATGAACATTGTCCCGACTTATGTTATTAACTTGCAAATAATTAACATGCAGACAATGTTGCTGTTCTGCGGCCAATTTCCGCAGATCAGCAAAAGAAGTATCTAGTATTCGGCTGGTATCCTCCAAAGGGATGATAATGTTGGTGTCTAAGAGTATGTTCATTACATTGTATGTTATAAGTATCTTATTGATCAGGATAAATTACCAGAGTGAAAACTTTATATGCTATAATTCGATTACAGGTTGAGAATAGTGAATTGAACCATTTTCATCAATACGAATAACCTTAGAATAGCTAACTGCAACATTTTCTCGTTTTATTGTTGAGGCTAATTCCTTGATATAATCTATATTTGGAATAATACTGATTAATCGAGCTAATTCTTTTCCTGGCGTAGTCAGCAATCTGATAGGAATAGATATTTTATGAGCAGCTGACTTTTGATTGATGATAATTACTAAATCTCCATAAATAATCCCTATCAAGTTGTCTTTCATTTTATGTGGTGAATAGTTCTTGTGAACAAAATCACCAGGTTGTAATAATCCTATTTCAATCAATTTAGCTATGGCGGAATATGAAATGCCGAATTTTTCTAAAACACCATCTGCGGAAAACAAAAATACATCTCATTGTTTAAGAGTGAATTGAGCAACTTTCCGAAATAACTCGGCTTCTTCTTTCGTCATATTACGCAACAACTCTAAAGTTCTTAGCGAATATGATTCTGGCTGCTTTATTTCGCCTGCAAGGATTTGCCCCCACAAAAGCTGCATCTCATCGTCAGAGACATCTTGTACTATATCAAAAAAGCGAGTAGTCCAATCTGGATTTACTGGTTCATTAGAAACATCCTTTTCCGCTTCTAAAATTTTCCCTGCTGTTGAAACCACATCCTCTATGTTCTTTTGCCGTTTTGTCTCTTTATTTATCAACCTGTTGTTTATTCTATCAAGATATTCTGCCTTTTCTGTATCACCCTCGATAATCGCATTTGTTTTAGCTTGTTCTATTGC
>JAZLKZ010000086.1:0-10774 GCA_045597845.1 Bacteroidales bacterium | reverse complement strand
TCCTGGTGGCGTCTATCTCCACGACAGCATCCTCTACGTCACGGGCAAGCTAGGTGGCGGTGGCACTTTCGGCGACATCGTGATTCCCGACAACGGCTTGTCGCGCGGCCTCGTGGCAAAATACGTGGATACGAACTTCATACACCCCTACGTCGCCCCCGTGGGCATCGCAGACAGCCCCAGCCAGCGCCAACCGCTGCTCTATCCCAATCCTGCCCGCAACGAGGTCTTCATCGACTTGGGTCCTGACCCCATCCGACAAGTCTCCGCCATCAACACCCTCGGCCAGCGCCAGTTCCTTCCCTTTGTCGCCAACCGCATCGACCTCTCCTCCTGCCGCCCCGGCATCTACATCCTCGAAATCAAAACCCCCTCCGCCACCCACAAATCCAAACTGGTGAAAATAAAGTAAACTCCCTTTTACACCAACTTCCCGCAAGTCGAGCACAGAGTCGGGTTTGCTTGAGCTATGCCGAGGCAAATGGAAGTCCGCTACTGTCAAATTGTTGTAAGAATTCAAAGCAGTTTCTTAACTCGGTGTTGAAATTTTTTTTTACACCCTTTTGTTGATAATTGGATTTTTTTTCATAATTTAGCGGTTTGAAAATATAGGGTGAAAACTACCCATTTGAGCAAGTAAATAATTAAAATCTAATATTATGGAAGCAAAAAAATCACCACGTGCAGACCTTGAAAACAAGAGAGGTTTGTATCTTGAGATTGGCCTCATCGTTATTTTGGTCGCTTCTTTGGTCGCATTCAATCTGAAGTCTTACGACATTCAGCAGGTCGAAATTGCCCAAAGAGAGGCTGTCGATGAGTTGGAAGATCTCCTTATTCAGACTAAGGAAGACACGCCTCCTCCTCCTCCGGAGCAGCAGCCCGAAGTTGTTGTTACCGATATCAATGTTGTGGAGAATACCGCTGAGGTAGAAGACATCCACGTTGATGCAAGTGATGACGCAAACAAGGCTCAGGAAGAGTTTGTTCCTGTTGATATTCCTCAGGAAGAGACCGTTGTCGAAGAGGAAATCTTCACCGTTGTAGAAAACGAGCCGGAATTCCCAGGCGGTATGGAAGCCCTGTACAAATATTTGGGTGAATCCATCAAGTATCCTCAGGTCGCAAAGGAAAACAATATCACTGGTAGGGTATATGTGACCTTCGTTGTAGAGAAGGATGGTTCCATTGCTAATCCTAAGGTACTCCGCGATATCGGAGGTGGCTGTGGCCAGGAAGCTATTCGTGTTGTTAAGGCTATGCCCAAGTGGAAGCCCGGAAAACAACGTGGTAAGGCCGTCCGTGTGCAGTTCAATTTGCCAGTTAACTTCAATCTCCAATAATTGAATTGGCATTCAGTAAAATAAAAGGCTGTCTTATGGGCAGCCTTTTTAGTTGATATGGGGCGATGAGTGCCGGGTACTTGTTTGCGACCCACATTGTTCGGCCTTCTTTTACAGCTCGCAGAAATGATATCAGTCAACAATCTTTCCGTCCAGTTTACAGGTCAGAACCTTTTCGACAAGGTGACGTTCAATATTGCCGACCGCGACCGTGTGGGACTCGTGGGCAAGAATGGCGCAGGAAAGTCAACTTTGCTAAAGATTCTTTGCGGTTGGCAGGAACCCGAGTCGGGAACCATAGTGATAGCTTCCGGCCAGACCGTAGGGTATCTTCCACAAGAAATGGTGCCCGACAGCAGTCGTACCATCCTGGATGAGGCACTAACCGCTTTTGAACAAATCGACGCTCTGGAGGCGCAGTTGCAACGGCTCACCGAAGAGATTGCTGCCCGAACCGACTATGAGTCGGCCGACTACGAGCGACTGCTTAACCGACATAATGATGTCATGGAGCAGATTTCCATGCTGGGCGGCAATAGTCGTAGAGAAGAGGCGGAGAAAATTTTGTTGGGATTGGGTTTTAGGCATGCTGATTTCGTCCGTTCTGTGGCTGAGTTTAGCGGTGGTTGGCAGATGCGTGTGGAATTGGCGAAGTTGCTTCTCAAACGCCCCGACTTCTTGCTTCTCGACGAACCCACCAATCATTTGGATATTGAGTCCATTCAGTGGTTGGAAGATTTTCTGCAAGGCTATTTGGGCGCTGTTGTGTTGGTGTCGCATGATCGCGCTTTTCTGGATAACATCACCAAACGCACTATCGAGATAACGGCAGGAAGGATATACGACTATCGCTGTCCCTATTCAGAATATGTGGTGCAGATGCAAGAGAGGCATGCAAGTCAGATGGCGCAGCTTACCAACCAGCAGCGTCAGGTGGCGCAGATCGAGGCTTTCATAGAACGTTTCCGTTACAAAGCCACCAAGTCCAAGCAGGTGCAGTCACGCATCAAGATGCTGGAACGAATGGAAAAAATACAGGTGGATGAGGTTTCGACCGAAAGCATCCATTTCCAGTTCCTTCCCGCTCCGCATAGCGGCAAGATTGCCGTCGAGGCGCAACGGGTGGGCAAGGCTTATGATGACAACCAAGTGTTCGACGATGTTGATTTGCTGATTCCAAGTGGAAGCAAGGTGGCTTTTGTGGGACGAAACGGCGAAGGCAAATCCACGATGGCGAAAATCATCATCGGCGAGATCAGGGATTATACCGGCGAGTTTCGTCTGGGGCATCAGATACAGGTTGGCTATTACGCCCAAAACCAGGCGGCCATGCTTGACGGAGAAAAAACCGTGTTCCAAACCATAGATGATATCGCCGTCGGCGACATTCGTCCGAAGATTCGCAACATTCTGGGAGGCTTCTTGTTCGACAACGACGACATTGAGAAGAAGGTAAAGGTGCTTTCGGGTGGCGAGAAGGCACGGTTGGCATTGGCGAAATTGTTGTTGACTCCCTCCAATTTGTTGGTTCTGGACGAACCTACCAACCATTTGGACATGGATTCCAAGGATATCTTGAAAAATGCACTGTTGCAATATACGGGAACGTTGGTGCTGGTGTCGCACGATAGAGACTTTTTGCAAGGACTAACAGACTCGCTGTATGAGTTCCGAGAAGGTCGGGTACATGAATTCAAGGGTGATATTTTCGAATTTTTGGAATCCAAGAAAACGGTTCCTGCGCCAGTAGTGCGGGCGACTCAATCCAAACCAGCGGAGAAGGTGTCGTCGTCGAAACAAACCTATCAGCAGTCGAAAGAAAAGGAGCGCGAGTTGCGTAAACTGCGTTCCAATGTGGAGCGTATAGAGGCGGAAATTAGTAGTCTTGAGGCTGAAATAGCGAGAAAAGACGCCTTGCTGGCTATGGGATCACCTGAAACTTCAGTCGCCCATTTCTATGACGAATATCAAAGTCTGAAGAACAAATTGACAGCCAAGATGCAAGAATGGGAAGATGCGGCTTTTAAGTTGATGGACCATTGATGTTTCCGAGCGAAATCGCAGAAATGACTATTTGAAAACAACGATACTATGGCGCAACATAACGATTTTGGAAAATTGGGCGAGCAACTCGCACAAAAGCATTTGGTGGAGCAAGGTTTCTCTATTTTGGAAGTCAATTACCGAATGGGGAAGCTTGAGGCCGATATTGTTGCGTACAAAAAAGGTTTGGTGGTTTTTGCCGAGGTGAAAACCAGACGGTCGGTTGATTTTGGAGAGCCGGAAGATTTTGTCACGCCCCTGAAACAACGTGCCTATATCCGGTTGGCCGACAATTACATGGTTGAGCACGACAGGGACGAAGAGGTGCGGTTCGACATCCTTTCTGTGGTGATGAATGCTACAGGATATCAGATAAACCACATAGAAAACGCCTTTTCGGCATACAATTTGGGCGATTAGCACAGTTTCATCTCGGCGCTTCCGGCCGCAAATCCCGTAGAAAACGCAATTTGGAGATTGTAACCGCCAGTATCAGCGTCAAGGTCAAGAACCTCTCCTGCAAAATGCAACCCTTTGATTAGCTTGGATTCCATTGTCTTGGGATTGATCTCTTTCAGTTTCACACCGCCCTGTGTGACAATGGCCTCGTTGTAGTCGTGCGTGCCTACAAGGGTCAAGTTTACGCCTTTCAAAAAGGCGAGCAACCGCTTGCGTTCGGCTCCGTTGATTTGGTTGAGACGTTTGTAATATTCAATGTGCATGCTTTTGAGCGCCAGCGGTATAAGTTCTGCGGGGAGCCACAGCCTCAAGGCGTCGTTGAAGATGCGGGTCCCGTTGCTGTTGAGATCGTTGATGAGTCGTTTGTCCAAAACCTCGTTGTCCAAGGCTGGCTTGAGGTCGATTTTGGCGATTAGCTTTTCGCCATTGTGCAACCGTCGGCTTGCTACGCGACTGGCCGATAGTACGATAGGGCCGTCGATGCCGTCTTCTACGAAAGTCATCTCACCGAATTGCTTGAAAATCGGCTTGCCGTTCTCTTGGCAGATGGTGAGCTCGACATTTTTCAACGCAAAACCCACAAGTTCTTCAGGAATAGCCTCTTCGCATTGGAGCGCCACCAACGAGGGCACCTGTTCGATAACGGTGTGTCCTGCTTCTTCGGCCATGCGGTAGCCGGCGCCGGTGGAACCTGTGGTGGGGTAGGAGAGCCCTCCTGTGGCAACGATGACTTTGTTGCCGGCTATATGTTCTCCGTCTTGCAGTTTTACGCCTTTCACTTCGCCGTTCTCGATGTTGATGGATTTTACGGCGGCGTTTTTGCGGAATGTGATGTTGGGGTGCTTTTCAATAACGTTGATGAGTGCCAGGAAGATGTCTAATGATTTGCCGCTGGCGGGAAAGACTCGGCTGCCACGTTCGATGGTGAGCGGAACGTTGTGGCTCTCGAAAAACTGCATCAACTCCTGATTGAAAAACCGAGCGAAGGCGTTCCGCATGAAATTGCCGTCAGATCCGATGTGCTGTAGGAAATCTTTCTGCGTTGCCGTATTGGTGAGGTTGCATCTCCCTTTTCCTGTGATGCGTAATTTTCGACCGGCTTGGTCCATTTTTTCCAACAACAATACTTCTTGTCCGCTTTCCGCGGCGGCAATGGCAGCCATCATGCCGGCAGCTCCGGCTCCAACAACGATAACACGCATGTCTCTATTCTTTTGTTTTAGGTTTACGGTTTAAGAGTTCAGGTTCAAAGGATCATGTCTCCAAGTCGCAAATCCATTCTCAATTCACAAATCGTGGTTTCATGTTTTGTGTCAAATCGATGATCCAACATTTCACTATTCTATAAACGAGAAATCAATATTTTTTGTATCTTTGCAAAAACGTTTTTTGATTAAAATTTACATTTCACACTGTCATGAATGACAATTTGGATCCCACTGGACGTAGTCAATCTGCCCAAGAACGCGAGGTGGAACGGGCTTTGCGCCCCAAAGGCTTTGACAGCTTTTCGGGACAACGACAGGTTGTGGATAATCTTAGAATCTTTGTGAGTGCGGCAAAGGAACGTGGAGAACCATTGGACCACGTTTTGCTACATGGACCTCCAGGACTGGGCAAGACTACTTTGTCTCATATTATAGCCAACGAGTTGGGCGTGAACATGAAAATGACATCAGGCCCGGTGTTGGACAAGCCTGGCGATTTGGCTGGCTTGTTGACGAGCCTGGGCTCGAACGACGTGCTTTTCATTGACGAAATCCATCGGCTTTCCCCTATTGTGGAAGAATATCTCTACTCCGCCATGGAGGATTACAAGATAGATATCATGATAGAATCGGGACCTGCGGCAAGGAGCGTTCAGTTGACCTTGAAACCGTTTACGCTTATCGGCGCAACCACTAGGTCTGGTATGCTGACGGCGCCGTTGCGCGCGCGTTTCGGCATTACTTCGCGTTTGCAATACTATGACGCCGAGACCCTTGCGAAAATCGTCAATCGTTCTGCCGGACTTCTGAATGTGCGGATTACCAGCGATTCAACAATGGAAATAGCACGTCGCAGCCGCGGGACTCCTCGTATCGCCAATCTGTTGTTGCGGCGCGTGAGGGATTTCGCCCAAGTGAAGGGCGACGGCACCATCACCCTTGACATCGCGCGCTATGCCTTGCAGGCGCTCAATGTGGATCGTAACGGTTTGGACGAAATGGACATCAGGATTTTATCTACCATTATCGACAAGTTCAAGGGCGGCCCCGTGGGTTTGACAACAATTGCCACTGCTGTGGGCGAGGATTCGGGCACCATCGAAGAGGTGTATGAACCTTATCTTATTCAGGAAGGGTATCTTATGCGTACGCCGCGAGGAAGGGAAGTGACTCCATTGGCTTATCAGCATCTCGGAAAATACAAGGTCTGTGGCGACCAGCCCGAGCTGTTTTAGTTGTGGACGATAATGTCGTTCGTTTAATGTCTGACAACAATTTTGCAAACAAATAAATCCATGAGAATATTAGTCAAAAATATCAAGGAATTGGTTCAAGTAGAGCGCAATCCACGTTTGCGTGTCTGCGGAAAGGATATGGCACATCTTGACACCATCAAAAATGCTTATCTGATTGTAGAAAACGATAAAATCGCAGAATTTGGCGAGATGACCCAGCTTAAGGAGCAGACTTTCGACCAGGAAGTTGACGCTACTGACCGAATGGTATTTCCTACTTTTTGCGACTCCCATACGCACCTTGTCTATGCGGGTAGCCGTGAGATTGAGTATATCGACAAGATTCGCGGTCTTTCCTACGATGAGATTGCAAAGCGCGGAGGCGGAATCCTCAATTCCGCCAAGCGTGTACAAGAAGCAAGTGAAGACCAACTTTTCGAGGATGCCTTGCGGCGTCTTGAACAAATGGCCGCCTACGGAACGGGCGCTGTGGAAATCAAGAGCGGGTACGGCATGACGACCGAGGCTGAAATGAAGATGCTGCGTGTTATTCGCCGTTTGAAGGAGGCTTCTCCGCTGACAGTCAAATCTACTTTGCTGGGCGCACATGGCATTCCGATGGAATATAGAGGTCGGCAAGAAAAGTTTGTGGATAAGGTAATTGAAGAGATGATTCCCCAGGCTGCAGCAGAAGGTCTGGCTGATTACATTGATGTATTCTGCGATGCGGGATTCTTTACCTGCGAAGATACCGAGCGCATGCTTGAGGCAGGTGCCAAATATGGTATGCGTCCTAAAATCCATGCCAACGAGATGGCTTGTTCGGGTGGCATTCAGGTGGCGGTTAAGTACAATGCTTTGTCGTGCGACCACCTTGAATTTACGGGCGATGCGGAAATAGAATGTCTGCTACATTCGGAAACCATGCCTACGGTGCTTCCCGGCGCAGCCTTTTTCCTGAACATGCAGCATGCTCCAGTCCGCAAGATGATGGATGCGGGTCTTCCCGTCGCCATGGCGAGCGATTTCAACCCGGGATCCTCGCCCAGCGGCAATATGCAGTTGATTGTCTCTTTCGCGTGCGTGAACTATCGTATGCTCCCCGAAGAGGCGATAAACGCCACCACCATCAACAGTGGTTACGCAATGGGCGTGAGCGACCGCTTGGGCGGTATTGCCGTGGGCAAGCAGGCAAGTTTCTTTATCACGAAGCCCATTCCCACTTTTGAATACCTACCCTACAGCTATGGCGAAAACAAGGTTGACGTGACTTTCATCGATGGAAAGGTTGTGTGATTTTCTGCAATTGAAGAGAAAGTAACTTCTAAAACTTAAGTTTATTATGATAGAGGTCTCTCATGTGTGCAAATCTTATGGCTCTCTTCAGGTGCTGAAGGATGTCAGCCTCTCCTTGTCTCAAGGAGAAGTAGTCTCCATTGTAGGAGCCTCTGGTGCTGGAAAAACTACGTTGCTTCAGATTATGGGCACTTTGGATACTCCCGACAAAGGAACTGTCCGCTACCAGGTCCCGAATGCAAATGGAAATAAGGAGTGGATTGATGTTACCCAATTGGCTGAAATGCCTTTGGCGAAGTTTAGAAACGAACATGTCGGATTCGTTTTCCAGTCCCACAATCTGTTGCCGGAATTTACCGCCTTGGAGAATGTCTGTATGCCTGCGTTGATAAAAGGCGTTTCGATGAAAGAGGTGCAAGAGGAAGCGATGCAATTGCTCGATTTTCTGAAGATAAAAGAACGTGCGCATCACAAGCCTTCGGCGCTCTCGGGAGGCGAGCAGCAGCGAGTGGCAGTGGCGCGGGCGTTGATCAACAAGCCGTCGGTGATTCTGGCTGATGAGCCTTCCGGCAATCTTGATTCGGCAAGAGCCAAGGAATTGCATCAATTGTTTTTCGACTTGAGAGACCGTTATAATCAGACCATTGTGGTTGTTACCCATAATCTGGAGCTGGCTTCAATGGCCGATAGGGTAGTGTCCATAGTGGACGGCGGGTTGGCTTGACAAGACCAATCAAATACTGTTTTGTTTTTTATTTAAATTTTAATTTTCATTATCGCAATGATATATAAAGGAGCTTCATCAAACAAGATGTCCGCAAGTCAGGCGCAAGATAGACCTGCTAAAAAAAACGGACAGATTATCTATGGCATGCGTCCCGTAATTGAGGCACTCGAGTCGGGCGTGCAGATTGACAAAGTGATGCTGCAGACGGGTTTGTCGGGCGTCTTGTTCTCCGATTTGAAGCGAAAACTGCAAGAGGCCAATGTGCCATTCCAATTTGTGCCCGTGGAAAAACTTAACCACATCACATCCAACAACCATCAAGGCGTGGCGGCGACGATATCCCCCATCAAATATCAGTCTTTTGAGGCGGTGGTGGATAGGCTGCAAGAAGAACAGAAAACGCCCTTGATTGTGATGCTGGATCATGTTACAGACGTGCGCAACATGGGCGCCATTGCCCGTACGGTTGAGTGTGTTGGCGCCGATGCAATCGTTGTGCCTGCTCATGGCAGCGCTCAAGTCAACGAAGATGCCATCAAAACCTCATCGGGTGCATTGTTGCGTATTCCAGTCTGCAGAGAGGAAAATCTGAAGACGGTGATATTTTTGGCTAAACAGTTGGGATTCCAAGTGTGTGCCGCTACCGAAAAAGCATCAGAATTATATGTGAATGTTGATTTCAAGTTGCCTACGTTGCTCATTATGGGGGCGGAGGATACGGGCATTTCGAACGAATTGCTGAAACTCGCATCGGTGCGCGCCAAACTGCCAATTTTTGGTGAGGTGCAATCTCTTAATGTCTCCGTGGCGGCTGGTGTATTTTTGTACGAGGCTTACCGCCAAAGAATGGCGTAATTCGTGAATTTTTATTTTTGAGAGGTCCGCTACTGCGGGCCTCATTTTGTTTCCCGCAACAGCGTTTTTGTTCCCGCCACAATAGTTAAATAAAGTTAATTTTCCGCTTGTTGTGATTTTTTCGGATTTGTTTTTGTCTAATAGGAAAAATCAAAAAAAATGGGTTCGGATAACAGGCTCGTAGACTTAAAATAAATGGAAAAAAGTATGGTTGTAGATTGTCGTTTTTTATTAAATATATATAATTATAAAAATATAACCTCAAAATCGGTCTTATTTGCGAAAAAAAATGTATTTTTGTAATTCGGTTTAATGTGTAATAGGCTTAATTGCCTAAATTTGAAACATATTATATCTATAAGAGAATCAAATATATAGAATAAATAAATACAACGATATGAAAAAACAGTTTCTATTTTTTCTGATGAGTTTTTTGATGGTTGGATTCGTGTCGAAGGCACAAATCACCGAATTATACCATCAAGGATTCGAAGTAGGAGAGTCTGCGAATTACTCAGACCCGTCGGGTCTTTCGGGTATTTCGACTTCCCTCCGCTCGGGAGGATCGCGCTCTTTGCAGATGCATCATGTCAATGGACAAAATGATGTTATTCTGTTGGACACCATCGACTGTTCGGGCAATGCAAGTTTCAGCAGTTTTACATTGGAGTTCATGCACATTTGTGATGTTGATCCCACCACTTGCCAAAGTCCTTCGTTGGTGGCTGTTGTGCATGTGAAACGTCCCAGTGTCTCTACTTGGACGCAATTGACTCAGGCCTACTATAATACATCGGAAGGTGGCAGTGAGGACTTTATATACACTTCCACGTTCAGCAAGGTTTCATATGGAGACTGGGATGGAACGCAACCTTCTAATACTTGGTGGAAGCATGAGCGTTTCGACCTTGACAACTATTTCCGTGGCGTAGCTGTGGCTGATAGAAAGCTGGAGGTGAGATTGACGCTGATGGCAAGGACGACAACAGGCCAGTCGACTGCGGCATGGTATTTGGATGACATTATCGTCAAGGCCAGTCCGCAACCCATCATAAAGCCCACTTTGAACATGGTCAGCTATCCCGACCTGGAGGTTTATCCAAGTTCTAGAGGCGCACTGATTGTGGCAGACGTGGCGACAACGGCTTCGCAGGGAATGTGCACGGATTCTATTTATCTCCAGTACAAGGTTGGTTCTTCTCCCGATATTATGCGTATTACTATGGCTCCCGTGTCTGGCACTGCCAACCGTTATGCGGCTCGCATTCCTTTCTGTGGCTATGATACCGTGATGCAGTTTAGGGTAATTGCCCGTGATGCCACTACCAACCATAATACCGCCACATTCCCCTTCAACGAAAGTGCGTGGTGTTCCTACCATCATGTGCGCGGTGTGCAAAACAATAACGCACTGTCGGACAACCTTTCAAACAGTGCGGCCTATCCTTTCCCGGTCTTTGGCGATGTGCGAAGTGAATATGTGTACGACCAAGCTACGATGGCTCAAGCCGGCTATGGACCTGGCGCCATTACCGATTTGACTTTCACGATTCAGTCGGCGTCGGTTATGCAGCGTCGTGAACGTTTCCAGATCAGGATGCGCAACAT
>JAZLKZ010000085.1:0-116284 GCA_045597845.1 Bacteroidales bacterium | reverse complement strand
CCCCGCTTCCGCAGCCAAGGCTGGCATGACCGTTGTTGTTGTAAAGTGCAACGAACGTGGCGATGTCGATATCGACGACCTCAAGGAAAAGGTTGAACAGTACAAGGACAACCTCTCCTGCATTATGATTACCTATCCTTCTACCCACGGTGCATTCGAAGAAGGTATTCTCGAAATCGTTGACATCATCCACAACGCTGGCGGTCTTGTTTATATGGATGGCGCCAACATGAACGCCCAGATTGGTATCACCAGCCCCGGACGTATGGGTGCCGATGTTTGCCACCTCAACCTCCACAAGTCCTTCGCAGGTCCTCACGGTGGTGGCGGCTCTGGCGTAGGTCCTATCGGTGTTAGCGCCAAGTTGGTTGACTTCCTGCCCAAGCACAGCCAGGTTAAGGTTGGCGGCAGCAAGGGTAACGCTATGGCTGCTTCTCCCTACGGCAACGCTTTGTTGCTCCCCATTTCCTATGGCTACCTGTTGATGCTTGGCGGAAACGGCCTTACCGAGGCTACCCGTCATGCCATCCTCAACGCCAACTACCTCCGCGCTCGTTTGCAGAAATACTACAAGATTCTCTACACCAACAAGAACGGTATGTGTGGCCACGAGATGATTGTTGATTTCAGCGAGTTCTCGTTGAAGGTCGGTGTGGGCGACATCGCACGTCGTTTGGACGACTACGGTTTCCATGCTCCTACCGTTGCTTTCCCCGTACACAACACCTTGATGGTTGAACCTACCGAGAGCGAACCTCTCAGCGAACTCGACCGTCTCTGCGACGCTCTCATCTCTATCCGTCAGGAAATTGACGACATTATGACCGGCAAGTACGACGAGCACAACAACCCCATCGCCAACGCACCTCACACCATGCAGGTTGTTTGCGCCGATGAGTGGAATTTGCCCTATAGCCGCAAAACTGCCGCCTTCCCAATGGAGCACGGTGACAAATACTGGCCTACCATCAGCAAGATTGACGACGCTTACGGCGACCGCAATCTCCAGCCCGTATGGCCCGCCGAAAACTAAAATTATCGACAGCAGTAAAAAGGCACCTCTATGGTGCCTTTTTTTGTTGCGAGTAATATTTCCGTCAAATAGCAAATATGGTGCTTTTGTGTATAATTTTTCCTTGAGGAAAGCTTTGATAGACGAAAAAGTTGTAACTTTGCATTTGTTTTTAATTTTGCTGTATTATGCAAGGAACACCTCTCTGGCTTGAACTCAAGAAAGATTATATAGATGACAATTTCGAGAACCTTATTGACTACTTGTCTGACAAAAACAAGGTGAGAGATGCTTTCTATGATTCTACGTTGGCATTGTTGGACAAACGAGTTGATGCCGCTATTATGGAAATCCTACAGCGTCCTGTCTTTCAAGAATGTGAACCTATCAAAGAACGATGTGCATTCAATGTGAGGCTGATTGCCGCAAGATTGTTGGTGGATGAGGATTTTCGCGCCACTATAGATGGTCAGACTGCTTTTCTTGCCATGGTATCCGAACTGACACTCCTCGTTCCGAAGTTTTCAGACAAACTCATCGCTGCCGCCATCAAGTGCATTGAACACAGAAATATCGCCAATGTCGGCATTAGATGGAGTGATATCAAAGCCCCTTTGTTTGATATCATAGCCTACAATGTCGGCATCTATGCCTCTTTCGGATCCATCCGGCGCGAAACGCTGTGGTTGAAGGCTTTCGGCGCCGTAGGAATCGACGCTAAAGGCATTGTCGTGACCGCCGACCTCGAACGTAAATTGCCTACCGCTATCTCTTGTGATCCAGGCGTCCGACTCCTTTCCTCAGTCAAACTGCGCTCCGCCGAATCTCAGGAAGACCCAACGCTCGATGGTTTTGCACGTGCCGTAGTAAATGCCTTGCCTCGTACCTCCTTGTTGAAAACCAAGACCTTGCAACGCTATGCTTTGGACGAACAGATTCTTGTGAGAGTCCTTGCCGTCTCGTTTGGTTTCCTGGAGGTGGAGACCATCGATCCAAGTTATGAATATATGAAGGGAAGGGTGGTGACTTCAAAGAAGAGTCTTGTCTATTACTACCCCAACATTATCTTCAACAACCTCGAAAAGAACGATGTCATTCCTGTAGTAGTTACCGATCCCGACAGTGCCCTGTTCTCTATCGACGATACTTTCGTCGAGTTTCTTGTGGAGGACTGTCGCCAAAACGGACTGGATGACAGCTACCTCTCGCTCTTGTTGGATGTCAAACCCAACTATTGTGTCTGGCTAACAGACCAAGGCACTATTGTATATACCCACAACCCTGATAGATACGCCAAGGGGGCGCTCGCATACGTCAAGGTCTCCAATATCCAGGAAGGAGATTATTATGGAAAAATCGATGGCTTCATCACCGCGAAAGCCGATGCAGAAGCCTGCTTTGATGAAAGGTCTGTCAGGAGAAAATTCATCCGACTTTTCCCGTACGGTGAGGATGATATCCCGCAATACTCCGAGCCTGAGTTGCAGGAGTCTCTTCCCGAGAGTTTGCCCAAACTCTTGGTGCGACTATTGTTCAACTACCAGCATCACCTACTCGATACTACGCATCGTTTCCAGCTGCTTTCCGTCTTGAGCGTAATGGCTACCATTGCCAACGATATATCATCCGCAGAGTATATTGAATTTGTAACCACCTATTTGCGCATCCTCGTGCGTTTCTCACATGGTGAAGACATCTCCAATATCAAGTTCGACATTCCGGACTCTTGCAATGACGCCGTTCCGGCTTTGCTCCGCAAAAGTATCGTCGCCATTCTTCGCTATTGGGGCGAACAGGGGCACGATGAAGCCTTGAACAAAGTCGCCCTTGAATATGAAGAGACCTCGCCGATGCTTTCCAGAGTGGCACGCATCGTGCAAACCTCCAATAGTTTGAGTCAACTCGTTACAGGTGCTTCCCTCAACGTGCTCAAACGCGAAATCATTCGCACCCTCTCCCTTCAGACCGAGGAGGAGAGCGATCTGGAAACGGGACCCAACATTTACCTTGGCGTGGAAAGTGGCAATGTCGAGTTTAAAGAGTCCATCGTTTTCCCTCCCGAGAATGGAGGTCAACCCAACGAATCTCTTCAGCAGCGCAACGTCATTAGAGGACTCTGCGCATTCCTCAACTCCACCACAGGTGGTACACTCTATCTTGGCGTGAACGACCAAGGCTATGTGAAAGGTGTCAAACGAGACATGGACTATCTGAGAATCAGTGATGTTGACAACTATGTCAGACTTCATGTGCAAGACCCTGCGAAAGCCTTGTTGGGATTGGAAGCCATAATGCATCTCCGTATCGAACTGCTTTACGACAACCAAGTTGTAGCCATCCATGTCGAACCCTATCCTTATGGCATCGTTGAACTTGAAGGCAAGGCTTACATCCGAATCAATTCCGAGTCGCGCGAGATGAATGATACCGTCCGTCGCCAAATCCTGCAAAAAAAAGTCTCATACTACAAAGGCATGGCGGAGAATATCGCTTCGCTCACCCAAGCTTGTAACAACCAACGTTGCGTAATCGTACACAACTACTCCTCGTCCAACAGTCATTCGCAAAAGGACCGTAAGGTTGAACCCTACAAAGTTTTGCCTGAACACAACCTTGTCGTGGCTTATGAAATCGATAGCGCAGAATGTAAAGTCTTCAAGATTGCAAGAATCGGCTACGTTGAAATCCTTGATGAAGAGTGGTCTCACAAGTTCCATCACAAAGACATTCGCATCGACCATTTCCACATGTCGGGAGTGCGTCCTTATCATGTGGAACTCAAACTTGACCTCATGGCGAAGAACCTCCTTGTAGAGGAATATCCCACCGCCAAGAACGACCTCACGGGCAAAGATGATGAATGGTATCTCTCCACCAACATCTACAACTTTGGCGGCATCACCCGTTTCTATGTCGGCCTGGCGGAGCATATCCAAATCATCAACTCCCCCGAATTCCAAGAATATGTCAACGCCTACAAAGAAACCTTGATAAGAAACCTTTGATGGTTCCTATATTGTTTTTCTTCTATCCCCTTAGGAATAAAATGAGCAGTGTTGTTGACAATAGTGGAAAATGTCGGAGGATTTCAAAGATTTTTAGTAATTTTGCATATTGAGTTAACCATATAAAATATATTAGAAAGAAACAGAAACAACATCACGCCACTGCGACCCGCAAGGTCAGAGAGTGGCAGACATATTAACAATGCATTGACTATTATTGTGGTCTTCCAGAAAAAGCGTAGGAAACTTAATTCTGAATAAAACGCCACACCAATAATGGTTGGTTTCTCCGTAATAAGCGTAGGAACTAATCTATCAGAGTAATATAGTTGATGTCTTCACCTTTGGGTGTGGACATTCTTGCTCTGATAGAGGTTCAGAGTCCTACGCTTGCCTCGGAAGACCATAAGAAGGGTTCGCACCCTTTTTATGTGTCGATTTGCCAGATGATAGCTAAATGCAAAATAGCTATCATTCTATGGCAAGAACAGAATACGAACTTCAATTGCAAAGTGATTTCTTTGCGACCTATCTACCTCGAGTTGACAAATCGTTGACGATTGAAGAAATCCAAACGAACTACACTGACGGTGTGGTAAATGGTAACATATTGGAATTCAAAACAACAATTAATGACCGTAATGCTGTTTTGTTCCAAACCATTAAGTATCTTTCTTCTATGCGTATCAAAGGATGTCCCATACCTGCAAACATTCTTTTGGTGTCGTGCAACAATAAACAAGTCTATTGTTATGATTCCGAGTCTTATCTTGATGATATCGAACAGGTTTATGTTGGAGCGGCCTCAAAGGATAATTCTGGATTTATTTGCAATGCGGCCATTGAGGAAATTGATTTTTCCAAACAGCAAGGACAAGAAAGAATCGTTGCTTTGTTGCGTACAAACAATTATACAAAAATCCATATTGATGAAAACTGCATAGTGGGGTGGGCAAAGCGTTATTACGATGAAAAACCGAGTGCCCGCAAGCAGGATTTTATTGGTGACAATACTGGCAAAAACAAGACTTTGGGCGAAATACGCCAGCCAAATATCTTTAAAAAGTATATTTATCCCTATACACAGGACTCGAATAAAAAGTTTGAGTATTTGATGGACAAGTTGAACGATACCATTCAGAAAAAGAATCTTGGTGCGTTCTACACCCATCCATTGTATGCAAAAAAATCGCTTGAACTATTGCGAAAAGCTATCGCGAGAGTGCCAGAAGGTAACGATTATATCATTCTTGATCGTTGTGCAGGTACGGGAAACCTGGAACGCTATATGACTGAGGAAGAACTGAGCCATACGATAGTTTCTACCATTGAGTATTACGAATACAAAGTGTTACAGGAAACATTTGGAGACAAAGTAAAGCATATCATTCCTCCAGTAGAAGTGCAAGAAACTTTCAATGCGGGTTTGGTGCGTGGTGCCGATGCCTTGTCGGAAGAATACATCCATAACGATGTAATAATGCAGTATGTAAACAATCCTCATTATACCATCATACTTTTTGAGAATCCTCCCTACGCAGAAACAACTTCGGCGGAACATCAACGGAAAAAAGCTTCTAAAGAGTCTGGTGAGTGGAAAAAATCGTATGCAGTTCAACAAATGAAGTTGGACATAAAAGGTAAGGGTATGAAGCATACGGTAACGAATGATTTGGGAAATGTGTTTATTTGGTCTGCGTTTAAGTTTTATCTGCGTCAACCTACGGATAGTTATGTTGTGTATTCTCCTGTAAAGTATTGGAAGGAACAATATCTTGTAAACAAAGAGTTCCTTGATGGGTTTGCTTTTAATCGCAAACATTTTCATACAAATATTGATGCTTGCATTATGGTCGCATTATGGGGAAATAGGGATGAAGATATAGATGAATTTTCGCTAAAAGCATTCAATATTGTTGAAGGTGAAATGATGCAAGAAGAAAATTTGCCCGTAAAAAAGTTACATACGACATTCAGCTCCATATACTATGACAAAAGACCGTTTCAAGAAGAAGAGAAAATCGGTGTTCTTTGTGCACTTGATGGTACAGAAATGCAAAATTCAAGTCAGATAACACATTATCCAGCTTATGGCGAAAATATAGTTGGATATTTGGTGGCACATAGTAGCGGTTTTGACAATCCTGATTTGCATTCATCTCTTTTGGTTTCTGGTCGCTATGATGGACATGGTTTCTATTTGAGAACCGATAACTATCTTGAAAAACTTCCAATGTTTGCTGCCAGTCGTTACATTACCTACAACCGAGAGTGGACGGAAAGGGCTCGAATTATGAAATCAGCTGATGGTCATGAGCAATTCGACCATGATGTGAAAAACGGGAAACTGACTCCTTTCTTGCACAAATGTTTGCTGTTTGCTTGCTTTGAAATGCAGAATCACATGCGTGAATTTATAGGGTCTGACGGAAGAAAGTATCGTAACCAATTGACGTTGGATACGACCAATGGAGAGACCTTGGCTTCTCAAGTCGTAGAGAAGATGAAGAAAACAAGTGAAGAAGAGAAACTAATTGAGACTTGGCGACATATACTTGATGACGCAAAGCGAACGGAAGAGTATGATACAACAATCAACTATGGTGTGTATCAGATTTATAAGGAACTTGATGTTGATGTTATTGATGAGAAAACGGGTGAAAAAATGGCCAAGTATGATTCACTTCGAGGAAATCTCCGTACGATGAAAGCGCTAATTCGCAATTATTATAACAAAGAGATTGTACCAAAATTATTTGAATATCAATTCTTGAAATAATTTGTGTGCTATAAAACAAAAAAAGAGCGTCATATGACGCTCTTTTTTTGTTTGTATGTTTCAACTAATATTAGTCGAGAACGGTGTTCCAGTTGTGGATATCTTCGGCTTCGCCGAGCTGGATGGCGCGCAAAGCGTTGTAAAGCTTGGTGCTCCAGGGACCGGGTTCTTCACCAAAGTTGTAGCTGTTGCCAGTGGCGGGGTCGTCGATGCGGGAGATGGGGCTGATGACAGCGGCAGTACCGCAAGCGCCTGCTTCCTGGAAATCTTTAAGCTCTTCGAGAGCGATAGGACGACGCTCGACCTTCATGCCCATGTCTTCTGCCAACTGGATAAGGCTCTTGTTGGTGATGGAGGGAAGGATAGAGGTGCTCTTAGGGGTAACGTAGGTGCCGTCCTTGATGCCGAAGAAGTTGGCTGCGCCAGCTTCGTCGATGTATTTCTTCTCCTTGGCATCCAAGTAGAACTCGCAAGCGTATTTGCCGCCGTGGCAAGCCTCGGTATGAGCCTTCAAGCTGGCAGCGTAGTTACCGCCGACTTTGTAAACGCCAGTGCCGAGAGGAGCGGAACGGTCGTAGTCGCGGGTGATGACGTAAGGATTGGCTTTGAAGCCGCCCTTGAAGTAAGGTCCAACGGGGGTTACGAAGATGAGGAACAAGTATTCGTCGGCGGGCTTAACACCAACGGTGATGCCAGTACCAATCAAAAGGGGACGAAGGTAAAGAGATGCGCCAGTGCCATAGGGAGGAATGAAGCGTTCGTTCATCTTGACGACCTTGATGCACATTTCCTTGAAACGCTCGGTGCTGAGCTCGGGCATCATGATGCCGCGGCAAGTGCTCTGCAAACGTGCTGCATTCTCTTCCAAACGGAAAATGCGGATTTTGCCGTCCTTGCAACGGAAAGCCTTGAGGCCTTCGAAAGCTTCCTGGCCATAGTGAAGGCTGGAGGCTGCCATGTGCATGTTGATAGTTTCTTCGGAGCAGACTTCGATTTCGCCCCATTGTCCATTGCGATTCCAGCAACGTACGTTGTAGTCGGTCTTCATGTAACCGAACGGGAGATTTTGCCAATCGATGTTCATGGTGTTTGTTTTTGTTATTATTAATGTATCTACTTTCAAATAAAAAAAGCTTAAAACTCAAAACTCGAGGCTCATCGCTTTAAGCTGTTGTGGTCCCTCTTGGGCTCGAACCAAGGACCCACTGATTATGAGTCAGTTGCTCTAACCGACTGAGCTAAGGGACCAGATCTCATCTCGTTGAAATCGTTTGCAAAGATACGAAAAAAATTAAAATTGAGAAATGAAAAATGAAAACTATAGAAATTTGATTAATATTTTGTATATTTGCAATAGTAATTCATCTAACGTCGGAAGTTTGGAAAATGATTATAATTTATTGATTTTTCGATACTTCTAAACTTTTGTCAATACGCATTAAGGGCGCCTTATGGGAAGAATCATGGCAATAGACTATGGCAAAAAACGTACGGGGTTGGCAGTTTCCGACCCTGAACGCATCATAGCTTCTCCGCTTACCACGGTTGATACGCCCAAGTTGATGGATTATTTGAAAACCTATTGCCAGCAAGAGCCTGTGGATGTCTTTGTTGTGGGCGAAGCAAAGCACCTCAACAATACACCTTCAGAATCAGCGCAATATATCGAGCCGTTTGTCGATGCGCTCAAAACCGCTTTTCCCGACAAGGAGGTGGCTCGCCTCGACGAAAGGTTTACTTCAAAGATTGCTTTCCAGGCTATGATCGACGGCGGTTTGAAGAAAAAACAACGTCAGAACAAGGGTTTGATTGACACAATCAGCGCTACGGTAATATTGCAAGACTATATGAGAGCCATTCATTAATAAGTGACCAGTGACCTGACCAATGAAAAAATGCTGATTTGAAGATTAAATCCTTTGAACTTTAAACTCTTAAACTTTCAACTGACTCTAAATCCTAAACTGATTAATTCTCAATTTTTCTTAAGTCTTAACTTTTAACTCGTAATTCTTAACCAATCATGATTTATCCTATTGTCGGTTATGGCAGCCCTGTGTTGAGAAAAGAGGCCCAGCCAATTACAAAAGACTATCCTGAACTGAAAAAACTTATCGCTGACATGTACGAAACCATGTACGCCGCCGATGGGGTAGGGTTGGCCGCACCCCAGATCGATCTTTCGATCCGCCTGATAGTCATCGGTTTCCCGATCTACGACGAAAAAACTGACACTTACAGCGATACTATTGAAGAACATACGCTCATCAATCCCGAAATCTTGGAAGAAAAGGGTTCCAAGAAGTACTTCAACGAAGGTTGTCTAAGCATCCCCGGTGTTCATGAGGATGTGTTGCGTCCCGACACCATCGTGCTGAAATATTACGACGCTGATTTCAACGAGCATACGGAGGAAATCAGCGGAATGTTTGCCCGTGTGGCACAGCACGAAATCGACCATCTCGACGGCAAGGTCTTCACCGACCGCCTTAGTTCGCTGCGCAAAACCATGATTAAGCGTAAACTCAACGATGTGGCTGATGGTCGTATGCGTACCGTCTATAAAATGAAGTACGTAAAACACTAAATAAAGGTTGTTATTAACTTGAAAATCAAAATATAGTAATAAAAATGAAACGTTTGTTTTTTGCGCTTGTCTGTTTGGCATGCGTTGCGGGTATGGTTTCTTGTGGACCCAACAGAGAGGAATTGCAGCAGGAAATTGAGAACTACGAAGATTCCATTTCGGAGATGAATTGCATCATGGACACCAATGTGGCGAATCGCATGGCGTCGCTGTATCTCAACTATGCCGATGATTTTTCGAAAGACAGCCTTGCGCCAATCTATCTTTTCCGTGCCGCCGACGTGTTGGCTACGGTGGGCAATGTGGATCGCTCGGTGGAATGTCTCAATCGCATTATCGACAATTATCCTGATTATGAAGATCTTGGCGGATGCTATTTCTTGAAGGGCTTCGCCTTTGAGATGGGCGAACGCTACGAAGAAGCCAAAGCTACATATACGGAGTTTGTAAAGCTTTTCCCCGACCATCCTTTGGCAAGTGACACCAAGGCTATGTTGCCCTACGTAGGAATGGCTCCCGAGGAAATGTTGGAGAAGATAATCGAGAATTCTGACAGTCAGGCAGATATGCTTGTCCAGAAATAATGTACGCAAATCTGAAAGCATTTTCCGCTTCTTCACTTCAATGTCCTTCACTTATCAATACCCTCATCCTGCCTTGACGGCCGATATGGTTGTCTTTCACAAGAATAGTGAAGATAAATGGCTTGTTCTGCTCATCCAGCGAGGCAACTACCCATATAAAGGTTGTTGGGCTTTCCCTGGTGGATTTATGAATATTGACGAAGATACCGCTACCTGTGCCCGACGTGAATTGCTGGAGGAAACGGGATTGATTGTGAATGATATCGCTCCAATAGGAGTCTATGACAAAGTGGATAGAGATCCGCGTGAGCGGGTTGTTACCGTTGCTTATCTTGCGGTGGCTTCGAATGTGGAAGTCACCGCAGGCGACGATGCCGCCAAGGCGCAATGGTTTTCTGTGGACGCCTTGCCTTCGCTGGCGTTCGACCACGAGCAGATATTCCGAGATGCCTATCGGCTGCTTTTTTCTTCGGCCTTGCGCTGAAATTTCTGTGAGTCGATAACGAAACGTTCGTGAACGCCTTCGCCGATGAGGCCACATCCGTCGTAGGCTTTTACGTTGAACACCAATCGACGGCGGTCGATTTCCACCAATTCGCTGTCGCACCAGACTTTCATTCCTACTGGCGTAGCTGCGCAATGCGATACATTGATTAGCGTACCCACGGTTCCTTGTCCGGCTTCGAGTTGTGGCACAACGCTTTCGTTGCATGTCTTTTCGATCAGCGCAATCATCATTGGTGTGGCAAAAACCTTCACCAATCCACTGCCGATACGGTCGGCGGTGACTTCTTCGGTCACCATTTGCTCCAGATGTCCTTTGATTCCAATAGATAGCATAATGTATCTGTATTACTGTTTCGCTAAATAAACGCAGATTGACGCTTCGGTATTGTGTGGCTGAGTTTCTGTTTTTCAATTCGGCTATTTTTTCGTAAATTTGCAATCTAAAAATCCTGACGGATTGACTTTGTATAACTATTTATATATTAATATGAAACGATTACTTTGCATTGCGCTTTTGGTTGCCATCTCCGCACATTCTCAGGCTCAGTTTTTGGGCATTGGCAAGAAAAAGAACAAGGTGGAAGCGCAACAGTCTGAAGTCGAGAGGCTTATCGAGGTCATTGACATGATTGGCGACAACTATGTGGAGGTGCCCGATAACGACAAATTGAGCGAGGTTGCCATTCGTGCCATGCTCAAGACCCTCGACCCGCACAGTATCTATATCCCCGCCAAAGATGTTGAACGTACCAATGAGGCGTTGGTGGGTAGTTTTGAGGGCGTTGGCATCACGTTTCAGATCGTGAATGACACAATCATTGTTTCGGATGTTGTTGTGGGCGGTCCTTCCGAAGAGGTGGGACTGGCGATAGGCGACAAGATTGTGCGCATCGATGGACTTCCCTCGACGGGCGACAGTGTAAACAATACCTTTGTGACCACACATCTCAGAGGCAAGAAGGGCTCGATAGTGGTTCTGGATGTCCTGCGCATGGGACATGTCTATTCGTTCCGTATCAGGCGAGACAAAATCCCTATCTATTCTATTGACAGCTATTTTATGGCCGACGACACTATCGGCTATGTCCGTTTGGTGAGATTCTCCCGCACGAGTGTTACTGAATTTCGCAAAGCCGTTGATTCGTTGAAAGCGAAAGGAATGAAGTCGCTGATTCTCGACCTCCGCGGAAACGGAGGCGGCTATCTCGACATTGCATGCGGCATGGCAAATGAATTTCTGAAGCAGGGATCTTTGTTGGTCTATACCGAAGGTCGCAAGTCGAAACGTCAGAATTTCCGCGCCAACCGCAACGGCTGCTTCCGCCAAGGCAATTTGGTGGTGCTTATCGACGAAGGGTCTGCGTCGGCATCTGAGATTGTTTCGGGTGCTGTTCAAGACTATGACCGTGGAATCCTTGTGGGGCGCCGCAGTTTCGGCAAAGGCCTGGTTCAGCACATGTTCCCGTTGAAGGACGGCGGACAGGTGCGACTTACAACGGCACGCTATTACACCCCTTCGGGCCGATGCATTCAAAAACCCTACGAAGCAGGTGTGGAAGCCTATCAGCAAGATATCAACAACCGAATGAAGCATGACGAGCTGGTGAACGCCGACTCCATCCATTTCCCCGACTCGCTGAAATACAAGACCGCTGGCGGACGTACGGTTTATGGCGGAGGCGGCATCATGCCAGACGTTTTCGTGCCTTTGGATACGATGCGCTTGACGGATTTCTACATTAATCTGCGCGCCAAAGGAGTGTTGAACAATTTCGCCGCCGAATGGGCTAACCAGCATCGTGGCGAAGCGTTGGTGCGCGATTTCGATGCCTATATGCAAAACTATGAGCTGTTGCATCTCGACTCTTTGCTTGAGGTCTATGCTGCCTCCAAGGAGGTGGTTCGCGACAGCGCCAAGGAGTATGCCGACAGTCTCCGTTCGGCCCACAGCGACTTTTATTTGAAGGCTTCGGTGAAGGCTTTGGTGGCACGCGGACTCTTTGGTACGGAGTACTATTATATGGTGATGCGAGACATTGACGAAACCTACCTTAAAGCGCTGTCAATCTTGCGCAAAGAACCCCGCGTAAACGATCAGAACGAAAAATAAAGAACTACTATAACCTCAATATTGAGATTTTTTTGTATCTTTGTATGCTTAATTCATGCATGATGCGTGGATTTGATAAAATTAATAAATTATTAATCAATTAAATAAATAAATTTATGCAACCAAAAGGTAATAAGTACGGTACTCACCGCGTAATCGAACCCAAGGGCGTTCTTCCTCAGCCAGCTAACAAATTGGACAATAACATGGACGTTTTGTACGACAATGAAATTCTCATCGACGTACAGACTTTGAACATCGACTCCGCTTCCTTCACCGATATCCACAACTATGCCAAACAGCAGGCTGGTGAAGGCGCTTCCCAAGAGAAAATCATGGAAGAAGTCAAGAAGGAAATGTTCCTCAATGTTGAGCTCCAGGGAAAGCATCGTAACCGTCGTACCGGTTCTGGTGGTATGCTCCTCGGCAAAGTCGAGAAAATCGGCGACGCTTTGAAGGGCAAAATCGACCTCAAAGAAGGCGATCGTATCGCTACTCTCGTAAGTCTTTCTCTTACTCCTCTCCGCATCGACGAAATTCTCGCTATCCGTCCCGATGTTGACCAGGTTGACATCAAAGGTAAGGCTATCCTTTTCGAAAGCGGTATCTATGCTAAAATTCCTACCGATATGCCCGAAAAGCTCGCTCTTTCCGCATTGGACGTTGCTGGCGCTCCCGCACAGACTGCAAAACTCTGCCAGTATGGACAGACCGTTGTTATCCTTGGCGCCGGTGGCAAGAGCGGTATGCTCTGCTGCTACGAGGCTAAAAAGCGCGTAGGCGTTACCGGTAAGGTTATCGGTATTGCCAACAGCCCCAAATCCACCCAGCGTATCAAAGACCTCGGTTTCTGCGACATCGTTGAGAGCGCTGCCGGCATGACTCCCGTTCAGGTTTACGAACTCGTTGAAAGACTCACCAACGGCAAGATGGCCGACGTCACCATCAACTGCGTAAACGTTCCCGATCAGGAAATGACAGCCGTACTCTGCACCAAGGATGACGGTATCGTTTATTTCTTCTCCATGGCCACCAGCTTCACCAAGGCTTCTCTCGGTGCCGAAGGTATCGGAAGCGATGTGAACATGATCATGGGCAACGGTTACACCAAGGGTCACGCAGAATTCACTTTGCAGGAACTCCGCGAAAGCCCCACGCTGCGCAAGATCTTCGAAGAACTCTATGCATAATTAATAGATTGGAAGATTTGAAGATTTGGAGATTTGAAGGTTTTGAAACACTTAATTCAAGCGAATCTTCAAATCTTCAAACTTCGTTTCTTCTCAAATATTAGATTTTAAGGATGGCGTTGTTTGAAGATTTAAAAGTTTGGCAATTGTCACAAGAACTGACAGTTGAAATATACAGACTTTTACATCGAAACAATGACTATGGCTTTAAAGATCAAATACAAAGGGCTTCCGTTTCCATAATGAATAATATTGCAGAAGGAAGCGAGTCTGGTTCGGATGCTTTGTATTTGAAATTTTTAAAGATTGCAAAGGGTAGTTGTGCTGAAGTGCGTTCGATGCTTTGTCTTAGTAAAGAATTGGGATATTGCACAAATGAGGATGCTGTGAATCTGATAGATAAGAATCTTTTTATATCACGTTCTCTCAATAGACTAATCCTTTATTACCAGCAAAAGAACGCGTAATTTGTTGTTCCAACAGATGTTTTCCCTTGTGTCTGGATCAATCTTCAACCCGACTAAGCCCTGCTAATCTTCAAATCTACAAATCTTCAAAACTTTAGAATCATGAAAGTTAACCGCAGAAAAGAGCTGTTCCCAAACGTTACCGACGAACAGTGGAACGACTGGACTTGGCAAGTTGCCCATCGTATTGAGACTTACGAAGAACTGAGCAAGTATTTTACCTTTACCGACGAAGAGGCTGATGGTATCAAGAAGGCCTTGGCAAAATTCCGTATGGCCATCACTCCATATTACTTGAGCTTGATTGACCCCAACGACCCTTACGACCCCATCCGTCGTCAGGCTATCCCTTCAGGTCCCGAGTGCAACATCGCTCCCGCCGACCTCAACGACCCTCTGCATGAGGACGAGGATTCTCCCGCTCCTGGTTTGACCCATCGTTATCCAGATCGCGTTTTGTTCCTCATCACCGACATGTGCTCCATGTACTGCCGTCACTGCACCCGTCGTCGTTTTGCCGGCCAGAAAGATGACGAGTCTCCCAACGACCGTATAGAGAAGTGCCTCGAATACATCGAGAAGACCGAATGTGTACGCGACGTTCTCCTCTCTGGTGGTGATGCTTTGATGGTCAGCGACCAAAAGTTGGAGTACATCATCTCCCGCTTGCGCAAAATCAAGCATGTCGAAATCGTCCGCTTGGGCAGCCGTACTCCCGTGGTTTGCCCGCAGCGTATCACCGACGACCTCTGCAATATGTTGAAGAAATATCATCCCATTTGGCTCAACACACACTTCAACCATCCCAACGAGATGACTCCCGAAGCCGAAGCTGCTCTCGCAAAGCTCGCCAATGCCGGTATTCCTTTGGGCAACCAGACCGTTTTGTTGCGTGGTGTAAACGACTGCGTACATGTGATGAAGAAACTCATGCACGAATTGGTTCGCAACCGTGTTCGTCCGTACTACATCTACCAGTGCGACCTCTCTATGGGTCTTGAGCATTTCCGTACTCCTGTCAGCAAGGGTATCGAAATCATCGAGGCGCTCCGTGGCCATACCTCTGGCTATGCAGTACCCACTTTCGTGGTTGACGCTCCCGGTGGCGGCGGAAAGACCCCCGTTATGCCCAACTACGTTATTTCTCAAAGTCCCAACAAGGTTATCCTGCGCAATTTCGAAGGTGTCATCACAACCTACACCGAACCGCGCGAATACCACGAGGACTGCCATTGCGAGGCTTGCGAAGCAAAACGTCGTATCGAAGAGGGCGTAGCCTCCTTGCTTGAAACCGACCGTATGGCTCTCGAACCCAGCCATCTGCTTCGTCACGAACGCAACAAGAAGAAATAATTGCTATCGTCAGCTGCTTGGTGAATATTCTTAATAGAATCTTTATGTGATGAAGTGCGTTTCCCATAATCACCATTCACGATTCACCTGTTGCGGCTTTTGGATAATCCTGCTTTGCGCTTTGGTCGTTCCTTCGGCCAAAGCGCAAATTGCTGGTATATCCTCTTTTTCGGTGATAGACATGTCGCTCAATTCGCGGTCCAACGCATTGGGCATGGACTATCTTTCGGTGGCGGACAACGATTTCTCGTTAGCTATTGACAATCCGTCGCTTATTGGTCGTTGGGCTGACAACTATGCCTCTCTGAATTTCATCACGACATTTGAAAAGGCAAACTATGGTTCATTGTCCTACGGAATGAATACCAATAGTTTAGGGACTTTTGTGTTTGGTCTTCGTTTCTACAATTATGGCCGTTTCCAAGGTTACGACGAGGAGGAAATCTCCACGGGCGATTTCTTTGCATCTGACTATGTGCTTTCCGTAGGGTGGGGTAGGTCTATTGACTCCAACTTTAGTTTTGGCGTCAATTTCAAGCCGGTTTATTCCAACTATGACGGCTATACTGCTTTGGCTGTGGCTTTCGATGTGGCTGGTGGCTTTTGTAGCGACGACAAGTCGTTTTCTGCGACCCTCATGGCGCGCAACATTGGCAAGCAAATTGTCATTTTCGATGAGGCTTTCGAAAAAGTTCCATGGGAACTTACCGCAGGCCTTTCTTATAAACTCAAGAATGCGCCTTTCCGTTTGTTCCTCAACCTTACTGAATTGCAAAAATGGAACTTGCGTTATGAGGATGCATTGAATCCAACATCTTCTACAGATCCATTTACGGGCGTAGTCACTACCCAGTCCAAGGGTACTGTGTTTCTCGACAATTTGGCACGCCACGTTCAGGTGGGCGTTGAACTTTCTGTAAAGAAAGTGTTCTATGTCCGTTTGGGCTACAACTACCGTCAGATGAAAGAGGTACAGTCGTTCGGTAATTTCAACGCAGGAGGGTTCTCGTTTGGATTTGGACTGCATGTCAAAGGTTTTGATTTTTGCTATTCCCGCAACAATTATCATTATGGTCAGGCTCCGAACTTCATTTCGATTACTACAGACCTCAACCGATTTTTTAAAAAGATAAAATAGTGAATGGGTGACAGGCCCATAAATCTTAACAAGTGCTTAAAAATGAAACGTTTATTATTGGCTGTTTTTGCATCAATGCTTTTGCTTTGTGTTGCTTGTAAGCCCAAGACCATAGCCGATATCCCATCACAGTATGTTACGCTTGAAGATGGTTCCAAGGTTCACTACAAAGTTTGTGGAAGTGGAGGCATTACGTTGCTTTTCGTACATGGTTTCGGCTGTGATGTCAACGTGTGGGAAAAGCAATATGAGGCTTTCCGCCACGATACCATCCGCATGGTTTTCGTCGATTTGCCGGGCTACGGCCAGAGCGACAAGCCCGAAACTGCTTATACCTTAGACTATTTTGCCGATGCGGTCAAGGCTGTTATTGACCAGCTTCAATTGCGACGTGTGGTACTTGTTGGACACAGTTTGGGTACTCCGGTGTGCCGTCAGGTGGTGTTCAAGTATCCTGAAATTTCCGCTGCGCTATGCGACATTGATGGAGTATATTGCTTCTATTCAGATGATTCGGATTCGGCTAATTACCGTCATCAAATCAATGACTTTGTTGAGATGTTCCACGGCGAGGGCTACAAGAAGAATATTATCGACTTTGTAAGCACGTTGTCGGGTCCATTTACTCCTGAATGGGTTATGACCTATGCTTTGAGCACTATGCCTCATACCGAGGAGAATGTGGCTTACAGCACGATGAGCAATCTTGTTGACCCTGCCTATTGGACTGGTGAGAAAATCAACATCCCTACGCTTATCCTCTGCACACGCAATTCTGGCCTCGATGCCGACAATAAGCTTAAAATGGATGAACTCTATAATGACGCGACCTATGTTGAATTGGCGAATACTGGCCATTTTATCATGATGGAGGATGCTGGCATCTTCAACAACCTTCTTGAAAGAAGTTATGAAAAATGGAAAGTGACTGAACTGTAAGCCATTCGGGTAAGGGAATCGATGTCAACACTCACTTTGTATATTAATCTTTACTAAAACCAGCTGTGCAACTTCGACTTGTTATCAGTAACCAGACAAATCCTTATTGGAATGTCTCCGTAGAAAATTATCTGCTTTCTCTTCCTGAGAAAGATGTTGTGACGATGTACCTTTGGAAAAACCATCGCACTGTAGTTATCGGCCAGAACCAGAATCCCTATTCCGAGTGCAATGTAGAGTTGCTGTGCAAAGAGGGAGGCTATGTGATGCGTCGCACCACTGGCGGTGGCGCCGTCTATCATGACGATGGCAACATCAATTTTTCGTTTATCGCTCCGCCTGAACTTTACGATCAGCAGCGCCAGTTCTCCGTTTTGCAGAAGGCCGTGGGCTATTATGGATTGAATACCGAACTGTCGGGTCGCAACGATGGGCTTTGTGAAGGCAGAAAATTCTCCGGCAATGCTTTCTCAAAAGGCCGCTATCAGAACCTTCACCACGGCACGGTACTCATCAAGGGCAACATGGATGATTTGCAACGTTATTTGCGCGTCAAGCCTGCCAAGCTACAGAAGCATGGGGTCAAATCCGTCCAAAGCCGTGTGGTAAATCTTTCCGAGTTGGCAGACGTTACCAGTGTCAATATTGTACCCCAACTCATCAAGGCTTTTGAAGTGGTATATGACGGGAAGGTCCGGATTGTCGAGTTCGATGACCTTATCCGCATGGATGCCGTAAAGGAGCTTTATGAGAAATACAGCAGCGATGCGTGGCTTTTTGCCCGCTGGCGTGACTTCCGCTCACAGTATGTTGCTCAGTTTGAGTGGGGTGGGGTGGAACTCTCGTTGGATGTTGACGTCGAATGCAAGTGCATCCGAGGCGCGTCGCTGGCCACCGACTGCCTGAATGTTAATCTGACTCGTCAGGTGGAAGAGCTTCTTGTCGGGGCAAGCACGGTCGAGCGTCCGTCTGTTCCTGAATGTGAGTCAAAATCCCTGATGGAAGATGTTCTGAATCTTATCTATTAAAGGTTGTGATAAGCACAAAAAAAAGACGCATCAACAGATGCGTCTTTTTTTTATGGATGCACATTGATTATTTGATGGACTTCATCAAGTTGGTCAACGCGGTGGATGAGGTAGTGGTGGTTGCGGTGTTCGTGGAGGTCTGGGAATTCAAGCCCGACAATCCGTTTGCGGCGAGCAACGCGGTCGTGAAAGCGTCTGCGTTGTTGGGGGTGATGATAGAGGTTCCTGCGCTAATGGCGCCAGCAGTGAAGGATTTGCGATAGTTGGCATCGTCCTTGTTGGCTTTCAGCTGGGTGTAGCAAGTGGCTACGATAATGGCGCTGCTCAAGTTAGCAGCATTGGTAAGGTCAACCTTTCCAAGGGATTTGTAGCTGTTGTAAAGAGTGGAAATGGCTGATGCGCATTGTTGACCACTCAACATGGCTGTTGCGTTTGAGGAGGCTGAATTTGAAAGAGAGGTGCATGCAGTGAAAGCAATCATCGCAAGACCTACGAAGAACATACTGATTTTTTTCATGATAAAGATTTTTTAATTTATTCGATTTTGTATGCAAAGGTACACATTTATTGTGATATTGTAAGATTTTTTTACATTATTTAATAGTCGAAAGAATTGAGCCTTATCGTATGGGCGTTGTGTCTCCTTGTGAGAATTAAATTCTCGTTTTTTGAGATACAAATCACAAAAAAACTATTGTTTATTCTTTTTTTTATTCGTATCTTTGCATATTCAAATAAAAACACTATTAAACATTTTCATTATGAACAATACCATTTTTACTTTTCCTAAGCCGGAGAACGAACCCGTATTAGGCTACAAGCCAGGCAGTGCAGAACGCAAGGAAATCCGCAAAGCCCTTGATGAACTCTACAACAAGGTGACAGAAATCCCCGCCATTATTGGTGGCAAAGAGGTGAAAACCAAAGAGAGTGGCACCATCGTGATGCCTACCGAGAATAGCCATGTTTTGGCAAAATATTACAAGGTTGGCGAAAAAGAGGTGAAAGCCGCTATCGCAGCAGCCATGAAAGCCCACGAAGAATGGGCCAACACTCCTTGGATCGACCGTGCCAGCGTCATGCAGAAAATAGCCACCCTCGTCAGTGGAAAATATCGCTATCTTTTGAATGCGGCTACCATGCTTGGCCAAGGTAAAACCACCATGCAGGCGGAAATCGACAGCGCTTGCGAGTTGGTTGACTTCCTTCGCTACAATGCTTACTATGCCGGTCAGATTTACAGCGACCAACCCTGCAGCGACAAGGGTACCCTCAACTATGTGACTTATCGTCCTCTTGAAGGTTTCATCTTCGCCATCACCCCGTTCAACTTCACCTCCATTGCCAGCAACCTCTGCCTCTCTCCCGTATTGATGGGCAATGTCTGCATTTGGAAACCTAGCACCACTGCTATGCTGTCCAATTATTTGTTGATGAAAATCTACAAAGAGGCTGGTCTTCCCGATGGCGTGGTCAACTTCCTCCCCGGAAGCGGTGCACTTATCGGCAACGTCGCTTTTGCTGACCCCAACTTGGCTGGCGTACATTTCACTGGTTCAACGGGCACCTTCAACAGTTTCTGGAAATCTATCGGCGACAATATCGCCAACTATCGCACCTATCCTAAGATTGTCGGCGAAACCGGCGGCAAGGACTTCATCTTCGCCCACAAGTCGGCAGACCCAGACCAGGTGGCTACCGCAATCGTTCGTGGCGCCTTCGAGTTCCAAGGTCAGAAATGCTCCGCAGCAAGCCGTGCATACGTGCCTGCAAGCCTTTGGCCCAAAGTCCAGAAGACCATTGGCAAGATGCTCAAGGAAATCAAGGTCGGTGATGTTCGTGATTTCTCCGCTTTCGTAAACGCTGTTATCGACGAGGCTTCTTTCGACAACTGTATGCGCTATATCGAACATGCCAAGAAGAGCAAAGACGCCGAAATCGTATTCGGTGGCACTGGCGACAAGAGCAAGGGCTGGTTCATCCAACCTACCGTCATCCTCGCCAAGACTCCTAAATATAAATCCATGTGCGAAGAAATCTTCGGACCTATCATTACGGTTTATGTCTATGAAGATGCCGACTACGAAAAGACTTTGCACCTCTGCGACGAGACCTCTCCTTACGCTTTGACGGGAGCCATCTTCTCCACCGACCGCAAGGCTTTGCGTCTGGGTGCCGATATTCTCAAATACGCAGCTGGTAACATCTACTACAACGACAAACCTACGGGAGCCGTCGTCGGACAGCAACCCTTTGGCGGCGCTCGCTCCAGCGGCACCAACGACAAGGCGGGTTCCTACCTCAACCTCATCCGTTGGACCAGCCCGCAGGCCATCAAGGAGACTTTCGATCCAGCCCGCGACTACAAATATCCTTTCATCAGCAACGCTGAATAATAATTTGTCGTTTAATCTATAATGCAATAATATGGAAGTCAATAGTGTTGATTATTTCATCATGACCAAAGGAGAATGGTTCCCTGCGGCATGTATTCCTGCCATCCGTACCAAGCTTGCCGAAATGGACGAGAGCAAGGCTATGATGATGCAGTCGATCGAATATCGTGAACCTATCATGATGCTCATCCTCTCAATCCTCGTAGGAGAATTGGGTGTCGATCGCTTTCTTTTGGGCGAAACGGGTTTGGGCATCTTGAAGCTCATTACTTGTGGCGGTTGTGGCATTTGGTGGTTGATTGACCTCTTCAATATACAGAAGAAAGCCCGTGAGTACAACTACCAAAAATTCTTGCAATATTCAAACTATTGATATCCTGAGTCTAAGTAACAATAAGGAGCGGCGGATCATCCTCCGCTCCTTTTGTGATTTGAACGAAGACCCTCGCTAATACCCATGCACATTCCCGATATTCCGTGTCTTTTCAAGCAACTAACAGGTATTCCATGTCCTGGGTGCGGCACGATAAGGTCGTTGAATCTCTTGCTGAAAGGGGAGGTGTGGGAGTCTTTGAAGATGAATCCTTTGGGAGTGATGCTCTCGCTCTTGGCAATCGTCTGCTTTGTGTGGCTGTTGGTTGACTTTCGCCGAGGTACTCGCTCGCTTCACAAAGCCTTTCATACCCGTTGGCCCAACTACACTATTGTACTTGCATCAGTTTTTACGATTGCCAATTGGGTATGGAATATCTACAAAGGGAACTAATTAAATGGTTAAGAGAGTGAATGATATAAGAAACAATTATGGAAAACAGAACAGAAAAAGCGCGTGTATTGCATAAGTCAGGTTGCAACTGTTGCCAGGCAGTCGTGTTGGCGTATGCCGACAAACTTCCTATAGATGTCGCTGCAGCTTCAAATATGGCGGCACCCTTTGGCCGCGGCCTTTCTGGTTTGCGCGAAGTGTGCGGCTGTGTGAGTGGCATGGCTATGGTCGCTGGTCTCTGCGGCAAAGCCTCCTCGGTAAAGATGATGGCGGAAAAGTTCCGTGAGGAAAACGGAGACGTCAACTGTGGACGCCTTCTCCAGTCGGGTAAACGACCCTGCAACGACCTCGTGGCTTGTGCCGCCAAAATTCTTGAAGAATTGGACAATTAATGAAGTAGTAATTCTCAATTTCCAATTGTCAATTAGAATGACCAACAAGCGTAAAATTATCAACGACCCTGTATATGGTTTCTTGACCATTGAGGACGATATCATTTTCGATGTCATCTCGCATCCCTATTTCCAGCGTCAGCGCAACATCAAGCAGCTTGGGTTTACCTATCTGGTATATCCCGGTGCCATGCATACCCGTTTCAGCCACATGCTGGGTGCCTTAAACTTGATGAATCGCGCTTTGGAAGTGCTGAAAGTCAAGGGGGTGGAGATAACTCCCGACGAGGCGTTGGGTGTCAAACTTGCCATTCTGCTCCACGACATCGGACATGGTCCATTTTCCCACACTTCAGAGTATGTCCTCGCCGAGGTGCATCACGAAACCCTTACGCACCTCTTTATGGAACGGCTCAACAAGGAGTTCAATGGGAGGCTCACCACGGCCATTTCCATTTTCGACGATACTTACCCCAAGCATTTTCTCCATCAACTTGTATCCAGCCAGCTCGATATGGACCGCCTTGACTATCTCAGTCGTGACAGCTTCTTTACGGGTGTGTGTGAAGGAATTGTTGGTACCGAGCGTATAATCAATATGCTGAACGTATGTAACGATGAACTTGTCGTAGATGAAAAAGGCATCTACAGCATCGAGAAATTTATTATTTCGCGTCGTTTGATGTATTGGCAGGTCTATCTCCACAAGACAGTCATCGCTGCCGACACGTTGCTTTTGGGTGCCCTCCGTCGTGTAAGAGAGCTGCACCAAGATGGCAACTGGCATTCCGAAGTCTATACGCCGTTGATGGATTTTCTCACCCATCACTACACCCAGCGACATTTCGAGAGCAATGAGTCTGTGCTCGACGCTTTTGCCGGCATCGACGACAATGATGTCCTTGCCGCCATCAAGGCTTGGATGCATCACGACGATTTCATTCTCAGTACCTTGTCGGAACAACTTATCAACCGTCGCTTGCCAGCCATCAAGGTAAGCGACCGTCCATTCCCCAACGAGGAGATAGAACAACTGCGGCATAGAGTGCAGGAACGCTACGGCATTTCGCCCCAGGAAAGCGAGTATTTCGTGGGGACGGGTGTGTTGCGCAACCACGCCTACGATTTCAACGATCAGGAAATCCGTGTACTTTACAAGAATGGAGACTGCTTCGACATCAGTGAGGCAAGCGACCAGCTTGACCGCCATTTCCTTGAGAAACAAGTAACCAAATACTATATTTTCTTCCCTAAAGAATTCAAACAATGAACAACTTAGTCATCTTTGGCGCTCCTGGTGCCGGCAAGGGCACTCATGCCACTATCCTTGCAGAAAAATACAATCTCTACCACCTTTCTACGGGTGATCGTCTGCGTCAGGAGGTCGCTTCACAGTCCCCGCTTGGACTTGAAATCAAAGCCATTATGGAACGTGGTGATTTGGTGGATGACGACACGGTGACGCGCATTGTCAACAAAGCCATCATCGAAGACCCTCGTGGCATCATATTCGACGGATTCCCTCGCACTGTGCGCCAAGCCAAGGTGTTGGACCTCTTGTTGGAAATCTATCATCAGAAAGTCAATTGCGTGGTGCGTATCGACGTTCCTCGCGACGAACTCATTCGCCGCATCAACGAGCGTTCTGCTACCTCGGGCCGCAAAGATGATACCGATGAGTCCACCATCAAACGCCGTCTCGACGAGTACGAAGCCAAGACCTTTCCCGTAATCAACTACTATCGCCAAAACGGAGTCCTTCTCAACATCGATGCTTCGGGCTCTATCGAGCAGACCAAAGCACGCATCGCAGAAGCCGTAGCAAAGCACATTCTGGAAGTTTGATCATGGTTTTTGGTTGAGTGACATATCATTAATGTCATCAGGCATAGCCATTATTTCTAATTGTAATAAGTTATGAAAACCATCTATCTTGCAGGCGGTTGCTATTGGGGCACAGAACATTTTCTCAAGCAAGTCCACGGCGTATTGGATACTACCGTGGGGTTCGCCAACGGCAACGTTCCCAATCCCACCTACAATCAGGTCTGCACCCATACCACGGGTTTTGCAGAGACCGTATGCGTTTGTTACGATGATGTCGCCCTTGAGCAACTGCTTGAACTCTACTATATGACCATCGATCCAACTTCCGTCAACCGTCAGGGAGAAGACGAGGGAGATCAATACCGCACAGGAATCTACTACACCGATCCAGCCGATTTGCCCGTCATTCAGCAGTCCATTAGGCAACTTGCTTCGCGCTACAAAGCACCCATTGTCATAGAAGTTGAGCCGCTGCGTAATTTCTATCCCGCCCATGAAGACCATCAAGACTATTTGGACAAGAATCCATTTGGCTACTGCCATATCAATCCCGAACTCTTCTCTCTCGCCAAACGTTGGAAGCCCAATGGCGAGAACTAATAATTAGATTTTTATCACGGGATTTTGATTGAGGACAAAACCTGCGCCCTTAAACATAATTCATCAAGCTTAAAACTGTAAACTTAAAACTGAATAATGAACGTCCATTTTATCGCCATAGGGGGAAGTGCCATGCACAACCTCGCCATTGCCTTGCATCTCAAAGGCTACCATGTAACAGGTTCAGATGATGAGATTTTCGATCCTGCCAAGAGCCGTCTTCAGAAATACGGATTGTTGCCGCAGGAGATAGGGTGGAACCCCGATAGAATTACCAAAGACATCGACGAAGTGGTTTTGGGCATGCACGCCCGCCACGACAATCCCGAGCTTCTGCGTGCACAGGAGTTGGGTCTCAAAATCTATAGCTACCCAGAATACCTTTACGAACAGTCGAAAAACAAAACCCGAGTGGTGATAGGAGGAAGTCATGGCAAAACCACCACAACGGCCATGATCCTTCACGTTCTGCAGCATTGCGGAATCGAGGCGGATTATATGGTGGGTGCCCAGCTCGAAGGTTTTGAAGTGATGGTGCGTCTCAGTCAGACTGCCAAAGTCATGGTCATCGAAGGTGACGAATATCTCACGTCGCCCATCGACCGCCGACCCAAGTTTCATCTCTACAAACCTGATGTGGCAATTATCACTGGCATTGAGTGGGATCATGTGAATGTCTTTCCCACTTTCGACATCTATAAAGACCAGTTCGCCCAATTCATCAACCTCATCGAACCCAAAGGTACGCTGGTATATTGTGCCGAAGACCCGGTGGTTTGCGAAGTGTCGGAACGCAACAGTCGTACCGACATCTCCAAAATTCCGTACAGTGTGCCAGACTACCATGTAGAGCATGGCGTGACCTATCTCTTGCCCATGCAGACGCCCTTGAAGGTGTTTGGACATCACAACTTGCTCAATCTCACCGCTGCACGACATGCCTGCAATGCCTTGGGAGTGTGCGATAAGCAATTTTACGAGGCCATCAGCACTTTCCCCGGAGCTAGCAAACGCCTCGAACTTGTTTCCCAAAATAACTCCAGCGCACTTTACAAGGATTTCGCCCATGCGCCGTCAAAGCTTAGAGCTACCATCGCTGCCATGAAGGAACAGTATCCAGACCGTAAACTTGTGGCTTGTATGGAACTTCATACCTTTAGCAGTCTAACTGCGGAATTTCTTACGCAGTACAAAGGCTGTATGGATCTTGCAGACGAAGCCATTGTCTATTTCAATCCCCATGCCGTGGCGCACAAGAAACTGCCGCCTCTCTGCATCGAACAGGTCCAGGCGGCTTTCGGCAATCCTTCTATCAAGGTGTATAACGACTCGCAGCTGTTGGTGTCGGACCTCCAGCGCAAGAATTGGGTTGGAGGCAACCTCCTTATGATGTCTTCCGGCAATTTCGACGGCATCGACTTTGCTGACTTGGCGCAGCTGTTGAAGATATGAGCTGAGAACGCAAGGGCATTTAAAATAAAAAAGGAGCAGAAATTTCTGCTCCTTTTCTTAATCTCGTTACATTCATTTAGTCTCTTGGAAGTTGGTATCCCAGCGATAACATAAACATCACAATGTTGCCGTCGGGATTGTCGGGGCGTTTTGCGTCTTCTTCCATGCTACGAAGCACGTCGGGGGTTTCGCCAATCGAGAGAAATCCATAATCGACATAGAGGTTGGCCACGTAGTTGCGCCACTGGTATCCAACGCCAGCGATGAGTTCGACATCGATTCGGTTCATGTGCTTGAATGCAGGGTCGTTGTGAATGTCATAGTTCCAAGAAATCTGAGGGCGACCAGGCGAAACCATGCGGTCGTTGTAGTGTCCGAAAACGCCAATGCTTACCGCCGGACCAACGAAGAACTGCGCATATTGTTCGGAGAATGGAAGTTCAAATTTAAAGTTTGCCAAGACTGGAATTTGTGCGTACCAACCGCTGTAGCAAACTTTGCGGATAGAAGTGAATGCTCCGGAGTGCTGTTCGTCAAACAAACGACCTCCCTTGCGGGTGAGGTTGAGTCCGGTCTGTAGTGTGAAAATATCGGCGAGTACTGAGCGAGACTCGGTAAATCCGATGGTGGCGTAGGCACCAGCCGAAAATCCCATGATGCCGCCCTGAGAGATGAGGTCGTCGGTTAGTTGAGAATAGCCGAACGCCATGTGGAAATCGTAGTTGAGCCATTGCGCCTTCAAGCCGGTAGTCAGCGAAAGCGACAAGATGAGAATGGCAAACAGTTTTTTCATATAAAAAGAATCTTTCTGTTATACAATTTAGCAATTTGCAAAGATACGAAAAATAAGTGATTTGTAGATGCCGAAATTCAATTTGAAGGCAATAATTTGAAAAAAGAGCGTATTGTTGTTGGCAAAATATTATGTGTTAATATTGTAATAGATTGAATAATACAGCCAAAAAAGATAGGCGGAACATGCAGGCATTATGTGGCCTAAGGTGCGTGACGCGTTCTGGAAAAAGAAAGGGATAAAGGATAAGATTAGACATACGATTGCAAATACCAATGTCTATAATTCGCGAAAAACAAAATTTTGGTTGTTGTTCATGTCTGTGTTTTAAAGGTATTTGATGAATGGCTGAAGGTGTTGGTAAAACCGAATGGCTACCACGTGGTTGGTTGTTTTGTCGCTATTCCATTTCAAAGTCGGCGACGATTGTCTTGGGTGTGATGGGGTAGGGCGTGATGGTGCCGATGAGTGATGCGTTGTAGGGACGTTGTAGGCGGATGTAGTTGTCTGTCCAGCCTTGCATCATGTCGCCCGAAGGTGTGGCGTGGAGCGTGGATTCCCATAAAACCGTGCGTTCTTTTCCTATCTGGCTTTCATAGAAGCCTTTCTTCTTGCGGTCGGAAATGTCGTGTAGCGCCTGGCTGTGTTGTCGGCGAACGTTCATCGGTATCTTTTCGCCAAGCTTCAGCGCAGCGGTGTTGGGTCGGTCGGAGTAGGTAAAAACGTGAAGATATGAGATTGGAAGTGACTCGACGAACTGGCATACCTTTTGAAACTCCGCTTCGTCTTCGCCGTTGAATCCCGCCATGATATCTGCCGCAATGCAAGCGTCGGGCATTACGGATTTAATTTGGGACAATTTGTTGAAATATAGCTCGGTGTCGTAGTGGCGGTGCATCAATTTCAAGACCTTGTCGCTGCCCGACTGCAGCGGAATGTGGAAGTGTGGCAGAAAAGCCCGCGAGGAAGCTACGAAATTGATGATTTCGTCGGTGATGAGGTTGGGTTCGATGCTTGAAATTCTGTAGCGTTCGATACAATCGATTTCGTCGAGAGCCCGTAGCAAATCGAGAAATGTCTCGCCATGTTGTTTGCCGAAAGTGCCCGTATTTACGCCGGTAAGAACAACTTCCTTGCTTCCAGAATTGGCTATTTGTCGTGCCGTGGCAACGGTTTCTGCGACCGATGCGCTGCGGCTGCGGCCTCTGGCGAAAGGAATGGCGCAGTAGGTGCAAAAGTAGTCGCATCCGTCTTGTACCTTGAAAAAGGTTCTGGTGCGGTCGCTGGAGGAGTAGGCGAGATTGAAGTTTTTAGGCTCTTCGACCGCGATAGTGGTGGGTGAGGAAGACAGGATATAGTCAAGAAGGCGCTGCTTGTCGTGATTGCCAAGAATGTATTTCACTCCTTTGATTTGGGCGACAGACTTAGCGTTGTTTTGGGCAAAACAGCCAATAACGGCTACTGTGGCTTCGGGATTTTGGGCTATGGCTTGCCGAATGGCGGTGCGGCATTTTTTCTCGGCGACGGCGGTAACCGTGCATGTGTTGATGATATATATATCAGCTTTTTCGTGAAAATCAACCACTTTGTAGCCTTCTTCCATAAATTGACGCACCAAGTCGGAAGTCTCGGCAAAGTTGAGTTTGCAGCCTAAAGTATGGGTGGCAATAGTCTTGCTAATCATTAAAAAACGTTAATTATTCGTTTGCTATTAAAAAAAATGGTATCTTTGCAAACGATTTTGGAAGGATGAAATTTGTATATTCTTCTGAATATTAAAAAGAAATAATGATTTTGTAATAGTGTTTAATGGAAGAAAGGGATGCGACGCATCCCTTTCTTTTTATTTCTTATTCCTCAATGCCCTCTCGTTGAAGCGACTGAACCATCTTTACGCAGTCCTCGTCAGGGAATATGGGAATATCGATTTCGGGAGAGAGATCCAAAATGTCGCGCCCTTCGGAGTCTTTCTTGAATCCAACGATGCATTCTTCGGCAACCATCATGTGGCTTTTCTTGTTTACTTGTGCAAAACGTTCGTTGCCGACGCGGTCCAGAATGTTGTCGATGGGCTCGTAGGTCTCGATGGGCTCGCCTCGCATGTTGTAGATTATCACATGGTTTTTGCCTTTGGGAATGATGTAAGCTATTGAATATATGGAAATAAATGTGGGTTCGGGTTGGAGGATGAGAATGCGGCGGTCTTGGAGCGTGCCGGAGTGCCATGTCTCGTCGATGGTGAGTTGCTTGTTTTCGTAATACTTGTAGCTTCCGTGCTTGAAGCCGTCAACATAATTGCCCTCACGGCAAAGTTGCAGCAGTTCGTCGTATTCGCGCACTGTGCCATTGAGTTTCCCGTGGTTGTAGTTTCCTGTGATATAGCCTTTTTTCCCGATACGTTTCCACCAATATCCGTGACGATGGTTGTTGTCCCACGAACTGATTTCGGCGGTGTCGCCGCTGTCGGTAAATACAATCTGTTTCCCGTGCTTGATGCCCAGTCTGTAATGTGTGGTTTTGAGCAACTTGCCTTCTTCGTTGTAGAAATTCCACACACTGTCGCGATTGCACTGGCGGAAAAAGCCGGTGGCGAGCAGATGTCCTTCTTCATCGTAGGCTTTGTGGCTGCAGAGTTTCCCGTCGGCGGAGAAATCGTTTTCGATGCGAATCTTGCCGTTGGGGTAGAAGTACTGGAAAAGTCCTACTTCCACGCCGTCCTTGAAATTGCCTTCGAATATCTTGGAACCATCCTTGTCGGTCTTAATCCAATGTCCTTGTTTGCGGCCTTGTCGGTCGATTTGGTTTTGTGCTTGGCAGGTGAAGCCAACAAGCAGCAATGCTAATGTAAAGATGCGAAATTTCATTATTGTAGGATTTTGATTCTCGAATGATGGTGAATCAAGCGACTGTAAAATGATGCGTATGTTGCGCTGAGATTGGTTGCAGAAACTTGATTCATTACAACTTCTAAATTAAAGTGCAAAGATACTAAAAAAAAGCGAATAGAGAGCGTTAAACGATGAAAACTGCATCGCAATTTTGACTATAGGAGGTTGAGTGGTGAATTGTGTTTTATGAGGAGTATAATTTTTGTGTAATTGTTGCGTTATATATTTAATAGGTAAATGATGGATTTGGATTATGAATCATCCATAATTGCCTATTTGGATTCTTAACCTGCTAACTCATAATGTCTTTTATCAGTCGTTTTGCACTCAAGAAGTTCATTGCGCTTGCCCTTTTTGTAGGGATGAGTGGAATTGCTTTCTCTCAAGTGGTGCTTGAAGGCAAGGTGCGCGATTCCAAGAGCGACAAGCCCTTGGAATTTGTCACTGTGGGTGTTGTGAATGCCGATAAACCCATAGGAACAACCACCGACCGAAACGGAAATTTTCGACTCTCGGTATCACCTTGCGACAGCGTGCGGTTGAGATTCTCTTACACGGGGTATGAACATTGTACCATTGCATTGTGCTACAAAGATTTGAATAGCCCGTATAAGATTGATGTGAAGTTGGTCGAATCTGCCACCACCTTGAAAGAGGTGCAGGTTACCGACGAAAAATCGCGTTCAACAACATTTACGCATATCGACATTCAAAAGATTGAGAACAATGTTGGCCCCAACGACGGTGTGGAGAGCCTCATCAAGACATTGCCCGACGTGAGTTCCAACAACGAGCTTTCTTCGCAGTATTCGGTGCGAGGTGGTTCGTTCGACGAAAATCTTGTCTATGTTAATGGGGTAGAGGTGTTTCGCCCAATGCTGGTCCGCAGTGGCCAGCAAGAGGGCATGAGCATCATCAATCCGGATTTGGTCGAGGGAATTAATTTCTCTCCGGGAGGATTCGATGCCTCTTTTGGCGACAAGATGTCGTCGGTGTTGGACATCGTATATGGGCGAGCCTCGGAATTTAGAGAAAAGATTTCGGGCAGTTTGCTGGGCGTCACTGGATTCGTGGAAGGTGCCGTGAAGGATAAATTTACTTATTCCGTTGGTGTGAGACGGCATTCCAATCGATATCTTTTTTCGTCGCTCGACACCAAAGGCTCCTATTCCACAGCATACACCGATGCGCAAGGTGTTTTCTCTTACAAGATTAATGCCAAACTTGATGTTGCGTTGCTCGCGCTTTGGACCAACAACCGATATGGATTGATACCCGAATCGCAGATAACCACCTTCGGAAGTTTCATGAAGTCGTTGGAACTGGATATCTATTTCGATGGAAGTGAGGTCGATAAATATTCCACTTTGCTGGGCGCAGTCACGCTTGACTGGCATCCGAACGATGATTTCGGGCTGAAAATGATAGCTTCGGTGCAGACCAACACCGAGCAGGAACACTACGACATCCAAAGCCAGTTTTGGCTTTACGAGCGTGGAATGGGCGCAGATGCTACAATTGACAAGTTTGACCGTGGCATAGGAACTTTCCTGGAACATGCCCGCAATGAGTTGAAAACCGATGTCTTCAATCTCGAACTGAAAGGAACTCATTATTTGAGATTGGGCAATCTTAATTGGGGCGTAAAAACGCAGTACGAACGCATAGGTGACCATTTGAAAGAGTGGAAATGGGTGGACTCTGCAGGCTATGCCATGCCCACCACGCATGAGATTTTTGGTGACGAAAACAATGTTCCTTGCAATCCAATCTTGCAGTTTTACGCTAACGCAGAAAACCAAATAGAGACATTCCGCGCGATGGCATACGCACAACGTGAATGGAATTTCACCACCCGCAAGAATGCCGAAATCAGGTTGCTTGCAGGGCTGCGTGCCCAATGGGCACAGTCCACGCTGCTTAATTCCTTGCGTCAGCAAACAGACGCATCTGCAAATCAACAACTGCTCCTTAGTCCGCGTCTTTTGGCAAGTTGCCATCCTCAATGGAAGAAGGATGTGTTGTTCCGTTTTGCGGCAGGTGTCTATCAGCAAGCGCCATTCTATAGGGAAATGCGGCGCACCGATGGGACTCTGAATCTTGATGTCAAACAGCAGAAGTCTTATCAGGTGATGCAGAGTGCCGATTGGAATTTCAAAGTGGGAGGCAAGCCATTTAAGCTGACGGCGGACCTTTACTATAAATATCTCACCGATTTGGTGCCTTACACTATTGACAATTTACGCATCCGCTACGATGCCGACAAGACCGCCACGGGCTATGTGGCAGGCATGAGCGTGCGGTTGAATGGCGAGTTTGTGGAAGGATTGGAGTCGTGGGCAAGCTTTTCGCTCATGCATACTCAGGAAGATATTGACGGCGACGGATTGGGATGGATAGCCCGACCTACCGACCAGAGAATTTCTTTCAAGCTCTTTTTCCAAGACTATGTCCCTCAAATTCCATGGTGGCGCATGAGTTTGAGCTTCATCGTGGGAAGTGGCTCGCCCGTGACATTCCCGTACCAAAAAGACAGAAGTCAAGAGTTCCGTCTGCCCACCTATTTCCGCGTGGACTGGGGCAATATGGTACAGCTCTCTCGTTTTGAAAAAATCAAGCATTCGGCGTTGTTGCGCCATGTCAACGACATTCTTGTGGGATTTGAGGTTTTCAATCTGTTTGATCATCACAACGTGGTGTCGTTCATCTGGGTGGCCGACTACGAGAATACCTATTATCCCGTTCCAAACTACCTTACCGCCAGGCAGTTCAATCTGAAGTTGACGGTGGAATTTTAGGACTTGCGAATGGTGAGGGATCGTCTGAATTTGTAAAAGAGTCAATTTGACAAAAGAACAAATCCCTCAAACGTTTAATCATCAATTGTCAATCATCAATCATCAATTTTCTCACATGGAACTTACTCCTACGCCTTATCGGCTCTCCAACGGCAATACGCTCTACTGCTTTCCTTCCGGCGCGCTGGATATCATCAAGCTTGACTTCACCTTTGAGGCCGGTTCTACATATCAGCCAACAAAACTTTGCGCTCACGCGGCCAACAAACTATTCTCCGAGGCCAGTAGTAGATATTCCGAGGAGGAAATTTCCGAGTTTTTCGACTATCGCGGCATCGCTGTCGAGCAAACTATCGATACTTTCACCGGCTCTTTCTCCGTTTATTCGTTGCGGCGCTATGCCGAAGAATTGTTTCCGCTTTTGGCTGAAATCATCCAACATCCCATATTCCCACAAGGCGAGTTTGAGGTATATTGCAACAAACGCCGCCAGCAGCTTCTGTCAAATTTTCAAAAGACCAACTTCTTGGCACGTAACCTCTTCTACGAGGCGCTCTACGGAAAAGAACACCCGCTGGGAAGTTTCGCCACGGTTGAAGACCTTGAGAAACTGACTCTTGAGGATGTACGAAATTTCTACACCCAAAGATATCAACTCTCCGATGCCCATCTTGTGTTAGGAGGCTGTTGCGACGAAGCCTTGCTCAAGTCTTTCGACGAACATTTTGGCAGAGTGGAACGTGTTGGGTCGAGCGTCCGTATGGAAGTGCAGCAGCCCGAGCCGCAGCCGCAACGTCGCATCCACAAAGCGATGCCCAACTCAGTCCAATCCACCATTCGCATTGGGCGACTGCTTCCGTTCGGTTGGGACGACCCGAGATATGCGCAATTTATGGTGCTCAGTACGGTTTTGGGCGGCTATTTCGGGTCAAGGCTGATGAGCAATGTTCGGGAGGACAAAGGCTATACCTACGGCATCTACAGCCAGACGCAGATCTATCGTGGGAGCATCGCTTTCTACATCACATCCGAAGTGGGCAACAATGTGGTGGAACCCGCCTTGAAAGAAATCTATCACGAAATTTCACGTCTTCAAAACGAGTTGGTAGGAGAGGAGGAGCTTGACATTGTGCGTCATTATATGGAAGGCGATTTCGTACGCAGTGTGGATGGTATTTTTGAGTGCAGCGAACGCTATCGCCAGATGGTGGCCACCGATGTTGACGAGCGTTTCACCGACCTCTACTTCAATGCGTTGAAAACCGTTACGCCAGAGCAACTGCGTGAACTTGCGCGCCAAGTCTTGGCACAGGAAGAACTTGTGGAAGTTGTGGTGGGGAATTGAGAATTAATTGTTTAGAATCGTTTTCCGTTTCACGGTTTACTAATCATAGTTCATTAATCACATTTCCCCTTTCTTATTTTAATTAATTTTCGTATCTTTGCACTTTCCATCTTGGTGGAAAGGATTTTTTATTTGTTGGATATCAATAATTTAATAAGATATGAGAAATCTCGCAATGGTGGCTTTTGGCGGTAACGCTTTGTTACGCAGTGGTCAAAAGGGAACCTACGAAGAACAATTGGCAAACGTAGAGCAGACTTGCGAAAGCCTGTGCAACCTTATCAAGAGAGGTTACAATATAGTTATCGGTCACGGAAACGGTCCTCAGGTTGGCAACGTGATGTTGCAGCACGAAGCAGGCAAGAAGAACAACGGCATTCCTGCAATGCCGATGGATTTTTGCGTGGCAGAGACCCAAGGCTCCATCGCCTATATGATTGAATTGGCACTCCGCAACGTGTTCGCCAAGAACGACATCTACCGCGATGTTGTAACCATCGTTACGCAGGTGGCAGTGAACGCTTTGGATCCAATGTTCCAGAACCCCACAAAACCCGTTGGACCTTATTACACCAAGGAAGAGGCCGAAAAACTGCACGAGTTGACAGGTGCTATCTACAAGGAAGACCCAAAAGGCAACGGTTGGCGCAAGGTTGTGGCTTCTCCCAAACCTAAGAGAATCAACAATATCAAGATTATCAAGCACCTCGTAAAGGGTGGCAACGTGGTTGTTACCGTAGGTGGTGGCGGAATCCCCGTAGTGGAGGAAAGCGACTATGTTCGTGGCGTTGAGGCCGTTATCGACAAGGATTTGGCAAGCGCTCTCTGTGCTATCCAGATTGAGGCTGAGGAGTTCTACATCTTGACCGATGTGCCCAAGGTGTATATCAATTTCCGCAAACCCAACGAGCAGGCATTGGACGTGATTACCGTTGACGAGGCCAAGAAATATCTCGCCGAAGGTCAGTTCACCGAAGGCTCCATGGCTCCCAAGGTACGCGCAGGCATCATGTTCATCGAAAACGGTGGCAAGAGCTGCATTATCACCGAAGCTGGCCAATTGGACAACCCCAACTGTGGCACGAGAATCGTGAGATAATCAGTGTTGTAGATGTCGAACATCCGTGGTGAATATTATATTCAATCATTCATTGAAGTATGGGTGTCATGCAAAATGATTTAATGACCAAAGTTACGCAGAGCAAGAATTATGCTCGTTTTATCAAGATCCTTTCCATTGTGGCTGGGGTCATGATTTTGATAGGTCTCATTTCGCGTTACCTTTGCCATATCAAATTGCTTGATTCGCTGCTCATTACGGGTTTTGGCTTGGCCGCAGTTGTATTTTATGTCCGTGCGTTTGAATCCCCTGCTGGAGCTCAGCAACAATCTGATGCTGTAGTCAATCCATCGCTGAAAAATCTCTGGTCGTCCAACGCTTTTGTCAACTTTTCCCATAAAATATTTTTCTGGGGGCTGTGTGTCTTTGCTGTTGGTCTGCTCTTTGTCATAATGCATTGGCAGGGTGGCAAAATGATGTTCCTATTTGGCTTGATTTCGGCATTGTTGGGATTGGCTTTCAAAATCACTGCGAATAAAGCCCGCAGCAATTAATGGGTGCGGATCTTGAAACGGACAAATGGTGCAATTCGCTTAAAACATAAAACTTGAAACTTAAAACTTTTAAATAATAACAATATGGCTTACAATTTAAGAAACCGTAATTTCCTGAAGATTTTAGACTTCAGCCCGAAGGAACTCAACTATTTGCTCGACCTCGCTCGCGACCTCAAGCGCGCCAAGTATGCAGGCACCGAACAGCCCACCTTGTCAGGCAAGAACATTGCCTTGATTTTCGAGAAGACCTCCACCCGTACCCGTTGCGCTTTCGAGGTTGGTGCCAAAGACCAGGGTGCTCACGTCACCTATCTTGGCCCTACTGGCAGCCAGATTGGCGTTAAGGAAAGCATGAAAGACACCGCTCGCGTACTTGGCCGCATGTTCGATGGTATCGAATATCGTGGTTTCAAGCAGGAAACTGTTGAAGAGCTTGCTAAATACGCAGGCGTACCCGTTTGGAACGGTCTGACCAACGAATCTCACCCCACTCAGATTCTCGCTGACTTCCTCACCATGCAGGAACATGTTGACAAACCTCTCAGCCAAGTGACTTTCGCTTATGTTGGCGACGCTCGTTTCAACATGGGCAATAGCTTGATGGTTGGTGGCGCCAAGATGGGTATGGATGTACGCATCATCGCTCCCAAGAAACTCCAGCCCGAAGCTTGGTTGGTTAAGAAGTGCAAAGAAATCGCTAAGGAAACCGGTGCCAAGGTTACCGTCACCGACGATCCCGTTAAGGGCGTTAAGGGCTGCGATTTCATCTATACCGACGTTTGGGTATCCATGGGTGAACCCGCAGAGGTTTGGAAAGAACGTATCGATATGCTCATGCCTTTCCAGGTCAACGCTCAGATGATGAAGAATACCGGCAACCCCAAGTGCAAATTCATGCACTGTCTGCCCGCTTACCACAATCTTGAGACCCAGGTTGGCCGCGACGTCAACAAACAGTTCGGTCTCGATGGCATCGAAGTTACCGAGGAGGTATTCGAAAGCGAAAACTCCATTGTATTCGACGAAGCAGAAAACCGTATGCACACCATCAAGGCTGTGATGGTTGCTACGTTGGGCGACTAATCTCTTAACAGTTTATATTACATGTTATAAGACTCTGCCCTATATGGGGCGGGGTCTTTTGCCTAAAATCAATTTTTAAAATAATGAACGCAAAACAGATTATTGGTCTTGTGGCATCCATTCTCGCATTTTTCGTGATATGGTTTATGCCCTCCACCGCTTTTGGTATTGATGGCCTAACTGTACTGCAACAGCGTACCATCGCTCTTTTTGTATTTGCCGCTATGATGTGGATTTTTGAAGCCATACCAAGTTGGACGACTTCGGTTCTCATCATTGTCATAGCACTGCTTACGCTAACCAACAAAGGTCTGGGATTTTTGATGGTTGACGCTTCTGGCGCCGAACTCGAAGGTGTGATGAAATACACCAAGATAATGTCTGCCTTCGCAGATCCTGTAGTAATGCTCTTCCTCGGTGGCTTTACGTTGGCTGTCATGGCTCAGAAATATGGCCTAGATGTCACGCTTGCCCGCATCATGCTCAAGCCTTTCGGCACGAATCCCAAGATGGTGCTTCTGGGATTTTTGGTGGTTATCTCCGTATTCTCCATGTTTATGAGCAACACTGCCACAGCAGCCATGATGCTTGCCTTTTTGGCACCCATTCTTGCCACCTTCCCCGATGACGACAAAGGCAAGATTGGTCTTGCACTTTCCATTCCTATTGCAGCCAACATTGGCGGTATCGGAACCACCATCGGAACACCTCCCAATGGTACCGCAGTATCCAATCTGGAAACCACTTTTGGCATCACTATCTCTTTCGGAGAGTGGGCTATCCACATGATTCCTTTTGTGATTATCATGATCTTCATCGCGTGGTTGGTGCTTCAGGTTTTCTTCCCATTCAAAAGCAATAAGTTAGAGGTTAATATCCCCGAAAACGACAAGCCTACAACCTGGCGTACGCGTCTTGTTTGGATTACCTTTGCCGTTACTATTCTTTTGTGGGCGACCGAAAGCATTACCAAGATTAGCTCCAACATCGTGGCTCTTATCCCGTTGGCAGTGTTTGTATGTACGGGAACGTTTACCAAGGAAGACATCAAACAGATCGACTGGAGTGTACTATGGCTCGTTGCCGGTGGCTTTGCCTTGGGTTATGCCATGCTTGATATCGACAAGGGTGGTACGGGTCTTGGCGCTGCTCTCGTCAATGCTATCCCGTTCGGCAGCATGAGCATCGTCTTGGTGTTTGCCGTTGCTGGTTTGGTGTGCTACATCCTTTCTAATTTCATCAGCAATTCCGCTACTGCCGCTTTGCTTGTACCTATCTTGTGTGCCGTATCTAAAGGCCTCAGTGCCAACCCTGCATTTGATGCTTTTGGCGGTACGAAAGCAATGGTGTTTTTTGTAGCTGTATGTGCTTCGCATGCCATGCTTATGCCTATTTCCACGCCGCCAAATGCAATCGCTTATTCCACAGGTCTTATCAAGACAAAAGATATGATCAAGGTGGGAGGCATTATTGGTGTCATCGGCCTGGTGTTCTCATTTTTCTGGCTCACCAAGGTATTCCCATTCTAATAGGATATCTATCAAATCATTATAGGTAATGATACTATAGTGGCTGAATTTTTCAAGGAGTTTCACTCGTGAGTGAAACTCCTTGTTTAGTTCGACAAGTGTCTTTCTGGTCATATTAATATTTCGAAAATATTTCGTATTTTTGTAATTCAGAAAATAATCTTAACATGAAAAAAGTTTTATTATCCATTGTCCCTTTGATGATTTTTGGTGCAGCGTTCGCACAGAACACTACGCCTGCAGCTCCCAAGAAAGAGGAAGGCAAGAAAGTGCTCAAGATTGCCGACAAGGTTACGGTAACGCCTTATGGCTTCATCAGAAACTACTTCACTTACGATAGTCGTAATACTTACACTTCCGTAGGTGGTGAATATAATTTTCTTCCCTACGACGAGAAATGGAACATGACCGAGGCGGAGTCTGCCGCAACAGGTCTTGAACGTACCGACCTCAACGCTACGCCTAATGCCAAGTTTTTGGCAATCACCACTCGTATTGGTTTGAATCTCGCTGGTCCAACCATTTTGGGTGCTGCCAGCAGTGGTAAGATTGAGGCGGACTTTGGCGGTTTCAGCACCACAAACAGTGTGCTCCGTATCCGTCACGCCTACATGAAGTTGAACTGGGAAAACGAGAATGGTCTCACGCAGGAACTCCTTGCCGGTCAGACTTGGCACCCGCTGAGTGGCGACATTATGCCCGAGGTTTTGGGTATGGCTGCAGGTGCTCCTTTCCGCGCCCATGCACGTTCTCCTCAATTGCGTTACATCTTCCAAAAAGGTTGCTTCGGTTTTACCGCCGCAGCGCTCTATCAGTTGCAGTATATGTACAACGGTCCTAGTTACAGCGCCGGCAAGTGGAGCAGCACCAACAGCACCGATTTCGCCAACAATGCAATTGTTCCCGAAATCTTTTTGGGCGTGCAATATCGCGACAAACACATCTACACCCAGTTGGGTAGTACTTGTCAGACTTTGCGTCCCCGTACTACGGGCTATATTACCAAGACTGTCGATGGTGTCGATAAGGACTTTGCCGTTGCCGTGAACGACCGTCTCACCACCTTTACGCCGACCTTCTATTTCCAATATACCGAAGGCCGTTTCGTCGCCAAATTCCGTACCATTCTCGCCCAAAACACTACACACGTCAACCATCTCAATGGCTACGGTGTGACCGACGTTCTTGAAGACGGCAGCTGGGAATATGCTCCCATCAAGGCCACCATCAGCTATCTCAACTTCGCCTACGGAAAGAAATACCGTGCCAACCTATTCTTCGGATACATGAAGAATCTGGGTGCTGGTGAGGATCTTTACAACTTCGGAAACGAGTCTGTTGCAAAACATTATATCTATATGAAAGGTGGTGAGAACTTCACCAACCTTAATTCAGTTTTCCGTATTGCGCCTAGCGTCAGCTACAACCTGTCTCACTTCAACTTTGGCATCGAATACGAATGGACTGCTTGCACCTACGGAGAACAAGCGGCTAATGGTAGCATTCTCGACAACGACAAGCTCCATCAGGTTGCAGACCATCGTATTTGCGCTTTGATCAAGTACAATTTCTGATTGGAGACCAGTGATTAGTGACCAATGACCCATGGACCGATCTTTCTTAACTCTTAACTCATAACTAAAGATGCTTTTTGGACATCTTGTTGACATAGAAAGACATAGCATCTATGATGCGGCACTCGCCATTCAGGATGGGTATATTGTTGAAATCCAACCTTTGCAGGATGCTCTTCCTGTCGAAGCCCCCTACATCCTGCCAGGGTTTGTTGATAGCCACATCCACATCGAAAGTACGTTGCTTACGCCAAGTAGATTCGCTCCATTAGCGGTAAGGCAAGGCACCGTGGCTGTGGTGGCCGACCCCCATGAGATTGCCAATGTTCTTGGTGTGGAGGGTGTGGATTTCATGTTACAAGACAGCAATTCTGTCCGTTTCGGATTTCATTTTTGCGTACCGTCTTGCGTGCCTTCCACACCTTTCGAGACGGCTGGTGCAACTTTGGATTCCCAAGCGGTAAAATCTTTGTTGCAACGAGATAGGGTAGTGGGTCTCGCCGAGATGATGAACGTCCCGGGTGTGCTCTTTGGCGACGCAGAGGTTTCTGCCAAACTTCAGGCAGCCAAAGAGTTGAACAAGTGCATCGACGGCCATGCACCGTTGCTGTCGGGCGATGATCTTAAGAAATATGTCTCCGCAGAAATCTCCACCGACCACGAGTGTTCCAACATCCAAGAGGCGGAAGAAAAACTCGCTGCGGGAATGTCTGTCCTCATCCGAGAGGGTAGTGCGGCTTGCAATTTCGAGGCGCTCGCACCATTGCTCCGCGACTATCCCGACAAGTTGATGTTTTGCACCGACGACATCTATCCCAACGAACTGCAGCAAGGACACATCAATCTTCTCGTGCGTCGTGCTGTGGCGAAAGGTGTCCCTTTGTGGAACGTTTTAAAAGCCGCTTGCATCAATCCTGTGCGCCACTATGGGTTGCGGACGGGATTGTTGCGCAAGGGCGATGCTGCCGATTTCATCATGGTGGACGACCTCACGCATTTCAACATCATTTCCACCTATATTGCTGGCGTTGAAGTCTATTCAAGAGAAAACGGGGTTCGCCCAGAATTGTTTTGCAAGAAAAATGCGTTGGGAACTCCTAATCAATTTTGTGCGAAACCACTACATCCGTCTGCTCTAATGCTGGATGTCAAAGATCGCAAAGTCCGAGTAATCACGGCTCAGGATGGTCAGTTGCTTACAGGTTGCGAGGTTGTTGCTGCCGACCATATTGGTGTCGAGAACGACATCCTCAAGTTGATGGTTTACAATCGCTACCAGTCTGCCAAACCACAGGTGACGTTCATCAAAGGTTTTGGCTTGAATTGTGGCGCTTTTGCCACCACCATAGCGCATGACTGCCACAATTTGATAGGCGTAGGCTGTAGTGACGAAGACCTTGCAGCTGTACTCAACAGGTTGATTGCCCTTAAAGGCGGCATTGCCGCTACCGATGGTACTAATACCGTCGACTTGCCGCTTCCCGTCGCAGGACTGATGTCCAATCAGGAAGGCTCGCTGGTGGCGGCGCAGTTGGAGGCACTCAATGCAATGGTTCGCAAACTTGGCTGTCCCCTGTCAGCACCATTTATGACGCTTTCTTTTATGGCATTGCCCGTCATTCCGGCACTTAAACTCACCGACAAAGGTCTTTTCGATGGCATCGCATTCGCTTTTACGAATCTTTGGGTTGATTGACAACCGCAACAACAACAGATATGAAGCCCACGCAGCGCGTGGGCTTTTTTTGTAATAATGTTTTTTTTGTGAAAAGATTTGTAATTTAATAATTTGGAGAAGTTCGGAGTGAAATAACCAAAAAGTTTGGAGTAAAATAGCCGAAAAGTTCGGAGTAAAATAGTCAAAAAGTTCGGAGTAACACGGTTTGTGTCAAAAAAAAATTGTAATTTTGCAATGTGATATATGATTATCAGCAAAAGGTGACAACTCTTAATTCTCAATTCAACAATGGAATATTATAGTCGTATAGCCGATGAACTGTTAGTTAGAATGTTGCGTAGTAGTGCTGCTGTATTGATTGAAGGCCCCAAATGGTGTGGGAAGACCTGTACTAGTGTGCAACTGGCGAAAAGTGTTCTTTATATTCAAGATCCTGACAAACGTGCTATGTATCGGCGAATGGCTGACACCCAACCATCATTGTTGCTACAAGGCGACACCCCACGATTGTTGGATGAATGGCAGACCATACCTGTGCTATGGGATGCTGTGCGCTTTGCCGCAGACCAACGGCAACATGTGGGACAATTTATTCTGACAGGTTCTGCCACACCGTTCAGCGAAAAAGAGAACGAAGAAATAGAACATACAGGATTGGGGCGTATCGCAAGACTTAAAATGCGTCCGATGAGTCTGTGGGAATCGCGTGAATCGGCTGGACAAGTTTCAATGAAGGCATTGTTTGACAACCAACAAGAGTGGGGCCTTTTTGAAAACCCATTGACTTTGGAGGATTTGGCTTTTGCAATGTGCCGAGGAGGTTGGCCCGGATCACTTCTAATGGGAAAAGAAGATTCGTTAATGGTAGCCTACAACTATGTAGATGAACTGATAAACGTTGATGTAAATCGAGTGGATAATTCCGAGAAAAATCCCGATCGAGTGCAGAGCATCTTGCGTAGTTATGCACGGAATATTTCCACAATGACATCGTCAACCACATTGATGGGAGATGTTCGAGCCAATGACATTTCCATATCCGACAAGACTTTATCCAATTATCTCACAGCTTTGCGGCGTTTGTATGTTGTGGAAGATGTAAAGGCTTGGCAGCCGTCGTTGCGGAGCAAGACAGGTATTCGTACATCCAACAAACGGCATTTTGTGGATACCAGTATAGCCACTGCTGTTTTGGAATTAAATCCTCAAAGTATATTGGAAGACTTCAATTTGTTCGGCTTCTTGTTTGAGGACTTTTGTGTCCGTGACCTTCGTGCCTATTTGCAACCATTGAGAGGAACGGTATATCATTACCACGACAACAACCAATTGGAAGCAGATATGATACTCCGACTATCCGATGGTCGGTGGGCGGCTGTTGAAGTCAAGACAGGTTCAAAAGAAATTGACGAAGCAGCAAAACACCTCATTCAATTACGACATACAATTGATACCGATAAAGTCGGAGAACCATCGTTCCTAATGGTATTGACAGCAGGACAATTTGCCTATCGCCGCGAAGATGGTGTCTTTGTTGTTCCAATTGGTTGCCTGAAACATTGAAAAATTATTCATTATTATTTGTATCTTTGCAAAATCAAACGATTAAGTTGTAATTACTGATGATGAACAAGCAATCTCTGTCGGAAGACGACGTTAGGGCAAAATATATCGATCCAGCCATTATTCATGCAGGATGGTCCGAAAAGATGATTCGTCGTCAATACTTTTTCACGGACGGTCGCATATACGTCAAAGGAAACCTTACTGGTCGTGGAAAAAGAAAGTTTGCAGACTATGTTCTATACTACAAAAATAACATTCCTCTTGCTCTAATCGAGGCAAAAGATAACGACCACACTATTGGCGACGGAATGCAACAGGCTTTGGATTATGCCAATACGTTGGATATTCCATTTGTGTTCAGCAGCAATGGCAAAGGATTTCTTTTTCATGACAAGACCGTTTCGGACGGCGTCATTGAAAAAGAGCTTTCAATGAATGGATTTCCATCACCAGATTTCCTTTGGGACAGATATAAACAATACAAAAACATTGGCACTCCAGCTGTCGAAAAGGTTGTCACCCAAAATTATCATATTAGTTCTAAAAAGCCAAGATACTATCAGCAAATTGCCATTAACCGTACTGTTGAAGCAATTGCCAAAGGAGAAAACCGCATCTTGTTGGTAATGGCTACGGGAACAGGCAAGACCTATACGGCGTTTCAGATTGCCTACCGTCTGTGGAAATCAAAACTGAAACAACGCATTCTCTTCCTTGCCGACCGCACCGGTTGAGAACAAGAACGAGACAATCGATTACGAGACTTTCCGCTTTGACCCTGCTTTCCAAAAGGGAGATACGGAAATGGAAATTGATTTCATCCACAACAATGTGCGTTACGACTATGAGGTGAAATTCAACCATCAGTGTATCGTTTACGAAAAACTGTTCAACTACACTCCAGGAAAAAGTCTTGTGTTTGAACGCACTACTGACACCGACAAGCAACTTGCCAAAATCTCCTTTGGCAGCAAAGTAAAAGTGGATAAAAACGACCTCAGCAATCTTTCGTTTACCACTTTATGGAACAATACGGTCTTGGCAGGTTTTAGCAAATCCAATGTGGACATTCCTCAACTGCAGGCCGTTTGGGAATGGTTTAGCAATACGTTGATGCCTATAGTAACGCCTCGGACAGATTTGACTAATTTCGTTTCGGAACAGGTTGAAAAACACGATATTTCAAAGGACAGCTTGGTGGAATTGCTAAACAAAGCGGATTTTGGCATTGATGATATTGTGTATGAATACAAAGAAGAAAATGTGCCTGAGGACTTGAGAAACATGCTGTTGAATGATGACAGCGTGCCAGAACATATCAAAAGTAAACTCAAAAAAACGGGTACGCTCTCTCATGGAGAGATTTACTTTGTTCACGCAGTATCAGGTGCCAATTATCGTTTGCCATTGCAAGAAGAGTCTCGCGGTACGCAACGCTATTACGGTTTGGGTGGCTTGATGCTTCTGCTTACGGAACACAATTCTGTTTTGTCGATTGACGAACTGGAAGAATCGCTGCATCCCGACTTGTACCAGCACTTTCTTTTCACCTATCTGAGAAACTCCAAACAGTCTCAACTTATCGTCACAACCCACAATAGAGAGTTGCTGAACGAAAGAGACCTGTTCCGTAAGGATGCAATTTGGATGACCGACCGCCGCAATAAAGAACAAATGACGGAGTTGTACAGCCTCGACTCGTTTGACAGTTCGGTTGTACGCGACACGACGAATGTCTATAATGCCTATCGCATTGGCAAACTGGGAGGAGTTCCTGTAGTAAATGATGTGGATCTATTTTCGAATTACGATGAAAAAGAATAATAGACATATTCCTGAACATATTGCCCAAAGAGGTCCTTGCGTGGCACTTGTCGCCGATGGAGAAACGGAACAATGGTACTTTAAGGGAATGAATCAGACGGAAAATCTGACGTGTACCATCAAACCCGAATTTCCGGAGACCAAAACCATTGAGGCGGAATTTGAGAAGGTGCAGGAACTCGTACACTCCGAATACGACTACATCTTTTGGATTGTTGATGTGGATGTTGTCAACAAAGAGGGGAAGTGGCACGTTTTAGTGGATAGCATCAACGCCTGTGAGCAACGAGACGACTTGAAAGAAAAGGTCTGCGTCATCCTCAACAATCCCTGTCTGGAATATTGGCTGCTCCTGCATTTCAAACAAACCACGAAGTATTTTTCGAATTACAGTACGCTGAAAAAGGAACTGCTCAAAACGGCGAAACTACAAGATTACGAAAAATCAGAGAAATACTATCTTTCCAAGAACTCGCTGTACAATCGTTTGAGGAGTGAATTACCACAAGCCGTCCAACACGCTAAAATGATTGCACCATTCAACGGTGAACAACCTCACCAAGCCTTGTGTAATATGTTCAAGGTGATGGAATATTTCAACATTTCATAATCCGCTATTTTTTAGAATATAGATTTGTGATTATTTCCTGATTCAGGTTCATTTTTTTTGAAAAACTTCAAAAGCATTGCAGAATTCTTAATTTTTAAAAGCGTTAACAAGTTTTCTAGTTTGATTTGTTTTTAACTTAAAAATTCTTAAAAATTTTAGATTGTCTTTGTAAAATATTGATTATTAGTATTTTATGAAAAATTTGAAGATTTTGTAAATTGTTGATTTTCATTGTTTTAAAGCGAGATCATCGAGAGATCACCGAAGGATCGCCGAGAGATCACCGAAGGATCGCCGAAGTTTGTCTGTAATTTATTGATTTACTGCGAATTAAAATGTTAAAATTATAATTAAATGATTTATAGATGTTTATGCAATGTGTTACAGCAAAAACAACCATTGGATAAATCGAAAAATAATGCCGTTGTTGTTGCCTAAAAAAATGGGGATAAATCAATTTGAATTTTGATAAAATAAAATGCTTGAAACATATCAGGTTTCAAGCATTTTTCATTTCAACAAATTCTGTTTTTGCTATTCCATAAAGGCTTCTTTGATTCTGTAGCGGGAGTCGGTCTTCGCTGATGAAGTCGGGCCGAAGTGGGATGATAGCGCACCGTTATCTGACCCTCAACCGTTTGCCATCTCTGATGATGGAAGTGCTTTTGATATTGTTGAGTTTGCACAACTTCGCTACTGTCGTGTGGTGGCGCACTGCTATCTTGCTCAAGGTGTCGCCCTTCTTGATGGTGTAGTACTCCGCTCCAGTTGAGGTTACGTCAACTACCGACTCTTTGTTGGCGGTCGAGGCTTTTTGGTTGTGTTGGACAACCTTCAGCGGTGGTACGTTGCGATGGAGATCGGAATAGGCGTTCTTGAGGTCGGCTGGCGTTATTTCGTAGCCTTTGGTGACAGGTCTGTCGGGCGTGTCGAGTCGGTGTGTGAGCAGCCATTCGTAAGGAATGGAGATGTAGAAAGCCTTGGCGAGACCGCCGTGAGTGACGCCAGGCAGCTTGGTGAAGAGCAGGCGAGGCGTGTCGCCGCAACGTTCCATCTGGTTGATGACTTTCTGCGACTGCGAGACTGGCACATCCCTGTCGGCGGTGCCGTGCATAATCCACAACGGAACTTCGTTGAGTCCACAATAAGATTTTGGGTTGCCGCCGCCGCACATGGCGATAGCTGCGGCGATGTGGTCGGGGTAGGCACTGGTGAAATCAATGGTGCCGTAGCCACCCAGACTCATTCCGAAGACATAGATGCGGTTTGTGTCGATGGGATAGTTGTTTTTGACAAATTCCAGATCCTTGAAAATCTTTTCAGGCTTCCAGGCTCCGCCAGGGTTCTGAGGGGCGATAATCATTGCGTTGATCTTTCGACCCATTTGGATGGCGTGGAGCGGCCCGTAGCGACGCACCCTATCGAGATTGTTTCCGCAAAGGCTATGTCCGTGAAGAAAAATGATGAGAGGCTGGAGCTGATTCTGTTGCATCACCTCCTCGGGAGGAGTATATACCCAAAAGCTATAGCCGCCCTCGACGGTGTTGTGGTAGGCTTCCAACTGCTGCCCAAAGGCAAAGTGGAATGTTAGAAAGCAGAGTAGGAGGGTGGTAAGATGTTTCATTTGAATTATGTATTGTAGATTGTAGAAGGAGTTTGCTAATCGCTATTTCAGATGTTCAGATTCTGTATATCTATAAATCTGTAAATCTAACATTTCACCATTCATTATTTAATCTCTATTGCATAAGGCAGACGAGCCTGGAGGGGTGCCATATTCGCCCAATAGCGCATGTCGCTGTAAAAAGGAATGATGGCGTTGAGGCGTTGCTCGAGTTTGACATCTTCGTCGTCGGCCATTTTGAAAAGACGAGTCATTACGTCACCTTGCTTGGGGTAGCTTGTTGTGGTATAGTCGGAGATGCCTGCCTCTTTGGCGGCGATACTTAATGCAACGTCAAATCCGCCGAGTGTATCTACCAAACCAATCTTGATGGCGTCGGCACCTGTCCATACTCTGCCCTTGGCAATACTATCTACTTGTGTCACACGCATTCCGCGACCCTTGGCAACTCGTTGACAGAAAGTGACGTAGAAATCCTCGACGTTGCGTTGCATCATGGCTCTTGCTGTGGGCGAAAGGGGACGCATGATGTTCAATCCGCTGGCGTTCTTGTTGGTGCATACGGTGTCAATGTGGATTCCCAATTTCTTGTTCAGCAGTTCTCCGATTTCGGGAATGGTGGCGAAAACTCCGATGCTGCCCGTAATGGTTGTGGGTTGCGCCACAATCTTGGTGGCGTTGCAGGAGATTTCATAGCCGGCGCTTGCAGCGAGGTCGCTCATGGATACGATGATGGGTTTCTGCTGCTTGGCGCGCATAATGGCGTGGGTCATGGCTTCGGAAGCCGTAACGGAACCTCCCGGTGAGTTTACTCTCAATACGATGGCTTTCACATCTTTGTCCTTGGCGGCTTGTTCGAAAGCCTCAACGATGTCGTCGCTATATACTGCCGTCTGGTAGCCGTTGCTTTTGCCGTCCACCACGTCGCCTTCGGCGTAGATTACCGCAATCTTGTTCTTGCTCTTGTTGGGCGTAATGCTCTTGGCATATTTCGAAGCCGACACAATGCGTTTGCATCCAAAATCTTTCTTGAGGATGGTTTTGATGTCGCTCTCAAACAGCATGGTGTCTATCAGTTTCTGGCTCACGGCATCATTGGCGAGATAGCCGCTGAGGTTGTCGGCAATCTCGTTCACTTGGTTTACGGTCAAGTTTCTTTGGGCGGCGATTCCCTCGGTCACGTGGTTCCAGATGCTGGAGATGTAGGTGCGTATCTGAATGCGGTTGGCATCGCTCATATTGTTGCGGATATAGGTCTCTCCAGCACTCTTATAGGCGTTGCTTTCGGGTCGTATAAGGTCGATTTTTACGTCGAATTTGTCCAACAAGTCTTTGTAATACATTATCTCTGCGCCTATTCCGCGGAAATCGAGCATGCCAGAAGGGTGGATGGCAATCTTGTTGGCTACAGTGGCAAGGTAATAGCCCGACTGTGAATAGGAGACGCCGTATGCCACCACGGGTTTCCCGCTCTCGTTCTTGAAGTCTTTCAGTGCGTTGCGCAGTTCTTCGGTCTGGCCCCACGACATGCTGCTTGCCGCAGTGGCAAAAATGTACAAACCGTCAATCTTGCTGTCGCTCTTGGCTTTCTCGATGGCAGTCAGCAGGTCGCAAAATCCGCCAACCTTTTCATCGCCAAACAATGTCGTGAATTGGTCGGGAGTGCGTTCCTGATAGGTCTTGGAAAGGTCGATTTTCAAAAAGATGTGGTCTCCGACGATGGGAGTGGATGAATCTTTAGAAGATGCCACAGCCGAGGCGAGCATCCCTACCATAAGTAGGAATCCTATAATACTAAGAATAGCAGAAGCGATGATTACGCCTAAAGCGGAAGCCAACATGGTCTTTCCAAATCCAAGTGGCTGTCGTTGTGTATGTTCCATATTGTGTGGGTTTTATGTTTTACGCATTGTTTTCAGGTCGGGACCATTGTGGAGACCTAATATTGCCATCCCAACAGCGGTCAAGTCACATCCAAAAACATTCACTCCACATTCCACCGTACGTTGTTGGTAAATGAATCTGCAAATTTACGAAACTTTTTGTAATTTTGCAGTTTCAATAAAGATGAGGCCAATGATTAGTTCCCTGTCTTCCCGATAATGTCTTGCATATATAGAAAATCAACCCCTTAAACTCAAATTCAATTCCCTTGTCTCGTTTTTTCATACATCTGGCTTACAATGGAACCAACTACTGCGGTTGGCAGACGCAACCGGGATTGCCTACCGTTCAGCAGACTATCGAGGAGGCGCTTTCGACGCTTCTTCGACAGAAGATTGCCATTGTGGGCTGTGGCAGAACAGATACTGGGGTGCATGCGAGCGATTTCTACGCACATTTCGACTGGGCTATCGAGGCTTCTGCCGAGGAAACGCTTGTTCAGCAATGCACCCAACTTACTTTCAAGCTCAATTCATATCTTCCTACCGACCTGAGAATCTACGACATTTTTCCCGTAAAGTCCAACGCCCATGCCCGTTTCGACGCCGTGGCGCGCACCTATCAATATCATGTGTCCGACAAACGGTTGCCTTTCAACCTTGGACTCTACAGCCGTATCTATTTCCAACCCGACCTCGGATTGATGAACGCTGCTGCCAAGGTGCTGATGGAATATGAGGATTTCACCAGTTTCGCCAAACTTCATACACAGGTCAAGACCAACATCTGTCACCTCTCCGAAGCCCACTGGGACAGGGTGGGCGAGGAGTGGGTCTTCACCATCCGCAGCAACCGCTTTTTGCGCAATATGGTACGTTCCGTTACGGGAACCTTGCTTGACGTGGGTCGAGGCAAACTCACCATTGAAGGCCTCCGGGAGATTATCGAACGCAAAGACCGTTGCGCCGCAGGCGTGAGCATGCCGCCCCAAGGCCTCTTCCTCACCAAAGTTGAATACCCTGATTTAGTGAATGGTGACCTGTGACTGGGTTTTGGCTCTTAACTCTTAACTCAATAACTCTTAACTCAATAACTCTTAACTAATTCTCAATTCCAATGCAGTACGCCGAAGTAACCTTTCATCTCTCTTCTTGCAACCCATTCCGCGACCTGTTAGTTGATGCCTTGGGCAACGAAGGTCCTTACGACAGTTTCGTAGAAACATCCGATGGTCTCCAGGCATACGTTCCCTTGGACCAGTTTGATGAGTCTTTTCTGAAGGCTGTCGTGGCTGATTATTCCACTTTGGTTGATATCCAATATGCTGTTTCCTTTCCGCCCGACAAAAACTGGAACGAGGAGTGGGAGAAGCAGCACCAACCTGTGTTAGTGGAGTGCAATTGCCCCATCTGGGTACGCGCCCCATTCCACGAGCATCGCGACGATGTGAGCTATGAGATTGAGATTGAGCCTAAGATGAGTTTCGGAACGGCCCACCATCAGACAACTTATATGATGCTTTCCTATCTCGCTGAGATGCCCCTTGAGGGGTTGCGCGTGTTGGACATGGGCTGTGGAACGGCTGTTTTGGGCATCCTCGCCAAGATGCGTGGGGCTGCGTATGTGGAAGGCATCGACATTGACGAATGGGCATACAACAACGCTCTGGAGAACTGCATGCGCAACAATGTGGAGCTTAACATCCGCATAGGCGATGCTTCGTTGCTTCAAGGTTCCGAGCCTTTCGACCTCATCATCGCCAACATCAATCGCAATATCCTGCTCCGCGACATGCAATACTATGCCGCCGTGCTCAAGCCCCAAGGCTCCTTGTTGCTCAGTGGATTCTACGAACACGACATCCCCGCATTGGAGGAAAAAGCCGCCACATTGGGGCTGGTGCTGCAAGAAACACGCCTCCGCGACTCCTGGGCGGCAATTAGATTTTTAAGATCTTGACTTTGAGATTAGAAGATTGTCCACCTATTCACAGTTCACAACTCACACTTCACCATGATAGTCTGTATTGCCGAAAAACCTTCTGTTGCCAAAGATATCGCCAAGGTTCTTGGTGCCACCGAAAGCCATGATGGCTACATGGAAGGCAATGGCTATCAAGTAACTTGGACTTTTGGACATCTCTGTACCCTCAAGGAACCCCACGACTATTATCCCGAATGGAAACCATGGGCTATCAGCCGTCTCCCTATGATTCCGCAGCGTTTCGGCATCAAGCTCATTCCCAACCAAGGCTATGAAAAACAGTTCGCCACCATTGAGCGCCTTATGCAATCAGCCGATTCCATCATCAACTGCGGCGATGCCGGGCAAGAGGGTGAACTCATCCAGCGTTGGGTAATGCAAAAGGCGCGTGCCAAATGTCCAGTACAGCGGCTTTGGATTTCCTCTATGACGGAAGAGTCTATCCGTGAGGGTTTTGCAAACCTCAAACCTCAAGACGACTATCAGTCGCTCTACGAGGCTGGTTTGTGCCGTGCCATTGGGGATTGGTTGTTGGGCATGAATGCCACACGTCTCTATACGCTTAAATACCGTCAGGGGCAAGGTCAGACTTTGAGTATTGGACGCGTCCAGACTCCAACGCTTGCGCTCATTGTCAAGCGCCAGGCGGAAATCAAGAATTTCCAACCCGAAAAATATTGGGTGCTTTCCACCCTTTATCGTGACACCCTTTTCACCCTTATGGAGGACAAAGACAAAGAAGAGGGAGAAAGTACCAAAGGAAAAATCAAGAACGAAGAAGATGGTAAAGCAGCACTTGAATCTATCGTAGGAAAAGAATTTGAAATCAAAGATGTATCGCAGAAAAAAGGAACGGAAGCACCACCGAGATTGTTCGACCTTACAAGTCTTCAAGTTGAGTGCAACAAGAAGTTCTCTTTCTCTGCCGACGAAACGTTGAAACACATCCAGAGCCTTTACGAAAAGAAGCTCACAACCTATCCCCGTGTTGATACCACCTACCTCAGTGATGATGTCTATGGCAAATGTCCCTCTATCTTGCAAGGTCTTGCCCCCTACGCTGCACTCATCCAGCCGCTTATGGGAACCAAGCTGCCCAAGTCCAAGAAGGTGTTCGACAGCTCTAAGGTAACGGATCACCATGCCATCATTCCTACGGGTGTCAATCCTTCTAACGGCGACCTTACCTTGGCGGAAAAACGCGTGTATGACCTTGTTGCGAGAAGGTTTATCGCCGTTTTCTATCCCGACTGCAAGTTCTCCACTACCACTGTTGTCGGTGCGGTGCAACCCAATCCTACACCTGAAGGCAAACAACCAAAACCATTGAAGTTCAAGACTTCTGGAAAACAGATACTTGATGAAGGCTGGCGAGCTGTGTTTGGCAGTCTGCGCAATATGGGCGAGGAGGAAAAGAAGGAAGACGACGAGGAGAAGACTCTTCCCGATTTCCAAAAGGGCGAGCATGGGCCTCATACGCCAACGCTTACCGAAAAACAAACCACGCCTCCAAAGCCCTACACCGAAGCCACGTTGCTTCGTGCCATGGAGACCGCAGGCAAGTTTGTAGAAGACGAGGAATTGCGTGACGCATTGAAGGAGAACGGCATAGGAAGACCTTCCACTAGAGCTTCCATCATTGAGACTCTCGTCAAACGCGGTTACATCCGCAAAGAACGCAAAAACCTTATTGCCACCACCACAGGCATTGAACTTATTGATGTCATACATGAAGAACTACTTAAAAGCGCAGAACTTACTGGACAGTGGGAGAAGAAGTTACGTGAAATTGAATCTCACAAATACGACCCCCATCAGTTCATTGAAGAACTCAAGCAGATGGTCACCCAAATCGTACAGCAAGTAATGCTCGACACCTCCAACCGACGTATCAGTAAAGTGACTAGTGACCAGTGATTAGTGATATCTGAATGTCTAAATATCTGAAAATCTAAACATCTAAACATCTAAATATCTAAATATCTGAACATCTGAACCTCTAAATATCCTTTCTCCCATGATCCAAGAATCTCTAAAATCCGTTCTTTCCACAATCACCGCTCCCACACGTCTCATCGCCGTTTCCAAGACCAAACCCGTCGAAGACCTTTGGGAAGCCTACAATGCAGGACAGCGTCTCTTTGGCGAGAACAAAGCTCTTGAAATGCGCGACAAGCACGAAGTCCTGCCAAAAGACATCGAATGGCACTTTATCGGTCACCTTCAGACCAACAAGATAAAGTACATCATCCCGTATGTCGCACTGATTCATAGCATCGACTCACTCAATCTGTTGTGTGCCGTCGAGAAGGAAGCCGCCAAGCACGACCGCATAGTCGATTGCCTGCTCCAGTTCCACATCGCCACCGAGGAGACCAAGTTCGGATTAGACCTTTCTGAGGCTCAAGCACTCCTCCAATCTCCGGAATATAAATCCATGACGCATATCCGCATCGTAGGCGTGATGGGTATGGCTACCAATACTCCCGACACCGACCTCATCCGCAAGGAGTTCCACACCCTTCACGACTATCAGCAGCAACTCAAAAACCAGTTCTTCCCAGACAAGCCTGAATTCAAAGAGATTTCTATGGGTATGAGCGGCGACTATCAGATAGCCATGGAGGAGGGTAGTACCCTCGTCCGCGTGGGCTCCGCCATCTTCGGCGCCCGAAACTATAACATCCCCGTGAATGATAAATGATTCCGTTTCGGTTCGTCAACTTCGCAATATTAGTCTTGATTCTATTTTGTAAAATTGAAAATAATTTAGTAAATTTGCATTCAGTTTTTTTAAGGATACTTTTATGCAAATATTTCAGAAAAAGAGAGCTATCGTTTTCTCGTATATCGTCATTACCTTTGGTTTGGCGCTCTACACCTTTGCGTGGGCTGCTTTTCTGCTGCCGGCGCAGATTGTCGGCGGGGGCGTGAGTGGTATTTCTTCCATCCTCTACTATGCCGCTGGGGTGGGTATTCCCATCGGTGTCTTGAACCTGGTTTTCAATGCCATTCTCCTTGCCATTGGCTTCAAGGTGCTGGGCTCTAAGTTCGGCGCCAACACCATCTACGGCATCATCGGCTCTTCGCTATTCTTTATTTTGTGGCAGCAGGTGCTGCATGTGGAGAACCTCTTTGTTGTTGAGGAATTCGGGAACTTTATGTGTGCCATTATTGGTGGCGCACTCTGCGGAATGGGTATCGGAATGACTTTCTCGATGGGCGGCAATAGTGGCGGCACGGATATCATCGCGTTGATTTGTAGCAAGTATTACAACGTCTCCCCTGGCAAGGTTATCATGTATCTCGACATCGTGATTATTGGCTGCTCATACTTTGTATCGCATAAGTTGGAGAATGTGGTCTTTGGATATATCGTCATGGTTACCATGACTTATGTGCTTGACATGGTGCTGGATGGCAACAAGCAGTCGTATCAGATTATGGTGTTCTCTGCCAAAAATGCTGAGATAGGGGACACCGTGACCAAGGAGGTGGGACGTGGCGCTACGTTGCTTGATGCCGAAGGCTGCTACAGCCACAAGGGCCAGGAGGTGCTTTTGATGCTCGTCCACAAGACCGACAAACCGCATGTGATGCAAATCATCCATCGTATTGATACAGATGCCTTCATCAGCGTAAGCAAGACCCAAGGTGTCTTTGGAAAGAATTTTGAAAAACTGAAGCTGTGATTACAGATTTATAGATATACAGATTTACAGATATACAGATTTACAGATATGCAGATTTATAGATTTACAGATTTATAGATATACAGATTTATAGATATACAGATTTACAGATTTACAGATTTACAGATATGCAGATTTATAGATTTATTGATATACAGATTCTGAACATCCGAAACTCTGAACATCTGAAACTCTTAACTTTATTCTCATAATGAAACTTATTTCCCCCTCTTTGCTTTCGGCGGATTTTGGAAATCTGCAACGTGACGTTGAAATGCTCAACGGCAGCGATTGTGACTGGCTGCATGTTGACGTGATGGATGGCGTTTTTGTGCCCAACATCTCCTTTGGACAGCCCATCGTAAAACATATCAAGAAGCACGCCAAGAAACCTCTTGACGTCCATCTGATGATTGTCGATCCAGGTCGTTATATCAACGATTTCAAGGATGCCGGAGCCGATATATTGACGGTTCATTACGAGGCATGCACCCATCTGGACCGCACGCTCCATGCCATCAAGGATGCTGGAATGAAGTGCGGCGTGGTGCTGAACCCCGGTACCGCTGTAACACTTTTGGAAGATACCGTACAACTCTGTGACGTGGTGCTGTTGATGTCCGTCAACCCGGGTTTCGGAGGCCAGAAATTCATTGAGAACACCTACAACAAGGTGCGTCAATTGCGTGACTTGTGCAACCGCAAAAATCCCAACTGTCTCATTGAAATTGATGGTGGCGTGAATGTTGAAAACGCTTCCAAACTTTTCGAGGCTGGTGCCGACGTGTTGGTGGCTGGCAGTGCAGTCTTTAAGTCCGATAATCCTGGCGAGACCATCAAGATGATGAAAAAGTGATCAGTGAATAGTGAAATCCTTCTTAACTCATAACTCTTAACTTTTAACTCGCTCTGTGTCTCGTCCTCAACTCATATTGCTTCCTGGTAAGGAAAAATCGTTGCAACGGCATCATCCATGGATTTTCTCGGGTGCTATACGCAAGAAGATAGGCCGTCCGCAAGAAGGTGACCTTGTTGATGTTATGGCTCCCGATGGCACATGGCTTTGTGTGGGCCACTACCAGGAGGAGAGCATCATGGTCAAGGTGCTTTCGTTTGAAACAGCAGAGATTGACCACGCTTTTTGGCGCAGCCGTCTTGCTTCGGCTATCGCCTATCGCCAACGCTTGGGCTTGCTGGACAGCAAGGAAACCAATGTCTTCCGCATGATTCATGCCGAGGGCGACTTGATGCCGGGCTTGGTGGCTGACTTCTACAATGGGGTTCTGGTGCTTCAGGCTCATTCGGAAGGCATGCACAAGATGTTCCCCGTTTTCGTGGAACTGTTTCGTGAATTGCTGGGCGATAGGTTGGTGTCGGTGTTTGACAAAAGCTCAGCCACATTGCCATCGGGCAACGCTACCGACGGCTATCTCTGGGGCGTAGAACCCGAAGAATGGGAAATCAACGAGAACGGCGTGAAGATGCTCATCAACTTCTACGAAGGTCAAAAGACTGGTTTCTTCGTAGATCAGCGTGAAAACCGTCATTTGGTAGGACAATGTTCCAAGGGTATGCGCGTGTTGAACTGCTTTGGCTATACTGGAGGCTTTTCCCTGGCAGCTTTGCAGGGAGGGGCGGAGTATGTGGAAACAGTGGATATCAGCAAGAAAGCCATTGAACTATGCGACCGTAATGTGGAACTGAACTTCGGCAAAGAGGCTTCCCACAAAGGAGTGGTGGCAGATGTGCTGAAATACCTCGACACGGCAAGCGACGCTTTCGATGTCATTGTGCTCGACCCTCCCGCTTTCGCCAAAAACCATAGAAGTCTGCAGCAGGGGCTCAAGGGATATCGTAGTATCAATCAGCGTGCTATGGAGAAAATCCGCCAGGGTGGACTGCTCTTCACCTTCAGCTGTTCTCAAGCTGTGAGCATGGAGGATTTCCAGACTATGGTATTCTCGGCTGCCAACAATGCCCATCGTCAGGTGCGTATCGTGAAGCGACTGCCGCATGCCATAGACCATCCCATCAGCGTCTATCATCCCGAAGGCGAATATCTCAAAGGATTGCTGCTTTACGTGGAATGATGCAAGTATATGAAACTGAAAAGCACTAATATAAAGAGACTGTAATAATTCTCAATTGTCAATTCTTAATTCTCAATTCAAAAGATGGAAGCACTGGGTTACCAGAAAATAGATCAATACGACGAAAAGTCTGTTGCCGAACTTGCGGCGCACTATAAAGAGATCTTACGTATTTTGGGTGAAGATCCCAATCGTGAAGGTTTGATTAAATCTCCCGAGCGTATCGCCAAGGCGATGCTTTTCTTCACCAATGGCTACGATCTCAATCCCCACGAGATTCTGCGTTCGGCGATGTTCCACGAGGACTACAAACAGATGGTCGTGGTGAAGGACATCGAACTTTACTCGCTCTGCGAACACCACATGGTTCCCTTTGTGGGCAAGGCGCATGTGGCTTATATCCCCAATGGTGCTATCGTAGGACTGAGCAAGATACCTCGCGTCGTGGATGCCTATGCCCGTCGTCTGCAAGTGCAGGAACGTCTTACCAAGCAAATCAAAGACTGTATCCAAGAAGTGCTCAACCCGTTGGGCGTGGCTGTTGTAATCGAGGCGCAGCACATGTGTATGTCTATGCGTGGCGTGCAGAAACAGAACTCTGTGACCACAACCTCCGATTTTACGGGCGCTTTCATGAAAAGTCCCAAGACCCGCGAGGAATTCATGCATATCATCGGCGTGGATTTGCATTAATGTGTGATCAGTGACCTGAGGCAAGATTCTTCTTAACTCATAACTCTTAACTAACTTCAAATCTCAAAGTCAAAATCAAAGTAAAGGTCAAGGTCAATTCAAATCTCCCAATCTTATAATTATGAATAAAATAATGAAATCTGTCGTTTGTGCTTATGTGTTGTTGATTTTCAGCTGTTTCGCTCCGCTCAATGCCCAGATTACCCATACTGCCAATGGCAATGTGGATGAGAATGCGCAGAAGGTGCTAAAGAAAGCTCTTGACAAACTTAACGCCAATGCAGCCGTATCCTTCAAGGTGACAGTGGTCAACAAGGATGCGCAAAAGAAAGAGACCTTGCGTCAGGCGGTGGATGTGCTCTACAGCAAAGGAAAGTATAGGGTAACAGATGCTAATCAAATTTTGTATTGTAATGGCAAGTCGGTATGGCATTGGACCAAAAGCACCAAGGAGGTCGTTGTGAGTCCTGTTTCGGAGTCCGACGACGATTTGATGAATCCCGCCAAGTTGCTTGCCAACTACAGCAAGAACTACCGCCCAAAGTTCATCCGAGTGGAAGAGGATGGTACGGCAATCATCGATTTGACACCCAAGCATTCTCGTAGTTTTCACAAAATCAGACTTTTTATTGTTGAAAAGACTGGTTTGCTGAAAAAGATGGAGATGCACAACTACGACTCCTCCCGTGGCGAATACACCATTACCAACTACAAATCCGCCAAGGCAACTGCTGCTGATTTTATGTTTGATGCCGCTTCCCACAAGGAGGTTGAAGTGATAGATATGAGATAACACTTGTTGCTGATAATGAATTGCTTTAAGTTCAAAAACTGGATTGGCGTGACGGCTCTGACGACGGTCGTTGCGTTTTGTATGGTGGCGTGCCAACCCAAAGTTGACGAGGTCGTTTTCAAGGAGTATTTCTATAATGATGATCCTTTTGAGCAGGTGGATACTGCTTTGGGTGTGAAAATCTCCGTCCATCTGACGCTGCCTGAAATGTCGGAACAGACCCCCGAACTGCAGAAGATGTACGACACGCTGATGGGGCAACTGATTACGGCAAAGGACTTTTCGGGAAATCCCGACAGCGCAATCGCACAGTATTGCGCTGAGGTGCGTGGCGACTTCAATCAGTCGATGCAGGAGTCGGAAGTGCATTTCCCCGCTTTGTTCCAATGGGAGTACAATGTCGAAACCGCTCCCATGGTGGTCTCTGATGAGATTGTCTGCTTCTTCCTGGATTGCTGGGCATTTACAGGTGGGGCACATGGCAACGGTTACCGTTCCTACTTCGTGTTTGACCGTAGAACGGGAAACCGCCTCTCCGAATCTGAAATTTTCGACCTGACAGACGAGACCAAAGAGGCTGTTACCAATATGTTGCGTGAGGTCTATCACCAGAATGGCTACTCAGAGAGTGAAGGCTATTGGAGCGATGAGGAGGTGAAGATGAACGGCAATTTCACCATTACCCAAGAAGGCCTCAGCTACTACTATAATTCCTATGAGATAGCTTGTTATGCCAATGGCCCTTCGGAATTCTTCCTCTCCAAAGAGCAACTCAAACCCTATCTGAACACCAAGAGTCCAGTCTATCGCTATTGGTTTTAGTTTGTGAATTGTGAACTGTGAGTAGTGAATCGAGAACTCTTAATTTAATTCAAATCCCCCAACCTTCTAATCTCAGCATGACAATATTACTTCTTGAAACAGCTACCTCCGTCTGTTCTGTAGTGTTGGAAAAAAATGGCGCAGTACTTGCAGAACGCCACAGCGAAGAGCAGAATGCCCATTCCTCGAAATTGGCTGTTTTTATTGACGAAATATTCTCCCAAACAGGATTGACACCAAATGACTTGGATGCCGTATGTGTAAGCAGTGGTCCAGGTTCCTATACGGGCTTGCGTATTGGCGTGAGCACCGCCAAAGGACTTTGCTATGGCTTGGGAAAACCATTTCTTGCCGTTCCCACTTTGGAGAGCATGGCTGCGCAGTATTTTGCTGTCCATCCCGAATACAACGGTTTGGTGTGTCCGATGATTGACGCAAGAAGAATGGAATGCTATGCGGCATTCTACGCTCGTGGTACGGAGTCTTTGTTGCATGAGGTTAGGGAAGTGGCTGCCGACATTGTTGAGGAGGGCATCTACGATGCCTATCTGAATGAACATGAGGTTGTTTTTATTGGCGATGGTGCCGAAAAGACCCGTCCTAATTTGGGACAGCATCCCAATGCACGCTACAGTCCCGATTTCTGCATTTCCGCGCAAGGCATGGTGCAACTCGCCGAGCAATGTCTGCAACAGCAAAAAACAGAAGATGTCGCCTATTTCGAACCCTTCTACCTCAAAGACTTTGTGGCCAAGAAATCCGTAGTGCGTGGCCTGAAGTCTGCGAACAGTGAGCCTTGAAATGTGTCCTCTTAACTTATTCTCGATTCTTAATTTTCAATTCCTTTGTTCCGCTATATTCTGAAACGGCTTTTGTATGGATTCCTGGTGATATTAGGAGTGGTCACGTTGGTGTTCTTTCTCTTCAATATCTTGCCGGGAGATCCTGCCCGAATGATGCTGGGGCAAAGGGCCGATGCGGAAAGTATTGAGATTATCAACCGGGATTTGGGTCGTGACAAGCCGATGGGGATGCAGTTCTTGAACTATCTCAACGATTTGGCTCCCATATCCTTTCATAACAACAGCGATTCCAAAAGCTATTTCTTCCTCGACGATAGTAAGTATGCCCCTTATAAGCGGATAGCGAATATCGGTACAACAACGATTGTATTGAAGGCTCCATATCTTAGAAGATCCTATCAATCAAAACGCAAGGTGAGTGAAATCATTGCTACGGCATTCCCCCAAACGGCTTTGTTGGCGGTTGTGGCCATGGCGTTTGCCCTGTTTGTCGGCATTGTGTTGGGCATCATATCTGCCTTGCACAAAGACACATGGATTGATCGTCTTACTTTGACGCTCTCTACGTTTGGAATGTCGTTACCGTCGTTCTTTGCCGCCATTCTCATCGCTTGGCTTTTCGCTTACGTATTGGCGGATTGGACCCACCTCAACATGTTTGGCAACTTGTTTACCGTGGATGATTATGGCGAAGGGGAGTATCTTGATTTGAAAAACTTGATTCTTCCGGCGCTAACCTTGGGTATCCGTCCGCTCGCCACGCTTACGCAGCTTACAAAGAATTCGATGTTGGAGGCTTTGTCGCAGGACTATATCCGTACAGCCAAAGCCAAGGGTATGCCATTCCGTAGGGTGGTTGTAAAGCACGCTTTGCGTAATGCAATGAATCCCGTAGTGACCTCGGCGTCGGGTTGGTTGGCAAGTTTGTTGGCGGGTGCGGTCTTTGTGGAGTATGTGTTCGACTGGAAAGGTATGGGCATCGTGATTGTGGATGGCTTGGAAAAATACGATTTTCCCGTAGTGATGGGTGCCATCCTTTTCGTCTGTCTTTTGTTGGTGGTAATCAATATCGTGGTGGATATCCTCTACGGAGTCTTAGACCCGAGAGTCCGCATAGACCGATAGTATGGTGGCGGTCATCTTGTCCCACGCATATTTCTTCTTTTCCTCCTTCACGTTCTCAATGAACGTTGATTCCTTATCTTCTTGGTAATAAGCGACCAATGCATCGGCTATTTGCTGGGCGTTGGGTTCTACGACGTAGCCAATCTTGCCGTTGGGTACAATCTCGGGCAGTCCGCCGACATTGGTCACGAGCATGGGCTTTTCGAAATGGAAGGCTATCTGGGTTACGCCGCTTTGGGTGGCACTCTTATAGGGTTGTGCCACAATGTCGCATGCACGGAAATAACGATTCACCTCTTCGTCGGGAATATAGTCGGTCTTTAGCACCACACGATCGGCTATGCCTAAGTTCTCAATTTGGTCCAGATAGGGTTTGGGATTTCCGTAGAATTCTCCCGCGACAATCAGTTTTACACCAAGATCTTTCAATCGGGTGTCAGCGAAAGCCTCTAACAATAAATCCAATCCTTTATAGCCACGGATAAATCCGAAGAAGAGCACGTATTTGAAACGTGGGTCTATTTGAATCAGTTGAATTGCATCGTTCTTGGGAATCAACGCACCATAGTGGTCGTAGATGGGGTGGGGGGAGAATTGCTTGGGGGTGCTTTTGTGGTCGTATTTCTCGATGTCGTGTACTACCGAATCCGAAAGCGCAGTAAAGCCATCCATTGCTCCCACGAAATAGCCCGGGAATAGTTTGTCGAGGATATTGGGTTCATGTGGAATCATGTTGTGGATGAGCCCGATGCATTTTGTGTGGTGGTTCTTGCGAATTTGGCGGGCGATGGTGCCGTAGCATGGCGCGAAGAACGACATCCAGTAGGCGAAAATGACCAAATCGGGATTTTTCTTGCGAATGGTTTTGCCGACTTTGAGCCAGTTGAATGGATTGCAGGAATTGATTTTTCGAGAGATGGGAAGTGCTTCGGGTGCAGGGGCATCGGTGAACTGGGTTTTTCCAGGAAACAGAAAACCAGGGTATTGCAAGGTGAATGTGACCATTTCTACTTCGTGGCCTTCTTCCACGAATTGATGGGCGAGACGTTCGTTGAACGCTGCCAAACCACCACGATAGGGGTGTGCTGTGCCAAGTATGATTATTTTCATATTGCTTACAAAATTACAAAAAAAACTAAAGATATACTAAAATGCCTCCAAAAAAGTTATTATTGATGTGCTATTGTGACCTGTGAAAAGTGATTTGTGAACAGTAAGACTCGTTGCTCATTTTCAATTCTCAATTAATAAAATGCAAAGGTATAAATTTGTTTTCATCGTTTTGACAGTGGTCGGGGTGCTTGATTGCACTACGGCTTGTACGGGAAAGACTGAACCCAACAACTTGGCGGCTCAACCACTCAACAATCAAAATCTTACCTATGTGGATTTTTCTGATGTGGCGGCAAATACCATCGATGCCGTTGTGCATATCAAGACCGAAATGACGAAGCTTACGCCGCTTTATCAGACTTTTTTCGGTATGATTATCAACCAAGGTGTTCAGCGTCAGACCTATAATGCTTTCGGCTCGGGTGTGATTATTTCTTCCGATGGTTATATCGTGACGAACAATCATGTGGTGCAGGATGCAGAACGTATCAGTGTGACTTTGAACGACAAACGTGTGGTTGCGGCTCGATTGGTGGGCATCGATCCTGCTTCCGATCTTGCGGTCATCAAGATTGACCTTACTGGATTGCAGTCCATTCCGTTTGGTAATTCGGACATGGCGCGCATCGGCGAGCCTGTGCTTGCCATTGGTAATCCTTTCAACCTTACTTCTACGGTTACGGCAGGCATCATCAGCGCCAAGGCGCGAAATATGAACATCATTGAGAATTCCAAAGGTCTTGAAAGCCCTATCGAGTCGTTCATTCAGACAGATGCCGCCGTGAATTCGGGCAATTCGGGTGGAGCGTTGGTAAATGGCAACGGAGAGCTGATTGGCATAGTTACGGCAATCGCCTCGGGCGACGGCTACTATACGGGCTATAGTTTTGCCATTCCTTCCAATATCGCGCAGAAGGTCGCAAAAGATTTGATGCAGTATGGCTATGTGCAGCGTGCTTATTTGGGCGTTACTATAACCGAAGTAACCGCTCAGATGGCAGAGGTGCTGGGAATGAAGGACGTTAAGGGCATTTATGTGGAAGGTGTTGCTCAGGATTGTGCGGCTGACAACATGGGTATTCGTAAGGGTGATGTGATTCTGTCTATCAATGGTATGAATGTCAATTCCTTTGCGGAAATGATGGAGGAACTGGGACGTTCCAATCCCGGTGACAAGGTGGAAGTGACCTATTGGCGTGACGGCAGGCAATACAAGGCACAAACAACGTTGCTCAACTCCATGGGTACCACGGACATTATCCGAAAAAATCGATAGTGTGATTAGTGTATGGTGACTTTTTGACTCTTAACTAAATAATTTTCAATTCTCACTTGTCTTCACTTGACCAGAAATATATAGAGATGACCGAGACTCCAGTAAGGAGGCTTGTGTTGAGGCTTGCCATTCCAACCATGTTAAGCATGGTGGTAAGTGCGCTCTACAACGTGGTGGATGCCGCTTTTGTGGGACACCTTTCTACGGAAGCTACGGCAGGTATCGGCATTTCGTTCGCTTATATGACTTTCATCCAAGCCATGGGATTTTTCTTCGGACATGGTTCGGGAAACTATATCTCCACGGCATTGGGCGCCAAGCAGCGCGACAATGCGGCTCGCATGGCTGCCGTGGGTTTCTTTACGCCATTCATCATTGGCGTTGTGGCTGCCGTGGTTGGAATATTCTTCTTGACGCAACTCTCTGTGCTTTTGGGCGCTACGCCTGAAGTGGTTCCATATTCCAACGACTATCTGCGATACATTCTTTTGGCTTCGCCTTTCATGATGTCGGCACTAACGCTCAACAACCAGCTCCGTTTGCAAGGCAACGCGCGTTTTGGCATGATTGGCATCGTGTCGGGCGCTGTCTTGAACATTATTCTCGATCCAATCTTTATTTTTGCTCTTGATTTGGGCGTTACGGGTGCTTCGCTCTCTACCGCCATCAGTCAGCTGTTCAGCTGGTCGTTGTTGCTTTGGGGCACATTCAGGAACGATTCGGTGCATATCGCCTTCCGCAACTTCAAGCCTTCGAGGCAGTGCTATCGCGACATAGTGGCGGGAGGGTTGCCTTCGTTGATTCGTCAGACTTTCAATTGTACGGCAGCCATTTGCTTAAATTATGCCGCTGTGCGACATGCCGTTCCTGGTCACGAGGCTTCCGCCGTGGCTGCTTTTGCCGTGGTTTCCCGTACCATGATGTTCGCCTTTTCGCTGGCTTTGGGCTTCATCCAAGGTTTCCAACCGGTGTGTGGGTATAACTTTGGTGCCAAGAAATATGAGCGTGTTAGACAGTCCTATTTCTTCGCTGTTACAGTTTCAACATTGTTTCTTTGTGCAGTCTCGGTTATGGGATTGCTTTTCGCGCCTCAGATTGTCGCAATCTTCCGTAGCGAGGATCCCGAGCTGATTGCTATCGGTGCCAGAGCGTTGCGTTGGCAGTGTGCCGCTTTCCCTTTGGTGGGTCTCTCCACCTCCACAAACATGCTGTTCCAAAACATCCGTATGACCCTTCCTGCCACCTTGTTGAGTGCCGCAAGACAAGGACTTTTCTTTATTCCTACAGTATTTATCTTGCCGTGCTTCTTGGGCTTGCATGGCGTGGAAATGACGCAGGCTGTGGCGGACGTATGCACGTTCCTGTTGTCTGTTCCTTACGCCATCTGGATTAGCCGCAAACTCAAAAAGGGGGATTTCTGATTCACTAAGCAATTAAGTATCATGCAAGAAGAAAAAGCGAATATCGGCAATCTGTTCAATCGTATTGCACCTACCTACGACAAACTCAACCACCTTTTGTCGGCTGGGATTGACAAGCGGTGGAGGCGCAAGGCGGTGAAGATGATGCGACGGAATGAAAATGTGCTTGATGTGGCTATCGGAACGGCTGATTTTGCGGTGGAATTGCTGCACCAATCCAAGGCTTCTCATGTGGTTGGAATCGACCTGTCGGATGAGATGATGCGTCTGGGCAAGGAGAAGATGGAACGGTTGAATTTGCAGGATAAGGTTGCATTTCGGCATGTGGATGCTACTAATATGCCATTCGAAGACAGCAGTTTCGATGCCGTTACATGTGCTTTCGGGGTGAGGAATTTCGCCGATTTGGACAAAGGGCTTTTGGAGATGCATCGTGTGCTGAAACCTGATGGCGAGTTGGTGATTTTGGAGTTTTCCTATCCTGAAAATCCATTGATCCGCTTTTGCTATGATTTCTATTTCTCCAAGATTCTCCCTCTTGTCGGCAAGTGGCTCAGCAAGGACACTACTGCTTACAAGTACCTCAATTCCAGTGTGAAACATTTTATTTGGGGCGAAGAGATGTGCAATCATTTGCGTCAAGCCGGGTTTCAAAACGTGAGCTACAAAACCCTCACTTTCGGTATCGCTACAATCTATCATGCCCAATAACTTTTATACTTTATTTTTCGCAATGAAATGGCTTAAAATCATACGACCTCAAACGCTTTTTGCTTCGGCTTGTCCTGTCGTGGTCGGACTGTGTGTTTCGGGTGTCGGCAATTGGCTTGTGGCAATCGTCACGTTGCTCTGCGCCTTGGATTTGCAGATTTTCTCCAATTTGGTGAACGACTATTACGACTATGTCCGTGGGGCGGACAAGGCTGGCAGGGTGGGCTTCAGTCGTGCGCTCGCCGAGGGTCTGGTGAGCAAGGAGCGTATGCTTCGGGCTTGCCTCATCGCCTTGGCTTTGTCTGTCTTGATGGGTGCCTATCTGCTGTGGGTCGGCGGCTGGCCTATCTTGATAATCGGTGTCACAGCAATTCTGTTTGCCTGGCTCTACACCGCCACCAATCATTCTCTTTCCTATCTCGGCGTCGCCGACATCTTCGTATTCCTCTACTATGGCGTAATTGCTACGGCGGGGACTGCCTATCTGCAAACGGGTTCCTATTTATGGCAAGCCTTTTATGCTGGAGCTGTGTGTGGGTTGATTTCGATGTGCGTATTGATTACCAATAATCTACGTGATATCGAGGATGACCGAGAGGTAGGTAAGAAGACTTTCCCTGTCCGTTTCGGAAAAAGGGCTGGGGAGGTTGGCTATTGCTGCGTGGTGGCATTGATGCCTCTGTTCGCCTATCTCGCTTTTGGAAAACTCTTGCCCATGCTCATTGTCGTTCCTGCAATCTTCCTCACAGTCAAAGTGCTGAAATCCGAAGGAAAACAATACAACAAATGTCTTTTGGGTGCAGGTCTTCTAAACCTCTGTTTCACGATGTTAGTTCTAATAAGTATAAACCTTTGAAATACATAAAAACATGAAAAAACTAATCCTTCCCTTTGCTTTGCTTGCTTTGGGCACTGCTGCATTTGCGCAAACTGAAGTGCGGAGCAAAATCGACAAAGTGACCATCTATCCCAATGGGGCTTTGGTGGAGAAAAGCGCTACGGTTAACCTCCGTCAGGGCGACAACAAGCTAATTTTTTCGGAAAATGCCAATTCCATCCAAGCCGATGGAGTGCATTTTTCCTCTTCGCCCGATTGGTTTATCAGCGCAATGGAACTCAGCCACAACACACTGACTAACAAGGTGGCTGCTGAAAAAAGTTTGCCAGCTGCCGCTTTTGCCCAATACCAAACGCTGGTCAACAAGCAAGATGATCTTTTGTTGAAGGTGAAAAACAACAATTCGCTGATTTCCACGCTCAACAAGCAACTGAGTGCGTTGAACAACCTCAAGGCGGTGAAAACTCCTGAAAAGTTCGACACTATTGACAATCTCAAGGCGCAGTTCGAGTACCAACGTTCTGAGACGCAGCGCATCAACGCCGCGATAAGCAAAGCCCAGTCGGAAAACGACGATTTTTATTATCAACTCTCGCAAATCAATTCCGACATGGAGGCACTGCTGCTCCGCAACACGGGAGGCAAATCCCTCAACAAGACAGAGAACAGCATTGAGGTCAGCATTTATGCCAACAAGGCTCTCGCCAACGCCCGTATCAGCTACAGCTATTTCGTCTCCAGTGTGCGCTGCAATTATTCATACGATGCCATGCTCGACGAAGACCTTCATCGTGCCATCTTCATGCTCAAGGCATCTGTAAGCCAAAATACTGGCGAACATTGGCGCAACTGTCCCATAGTCTTCTCGACCCACCAAGCGGGCTATGCCGGCTTCGACCAAGCTTTGTATCCCTACTATCTCGATTTTGTCGAACCCATTACATATAGAGCTAATGGTTTTGCCAAAAGCAAGGCGATGATGCGTAACACTATGACAACGATGGAGATGGCTGATGCTGAAGAAGAGGTTTTTGTTGCTGAAGATGCTCTGAATCTTAGTATGGAACCCGCTGTTGGCCAAGAATTCACGCTCAGCCGTGAATACACCCTCAATACCAAGCAGACCATTCCTTTCGACCCCACGATGAAGGGACAGACCATGCTCCTCTCCAGCGATACCACCAACATCACTTTCGCCCGTTTCACCACGCCCAAGATTGAGGAAAAAGTCTATTACACAGCCCTTTTGCCCGACTGGGAGGCTCTCGGATTACTTGATGCCAATTGTGCGGTGTATCTCAACAACAAGTTTGTTTCCCGTTCCGACATTGCTACTTCCGGTGTCGGCGATACGCTGCGTTTCTCCATTGGCGAAGACCGTAACGTGAACGTCATCCGAAAGGTCGTCAAGTCTTCTCCCGACAAGAGTGGCTTGCTTTCCAAGGAAATCGAAGAGACTGTTACAGTGAAACTCACTCTTAAGAACACCAAGAATGAGAAGATTGAAGTCACGCTCAAAGACCAAGTTCCGCTTTCCGGAAATGCCGAAATCAAGGTTGGCAATGTGGTCACGGGCAGTGCCGAATACAACAGCCAGACAGGCCTTCTCCGTTGGTTGGTAACCTTGGAACCCCGACAGGAAAAGACCCTTACCTTCTCCTATACGGTGAAATATCCTAAAGGGAAAAATCTTAGAGAATATTGATGCTTTTTGATTATGCAAAGCATAAAAACAAGAAAATCGGAAGTTCACTTCCGATTTTCTTGTTTTTTTATTAAATTTCTTATTTATGTATTATGCGTTTAACATTGCAATCTGAGCTTTGATGGCGGCAATCTTGCTTTCCGCGTCGGCTTTCTTTTGGCGTTCGATGTTCACCACCTTCTCGGGAGCGCCGTTCACGAACTTCTCGTTGCCGAGTTTCTTCATCACACTGTTGAGGAATCCTTCGGTGTAGGCGAGTTCTTCTTGCAACTTCTTGAGTTCGGCATCCTTGTCGATGTTCTGGATCATTGGAACGAAGCATTCGGCGGTTCCCACCATGAAGCTGATGGCTCCTTCGACTTTTTCGCTCACGTATTCCACCTTGCTCACGTTTGCCATTTTCTTGATGATGTTGTCGAAGCGGGAGTCGGCTTCGCTTTCGCGGATGAAGAGTTCCAAAGCCTCTTTGGGCGATAGTCCCTTTGAGTTGCGGATGTTGCGCACGCCGGCGATGGTTTCCTGCGCCTTGGCGAATCCATCAAGCATTCTCTGGTCGAAGAACACGCTCATGGGCATGTGTTGCACCATGATGGAAGCCTCTTCGGGACGTTCGCGCAGTGTGTGCCAAACCTCTTCGGTTACGAAAGGCATGAAGGGGTGGAGCATGCACATGAGGCGCTCGAAAATGCGGATGGTTGCTTCGTAAGTTTCGCGGTCGATGGGGGCCTGGTATGCGGGCTTGATGATTTCGAGATACCAAGAGCAGAAGTCGTCCCACATGAGTTTATAGGTCGCCATGAGGGCTTCGCTGAGGCGGTATTGGTCGAAATCGCGTTCCACCTCTTCAAGCACGCAGGCCATACGTTGCTCGATCCACTCGACGGCTTGGCTGCATTCTTCGGGTTGCTTGAGTTCTTCCGATACTTCCCAGCCTTTTACGAGCCTCAGGGCGTTCCAAATCTTGTTTGAGAAATTGCGTCCCTGTTCGCAGATGCTCTCGTCGAAAGGCAGGTCGTTCCCAGCGGGAGCGGTGAGCAACATGCCCATACGCACACCGTCGGCACCGTATTGCTCAATGAGCTTGATGGGGTCGGGACTGTTGCCGAGCGACTTGGACATCTTTCTGCCCAACTTGTCGCGTACGATTCCGGTAAAATAGACATGGTGGAATGGCACCTTGTCGCGGTATTCCTCGCCAGCCATAATCATGCGGGCAACCCAGAAGAAGATGATGTCGGGAGCAGTGATGAGGTCGTTGGTGGGGTAGTAGTATTTGATTTCGGGATTGTCGGGATTGCGGATGCCGTCAAAGAGGCTGATGGGCCAGAGCCAAGAGCTGAACCAGGTGTCGAGCACATCTTCGTCCTGACGCAGCTGGTCGATGGAACTTGCAGCCTTTCCGAAACGCTGCTGTGCCTTTTGGAAAGCTTCTTCCTTTGTCTCTGCCACGATAGTCTCCGTGCGACCTTCCACCTCAAGATAGTAGGCGGGAATGCGCTGTCCCCACCAAAGTTGGCGACTGATGCACCAATCCTTGATGTTTTCGAGCCAATGGCGATAGACGTTCTTGAACTTGGCGGGATGGAACTGGATAGTGTCGTCTTCCACCACTTCGAGGGCTTTCTTGGCGATGTCGCTCATCTTCATGAACCACTGGGCGGAGAGCTTGGGTTCGATGACTGCGTCGGTGCGTTCGCTGTGACCTACCTTGTTGGTGTAGTCCTCGATTTTCTCGATAAGGCCCAATTCTTCGAGATCCTTGACAATCTGCTTGCGGCAGGCAAAGCGGTCCATGTCCTTGTATTTGCCGCCCTTCTCGTTCAGAGTGCCATTGTCGTTGAAGATATCGATGGTCTCGAGGTTGTATTTCATGCCCAAGTTGTAGTCGTTGATGTCGTGGGCGGGGGTGATTTTCAAGGCACCCGTACCAAATTCACGGTCAACATATTCGTCCATGATGATGGCCACGCTGCGGCCTACGCCGGGCACAACGACTTTCATGCCTTTCATCTGGCTGTATCTCAGGTCTTGGGGATGCACGCACACTGCGGTATCGCCCAGGATGGTCTCGGGACGCGTGGTTGCGACGATTACATAGTAGCCTTTCTCGTTCTGTTTGATGCCGCAGGGAATGGCGTTGCCTTCCGAGTCGGTAACATCCTTGAGGTCGAACTGGGTGGTTGCTGGTGTATCAATATAGTATCTGAGGTAGTAGAGCTTGGATTGAGATTCCTTGTAGATGACCTCTTCGTCGCTCACGGCGGTGAGGGCCTTGGGATCCCAGTTCACCATTCTCACGCCACGGTAGATGAGACCTTTGTCGTAGAGATCCACAAACACCTTGATGACGCTTTCGTAGCGGATGGGGTCCATGGTGAAGGCGGTACGGTCCCAGTCGCAGCTGGCGCCGAGTTTGCGCAGCTGTTTGAGGATGATGCCACCATGCTCTTCCTTCCATTCCCAGGCGTATTTCATGAATTCGTCACGCGTCAGCGAGCGCTTGTCGATGCCGCGCTCCTTCAGCATGTTCACCACCTTGGCTTCGGTAGCGATAGAGGCATGGTCGGTACCCGGAACCCAGCAGGCGTGTTTGCCCATCATGCGAGCGCGACGCACCAGCACGTCCTGTATGGTGTTGTTGAGCATGTGACCCATGTGGAGCACCCCCGTCACGTTGGGTGGCGGAATGACTACGGTATAGGGAATGCGAGTGTCGGGCTCGGAGTGGAAAAGCTTCTTTTCCAACCAATAAGAGTACCATTTTTCCTCAACGATAGAGGGATCATACTTAGGAGCGATATTCATGGAAATATGATTTTTGTTGCAAAAAAATTCAAACTGCAAAGTTACGAAAAAAATATGACTTGCCACGAAGAATCATGCAGCCTCTTTTTAATTGAATCAATAAACTACATAATATTACTTTTTATTCGTGTTTTAGCATTTCTCAAAATAAGGAATTCGTGTTTTCAAGTATGTAATATTGAGTTCCACTCGTTCCTCTTTTGCAAAAGAGAATCGGAATCAAAGAGAACGTTTGCAACTATGTTAAAAAGTATTATGCATAGTTGTTCCGTCTTTGGGCATTATTCTGTAATTTTGCAGATTATCTAAATAATCTCTCGAATGGAAGAAGACGAGTTGAAAAACAGAGACGAAGAAACACCAAACGATTCTTCCCAACTGGAAGAACCTACCGTTCATACCCAAATTCCTCAGGAAGAAGAGACTGCCTCCTCCGCTGAGGGCGCTACCATTTCGTTGAACAGCATGTTCCGCGACTATTGGATTGACTACGCTTCGGATGTCATCCTCGACCGATCGGTGCCTCACATCGACGACGGTCTGAAGCCTGTTCAGCGTCGTATCCTTCATACCATGAAGGAAATGGACGATGGTAGCCTCAACAAGGTTCAGAGCATTGTGGGCCGTACTATGGCCTACCATCCCCACGGCGACGCTTCCATCAAGGACGCTCTCGTCAACATGGGGCAGAAAAACCTTCTCATCGACTGTCAGGGTAACTGGGGCAACATCCTTACGGGCGACGACGCGGCCGCTGGCCGTTATATTGAGGCGCGCCTCTCGAAATTCGCCAAAGAGGTGGTTTTCAATTCAAAGACCACACATTGGCTTCCAAGCTACGACGGTCGCAATCAAGAACCCGAAACGCTTCCCGTTAAGTTTCCCTTGCTTCTCGCACACGGCACAAAGGGTATCGCTGTTACATTGACTTCCGTTATACTGCCTTACAACTTTATCGAACTCCTTGAGTCGAGCATCGCCATCCTCAAGGACCAACCTTTCGAAATCTACCCCGACTTTCCTACGGGTGGCATGATCGATGTCTCGAAATACAACGACGGCGCCCAGGGTGGACGTCTCCGCATCCGCGCCAAGATGCACTACGACGACAAGCGCAAGGCTATCGTGATTACCGAGATTCCTTATGGCGTTACAACATCCGACATCAAGGACAGCATTGTAAAGGCAACGGAAAAGGGCAAGATCAAGATCAAAAAAGTGGACGACAATACGGCTGCGGAGGCCGAAATTGTGGTCTATCTGCCTTCGGGTATCTCTCCCGACCAAACCATCGATGCGCTTTACGCCTTTACAAGTTGTCAGGTCAGTTTCTCGCCGCAGACTTGCGTCATCAAGAACAACAAGCCGGTTTTCATGACCGTGAGTGACATATTGCGCCATTCTACGCTCCGTACGAAGGATCTGCTGCGCCAGGAACTTGAAATTCAGCTTGCCGAACTCGAAGACAAATGGCATTGGGTGTCTTTGGAGAAGATTTTCTTCGAGAAAGGCATCTATAAAGTGTTGGAGAAGAAGAATTTCGAAAACTGGGACATGCAGGTTACGGGCATCGAGCGTGCCTTCGACCCTTATCGCAAATTGGTCCATAAGGAAATTACGCGTGAGGATGTGCTCAAGCTCTGCGAAAAGCCTGTCCGCAAAATCTCCATGTTCGACATCAAGAAGGCGGAGGAGGAAATCGCCAACATAGAGATGGCCATGGACGAGGTGCGCAACCACCTTGAGCATCTTGTGGATTACGCCATCAACTATTTCCAGCATATCCTTGAAAAATATGGCAAGGGACGTGAAAGAAAGACCGAAATTCGCAACTTTGAAGACATTGAAGCTGTGACGGTTGCCGTTGCCAATGAAAAGCTTTATGTAAACCGCACCACGGGTTTCGCCGGCTACGCCTTGAAAAAGGAGGAGGATGTGGAACTGGTGTGCGAATGCTCCAAGATGGACGACATCATCGTATTCCGCCGCGACGGTACCATGATGGTTTCCAAGGTGCAGGAAAAGGGTTTCGTAGGTTCGCAGGAGTGCAAGGAAATCCTTTTCATATCGGTCTTTCGCAAGAAGGACGAACGTACCGTATATAATATGATATATAGAGACGGCAATGCCGGCTACGTCATGGTGAAACGTTTCTCCGTGGTAGGCATCACACGCGATAAGGACTATTCCCTCACAAAAGGTACCAAAGGCACCAAGGTGCTCTATTTCACCGCAAATCCCAACGGCGAGGCGGAAACAATCACAGTTCATCATGTGAGCAAGCCCAAACTCAAGAAGACCAGCTTCGACTTCAACTTCGCCACCATCGCTATCAAGGGCCGCCAATCTATCGGCAACATACTCACTCGCAACGCAGTGCGCAACATCAGCCTTAAGGACGAGGGCGTCTCTACTTTGGGAGCGCGCAAGATTTGGTTCGACGAGAGTGTCAAACGCCTCAATGTCAGCGAGGCAGGAAGCTATCTCGGTGAGTTCAAGGGCTCCGACAAGATTTTTACACTTATGCAGTCGGGTGCCATGCGTACTACCAATTTCGACCTCTCCAACCACTACGACGACGATCTCTCGCTTATCCGAAAATATTATTCCAAGGCCATCGTTTCTGTAATCTACAAGGAAAAAACCTCGGGTAGCTACTACCTAAAACGTTTCTTTGAGGAGGTTAGCGATAAGAAACTCGCTTTCCTCGAAGAGGGTAGTGGCGACACTATGATTTCCTATTCTCTCGATACTTTTCCCCGTCTGGAGGTGGTCTATGATGCTTCGAGCAACAAAAAGATTCAGTCAGAAATCATTGAAGTGTATGATTTTATCGGTGTTAAAGGCTACAAGGCCAAAGGCAAGCGTATCACCACTTTTGAGGTCAAGTCCTTCAATTGGCTCGATCCGTTGCCCGAGCCGGAACCCGAAGACGAGCAAGTGTTGGACGAGAGCGGCGAACTCTCTGGAGATGCCCTTGATGCTCAGCAAGGTTTCGCCGAAGGCACTCAAACCACTATGTTTGGCGACCAGTGATTTGTGACCAGATCTTAACTCATTGTCAATTATCAATTATCAATTATCAATTAAAAAATGAAGGTTCTTGTAGTTCTACCACGATTCCCATATCCTCTTGACAAAGGTGACAAACTGCGTGCCTTTAACCAGATAAAAGTTTTGTCGCACTACAACGACATTTATCTCTTTGCCGTTTCACACGTTAAAGTCAAACCCGAAGAAATTGAATGCTTGCAACCTTTCTGCAAGGAAATACGCATCGTGCGTCCTCCAATGTTTTCGGGAATGTGGAATGTTGTCCGCAATTACTTTTCCACCAAGTCGTTACAGATTGGTTACTGGGATTCCAAGGCTGCGCGCAAAGGCTACAAGTCGTTCGAGAAGAGCGTGCAACCCGATGTAATCTACAGCCAGATGGTGCGTACCATGCCGTGGATTAGCCGTTCCATTGTCCCCAAGGTCATGGATTTTCAGGATGCACTTTCAATGAATACTGAACGTAGGATGCAGTCTGCCAAAGGATTGTGGCACTATATCATGCACTATGAATTTAAGATGTTGCGTTCTACCGAGTACAACGCTTTCAAGATTTTTGACGCCCTCACCATCATTTCCGAACCCGATAGTGAAGCCATCCCACACCGCTTGAACGAGGAGATTCATATCGTTCCCAATGGTGTTGATTTTGAGAAATACAAGCCTGTAGATTGCCCAAAGGAATACGACGTGGTGTTCTGCGGCAATATGCAGTATCAGCCCAACATCAGTGCGGTATGCTACCTTGTAGAACAGGTTATGCCATTGGTTTGGAAAGAGATGCCTAAGGCAAAAGTGCTTCTTGCCGGTGCAAGTCCCAAGAAACGCGTGCGTGGTCTCGCTTCCGACCGTGTGACGGTGACGGGTTGGGTGGAAGATATCCGCGAGTGTTACACCAAGTCGCGCATTTTTGCCGCTCCTATGCAGGAAGGCTCTGGCTTGCAAAACAAGCTCCTGGAAGCCATGGCGATGAAGATTCCCTGCGTTACAACTCCTATCGCCAACAATCCATTGGGTGGCACTACGGGGCATAACATCTTGGTAGGTGACGATCCGCAGACTTTGGCAAACCATATCCTCTCTCTCTTGCGTGACGAAGAGGCTGCCAAGGTTCAAGCAGAGAAAGCTTTCGACTATGTGCATGAGCATTTCAGCTGGGAGGCATACGGCAAACAACTCAACGAAATTCTCCACAATGCTACGCTAAAACCATCTAAAGTAAGCCTTGAGCCTAAACGTGATAAAACGCTGTGAATAGTGAAAATATAGATATACGGATTTTTGGATTTACAGATATACAGAATCTGAACGTCTGAAACTCTAAACATCTGAACATCCTCCATTGACATGATTTCCACCGCTCCCGTTCTCGAAAAAGCCATATTGGTTTCTGTGTGCCCTTCCAACGATACCATGGAACATACTCAAGAATGTCTCAATGAGTTGGCTTTTCTTTTGGACACAGCAGGTGGTGTAGCTGTCAAGCAGGTTATCCAAAAACTCGACCGACCCGACACAAAGACTTATATCGGGAGTGGAAAATTGGAGGAGGTGATTGAGTACAAGAATGCTTTGGACGCTGACTTTGTCGTGTTTGATGACGAACTCTCTCCTGCACAGCTTCGTAACCTTGAACGTGCTTTCAATTGTCGCATTCTCGACCGTACCACGCTCATTCTCGATATTTTTGCCAAGCGCGCCCGCACTTCCATTGCCAAGACGCAAGTGGAACTGGCTCAGTTGCAGTATATGTTGCCACGTCTGACTCGTATGTGGACCCACTTGGAGCGTCAAAGAGGTGGTATTGGCATGCGCGGCCCAGGTGAGTCGCAGATTGAGACCGACCGCCGTCTTATCACCGAAAAAATCGTACTCCTCAAGCAGAAACTCGCCGCTATTGACAAACAGAAAGTGCTGCAACGCAAGAATCGGGAATCGCTTGTGCGTGTGGCGCTTGTGGGCTATACCAATGTGGGGAAATCCACCTTGCTCAACTTGCTGAGCAAGAGCGATGTATTTGCCGAGAACAAACTCTTCGCCACACTCGACACCACGGTGCGCAAGGTGGTGATCGACAATCTTCCGTTCTTGCTTACTGACACAGTAGGATTTATCCGCAAGTTGCCTCATGGATTGGTGGAGTCGTCCAAATCCACCCTCGACGAGGTTTGCGAAGCCGACGTGCTGATGCATGTGGTGGATATTTCCCATCCCAACTACGAAGAACAGATTGCCTCTGTCAACAAGACCCTTGAGGAGATTGGCGCCGTTGACAAGCCCACCATAATGGTGTTCAACAAGATAGATGCATATACCTATATTCAGAAAGAAGAGGACGACCTGACTCCTATGACCAAGGCTAACTGGCCTCTGGAAATGCTCCAACAGTCGTGGATGGCAAAGGAAAACGCCTCCTACAAGCCCATTTTCATCTCCTCAACCCAAAAAACCAACATCGACGCTCTCCGCACATTGATGTACGACGAAGTCAAGCGCATCCACGCCATCCGCTATCCCTACAACAATTTCCTTTATTAGTTCTGTTCTGGTAAACAATCAAGGGATTATCATGTACCGAATTTGTGAATTGGTGCAAGTATTTTTAATTGTTGAATTGATTGATTGATGTATTATATGTTAAATATTTTGACTATATTTGCAATTGCAAAATAATTATGTTAATGCATTGATAATGCTATCTGATATTCAATAGAGTAGAAATCTTAAAGTCATTAAGCCATGAAAAAATATCTTGTTTTGTCGGTTTTGTTGGCTTGCTGTTTCGTCAGCAGGGCGTACGATTTCAGCGCTGTGGCGCCCTCGGGACAGACGCTGTACTATAACATTACATCCTCGTCATCGCCTCATACAGTTGCAGTTACTTACCCAGGCAGCAGGACTGACAATCCTTGGTCGGGTTATACTATGCCTACGGGGGCTTTGACCATTCCTTCTACGGTCAGTTATGGGGGGGGGCATATTCCGTGACTTCTATTGGGGATTATGTCTTCTTCTTTTGCGACCATCTCACGAGCGTGGCCATTCCCAATTCGGTGACCTCAATCGGGAATGAAACTTTCTATGGCTGCAGCAGCCTTACGAGTGTGACCATCGGCAAATCCGTGACTTACATCGGGTTTGATGCTTTCTATAATTGTAGCGGTCTTCGTACAATTTATTCACTCAATCCGACGGCACCTACAGTGGATCCATACGCCTTTAATGGTTGTCCTATTCGGGAAGTCCAAATTCCCTGTGGTAGCTTCAATTCCTATAATTCAAGGTGGTATGCATATCGTAGCTATTTAGAAGAACTCATTCCCCCATTTGATATGACGTTGTTATGTAACAACGACACAATGGGTAGCGTCTCGTTGCTGACTTCTGCATGTGTGAACCCAAGTATTATATCTGCTGTAGCCAATTATGGTTATCACTTTACGCAGTGGAACGACGGCAATACCGACAATCCCCGCACTTTCGTTCTCACGCAAGACACGACATTTGTGGCTGAATTTGACAGAAACAGCTACGCCGTTACTTGTGTCTCAAATGATGTCTCAATGGGACAGGTGCAAGGTGGCGGCACTTTCCTCTACCTCGACAACGTAGTACTGACTGCCGAGGCAGTAGGATCTTGTCGTTTCTCTCATTGGCAGGACGGCGACACGGTGAACCCCCGCAGCATTGTAGTCTATTCCGATTCCACTTTCACCGCCTATTTTGAGAACAGCACTGAAGGCATTGCAACGGCACAGAAGAGCTACACATTGACGGTGACAGGCAACACCATCCGCATCTGTGGCGCAATGGGCGAGACGGTGAGGGTATTTGACGTGATGGGACGTCAACTGCTGAAAAAGAGACTCGACAGCGAGGATATCCTTCAGAACCAGACTGGCGTGTTCTTCGTTCAGGTAGGCAACGCGCCGGCGGAGAAAGTGGTGCTTGTGCGATAGTCTTTGTAACGTTAAATAACAAAAGGGAGCCGTACGGCTCCCTTTCTTTGTTTGATCCACAACTGCCATTAGAATTTGATGTATCCTGGGGCGGAGAAATGCATGCCGTAGAGGATGAGATTGTTTTGCTTGGCGTAGTCGAGTACTCGAATGCGTGACGCGATGGCCGTTTCGGGATCTTTGTCGTAGGCGGCGCAATATTCAGGATGCTCGAGCTGGAGTGCGACTCCGTGAATGATGTCTCCTACAACCAAGATGCTGTCTTTCTGGAAAATGGTGTGTCCTGGAGTGTGACCATAGGCGGCAATGGCAACAACGCCTCCTTCAAGGGTATCTCCTGCGTGAAATAAAACAATGTTGTCGCGATAGGCGTCCAGCGTATTGATTACTTGAACGTTCAAATCTGCAGTGGAATCGGTCCATGCAGCATACTCCAACTCGTTGATATAGAGTTTTGCATTGGGAAACTGACAAGTGCCTTCGTGCATCAGCCCTCCAATATGGTCGGGATGGAGATGGGTGATGTAGATGAGTTCGAGTGAGTCGGGATTGACTTCCAATTCCTTGAGTTTTGGAATCAGTTGGCTGAACGGAGCACCCAAGCCCGCGTCAATCAGGATGTCCTTTCCTTCGCTTTGCAGCAGGCAGCAACTCATTGAATTAGGTACGCCTTCTTGCAGCCCCAAAGCCTTCCACAACGAATCGGGAACAGTTGGGTAAAGACTCAAAGGTTGCATTGTCGCTTCGGGGTTGTCTTGAATCCAAGTGATGGATGTGGACTGTTGCAAATCAGTGGTTTCGGTTTTGTGGCCGCAAGCCGAAAGGCAAGCGACAAGGATGCAAAGAGGTAATAATAATTTCTTCATGGAGTTGTGTATTATGATTTATAAGTGTATTTCTGATTCACTATTCATAGACTATTACTGCGGATCTACATCGAAATGAATTGACAATGAAGCGAAAGTCTTGTCTAATGTGAGTTTGTCCGCCATGTCGAGAATGATGTTTTTGGCTTCTGCAACAGGTTCGGTGCGCTCGAACCTAATCATTATCTTTTTTATATAAAGACCTCTTACCCGTTTGATGCTTGGGTATTCGGGACCCATTACTCGATTGCCGAATACGCTGCGCAGTTGCGTTGCCAATGTTGCCGCCCCTTCGTTGAGGCGTTCTTCGTCTTTATGACGAAGGGTGATGTCGATGAATCGGTAGTAGGGTGGATATCGAAACACGCGCCGCTCCGTCACCTGACTGTTGTACATCTCTTGATAGTCGTTGTCGATGACGTTGCGGATGGCTTGGTGCCAAGGATTGTAGGTCTGTATGATGACTTTGCCTTGGTGACCGTGTCTTCCTGCGCGACCGCTCACCTGCATCATCTGCTGGAAAGCACGTTCAAAAGCGCGGAAATCGGGGAAATAGATAAGGTTGTCGGCACTAAGTATGCCTACCACGCTCACATTGTCGAAGTCCAGTCCTTTGGTGACCATCTGCGTGCCTACGAGAATGTCTATCTTTCTGTCTTCAAAGTCGTTGATTAGCTCGGTGTAGTGGTTTTGCTGACGTGTGCTGTCGAAATCCATACGAGCCACTCTGGCGTTGGGGAAATGAATGCTGAGGTCTTCTTCAATACGCTCTGTTCCAAATCCTTTCATGGAAAGATGCCGTGAATGGCATTGCGGACATTCTGTCGGGACTGGGATGGAATAGCCGCAGTAGTGACAGCGGAGACTATTGGTGGCTTTGTGATAGACCAGCGACACGTCGCAGTTTACGCATTGCGGGGTCCAGTTGCAGTCGTTGCATTCAATCCGCGGCGAGAACCCACGTCGGTTTTGGAATAGTATGACTTGTTCGTGATTGTTGAGTGCTTCTTGGATATGATCGATGAGAAATTTGGAGAAATAGCCGTTGACTTCTTTCTTTTTCGTGGCTTCTTTCATGTCAACGCAAAGCACCTCGGGCATCTGCAGGCCGCCGAAACGGTGCTTCATCTCGGCGAATCCGTATTTCCCGTTTTTGACGTTGAAATAGCTCTCGATGCTGGGTGTGGCGGAGCCGAGAACGGTCTTGGCGTTCCAAAGATGTGCGAGATAGATGGCTGTGTCGCGTCCGCCGTAGCGTGGCGCAGGTTCGTATTGTTTGTACGATGGGTCATGCTCTTCATCTACAATCACCAAACCCAAGTCGTGGAAAGGTAGGAAGAGAGCACTGCGCGCTCCAAGCAGAATCTTGTATCCATCTTGGTTGTGAGCACGTTGCCAAACCTGCGCCCTTTGACTTGGTGAGAATCGGGAGTGATATACACCAACTTCATTGCCAAAGAAACGTCTCAATCTGTTGATAAGCTGCGCCGTCAACGCAATTTCGGGCAGCAGAAACAGCACCTGCTTGCCTTGTCCCAAAGTTTTTTGAATGAGTTTGATATACACTTCGGTCTTGCCACTTGAGGTCACTCCGTGGAGCAGACTGACCGACTGGGTGTTTGTCGAAAGAGCTTCAAAGGCTTTTTGTTGTTCTTCGTTGAGGGCAATGGTGTCGGGGGTGGTGGTGCGTTCGTAGGTCTCCAAACGACTCGCCACACGTTCTTCTTGTATCAGTATTCCGTTCTTGATGAGCGTGTTCAGGCTCGACATCTGACCATCTATGCAATCTGTCAGCTGTTTTTTAAGTATCGCCTCTTTGCCAAAGTTCGACAACTGCATGAACTTGAGTAGTACATCTAATTGTTTTTGAGTTGTTTTCCTCTTTTCCAAAGAGTCGAAAAGTTCTTTGGCTACCGCTTCATCTTGGTATTGTTCCGCAAGCGAAATCCACTGCACTTTGCGAGGCTTGAAACGTTCTCGCAGGTCTTCGTCCATTACAATGATGTGTTTTTCTATCATGGTATGTACGAGTGGCATAATGGTTTTTATTTCAAGTACTTGTGCAATATTCTGGACTGTCATCACGGGTGTTTCCGTAAGCAGTTCTATTATGCGCATTTCGTTGCGTGTAAGATCGGTGAGTTCACCTGTGAAATCAGGATGGATGGCCAATGCCGATTCGCTTGCCAGACGAAATGCCGAGGGCAACGCAATAGCCATAACGTCGCCGATATAGCACATGTAGTAGGAGGCAATCCATTCCCACAATTGCAAATGCCGTTCCTCGATCATTGGCGTTTCGTCGAGAATGGCGAGGATGTATTTTACCTTGTAATCCGGCACTTTGTCGTGAATGCGACGTATTACGGCGGAATAGAGTTTTTGTCTGCCGAATTGCACCACAACGCGTTGTCCTACCTGCACGGAATCGTTGTATTCTTGCGGTACTCGGTAGGTGTAGGTGTCGCGCAGATGAAGCGGCAATATTACGTCAACAAACAATGTCTCCATTCTTGTGGTGATTTATTGTTTGCAAAAATACGAAAAAAAGAAGAATTGCGTTATATATTTTTAGTTATTGGCCAAGAGTTGAAACATCGAGGTTTGAACAGGCGATTCAATGCGGAAATGGATTTTTTGTACTCGGGTGTTTTGCTCCTTTCGGCACTTTCCCCCAATAACGGACAATTTTGGAATAAACAATTCAACAACAATCGGTTTCATGACGCACAAACCTCATATAGCAATGGCTGTCATCAATGATATTGTGACCGACCAACGCGTGCATCGAGCCTGTAAAACCTTGACGGATGGTGGTTATGAGGTGACGCTCATAGGACGAAAATTGCCTCATTCGCTCCCGTTAAGCCGTGATTACGAAACCGTTCGTATGCGATTGCTGTTCCGCAGATCGTTTCTTTTCTATGCCGAATACAATCTCCGTCTTTTCTTTCGACTTTTAAGAAGTGGCGCCGACCTTTTCTATGCCAACGATACCGATACTTTGTTGGCATGCTACTGTGCGGCTCGCTTGCGTCGCAAACCGCTGTTTCTCGATGCCCACGAGCTTTTCCCGGAGGTCCCCGAATTGGTTCATCGCCCTAAGGTGAAGCGCTTTTGGGTGTTTTTGGAGAGTAAACTTTTCCCCAAAGTTGATGCTGCCGTTACGGTATGTCCGAGTATTGCTGAATACTATCGTTCTCGCTATGGTGTGAGAATGCAGGTCGTGCGCAATTTTCCCATTTATCAAGCCGAAGAGAATGCTGTTTCAGCGACTGATGTCGCCGAAGTCCCTGTTATTCTTTACCAAGGAGCCGTAAACAAGGGTAGGGGACTTGTCGCCATGGTTGACGCTATGGAGTTCTTGGAAGGTTATCGTTTCTTGATTGTCGGCGATGGTGATATTTTGGATTCGCTGAAGTGTTACGTGTCTCAAAAACCTTGGAAAGATCGCATCGTATTCCAAAACCGAGTGGAGTGTCAGTCGCTAAAGTCCATCACGCGACAAGCGTCGTTGGGCTATGTGGTGATGGAAAATCTTGGTCTTAACTATTACTATTCGTTGCCCAACCGCATTGGCGACTTCATCCATGCTCATGTGCCTGTTTTGGCTTCTGATTTCCCTGAAATAAGGAATGTGGTCAATCGCTATGCTATCGGGCAGCTGGTGGAGGAAAAGTTGGAAAGTGAACAGTTGGCGGAAGTTGTGCGTCAAACCATTAATTATTGGCAAAAAATGCCTTCGCAGGAAAGAGATGCGCGATTTGATGCCGCGGCCAAAGAGCTTTGTTGGCAGAACGAACGAGAGGTCTTGCTTTGCGCCGTAGCGTCGGCTTTTAATAATAACAATGTATGGAATAATTAATTTTAACTTTATAATACTTTAACTTTTAACTTTTTATGTTTTACAACGTCCTTGTCATTCTCTATTTTTTCGGGGTCTATTTGGGCTTATGGTTTGTGTTTAAAAAAGCTGGTGTGGCACCGTGGAAGTCGTTGATTCCCATTTACAATATTGTAGTATGGATTAAGATATGCGGAAAAAACTGGAAATGGTACATTTATTTCGCGATTCCCGCCATCAATGTTTATACCTTTCTGCTGATGGTTGTTGAAACCGCGAAAGTGTTTCGTCGCTATGGCTTTGGGGAGCAGACCTTGGCTGTAGTGTTGCCCTGCGTCTATCTTCCGTTGTTGGGATTGTCCAAGAAATATGTCTATACCGATCCCAAGAACCTTCCGCCTCATAAGATTAGCGAAGCTCGCGACTGGCTCGATGCCATCGTCTTTGCCCTTGTCGCCGCCGTGATTATTCGCGCCAACAACTTTGAGCTATATCGCATTCCTTCTTCTTCCATGGAGAAATCTCTCCTGGTTGGAGACCGTCTCATGGTCAGCAAAGTCGCCTATGGCCCTCGTGTGATGATGACTCCGTTGAGTTTCCCGTTGGTACACAATGTAATGCCTTTGTCGCATGGCAACACGGAATCTTACCTCAAATGGATTCAATTGCCGTACCATCGTTTTCCTGGATTTGGGAATGTGGAACGTTACGACGCTGTGGTGTTCAACTATCCTGATGGTGACACCATGTGTACCGCTTTCCAGAGCAATCGTAGCTATCACGACTTAGTGAGAGAGTATGGTCGTGATGTGGTGCACAACAATCCTGCGCAATTTGGAAAAATCAGGGTGCGCCCTGTCGATAAGCGGGAAAACTTCATCAAACGCTGCATTGGTCTGCCTGGTGAAGATATCCAGATTATCGACCAAGTAGTGTATATCAATGGCAAGCCGCTTGAGGTGCCGCGTTATGCTCAGTTTACATACGATGTCTATTTCAATTCTTCGTGCCACAATCCCCGCAATGCGCTCGAGAAAGTCGGCGTGTCGGACGAGGATTTTGGTACGGCGGTGCTGATGCAGCAATATGAAGGCATTCGTGCTTACGAAATTCCATTGCCTGTTGAGATGGCCGAACAATTGCGCCAACGTGAAGATGTTGATTCGGTTGTTGCTGTAGTGTACCCTGCAGGCGAGACCGGACAAATGCTTTTCCCACATGCCGATGGCTATCAGTGGAGTGTGGACAATTTCGGCCCCGTACACATTCCGCATAAGGGTGAAATACTGCATCTTACGCTTGAAAATCTGCCGTTTTATGCGCGTGTGATTTCTGTGTTTGAGAACAATACTCTTGAGGTTCGTAATGGAAAGATTTTCATCAATGGCACCGAGACCGACACCTATACCTGTAAGATGGACTATTATTGGATGATGGGCGACAACCGCCACAACAGCGCCGATAGCCGCTATTGGGGTTTTGTCCCTGAAGACCATGTGGTTGGAAGGGCTTCACGCGTTATCTTTTCAAAGGACCAAGACACTGGAAAGATTCGTTGGAACCGCGTGATGCGCAAAGCATCAATGGTGGATTAGATGGTAAACAGTGAGCAGTGACCAGTGAACTGGCAATGGGAGTCTGCAAATCACCGACTCTTCAAATCTTCTTCACAAGCGCATTTCCTGCCACCAAGTATTCGCGCCCGTCGGAAAGCATTACGCAACGCCAACGGGTGCGCCGCTTTTCTATGGCTTTGAACTGTATGTCTGGCTTGTTGCGCAACTCAAAAACATCGCCTTGTTGCAAGTCGTTGAGACGCAACTCATTTATGGCGTCAAATCCGCTGTCGTAGCGAAGCAGGCTGTTCTCGATTTGTGTATGCAAAACGTGGTTCAGAGGTATCGCTTTTGCATAGCGTTGCATCATTGTTTGCGCCTCTTTGGGAAAGTATTGCAGATATGAAAGAATCAATTTTGCATATTCAACTTGCCATTCGTGACCATGTGGCATTACCCTGTTGCCGTGTCTCTTCCAGGTCTCCAAATGCGCCATTTCGTGCAATAGCACCCAAAGGAAGAAATAGCTGTTCAGATCTCCGTTTATGCTTATCTCGTGAAAATCATGCCGAGGCTGCGGACAGCGATAGTCGCCAAGTTTGGACTTCCGTTCGCGCGTAATATGCAACTTTACAACGTTTTCTTGCGTCATGTAGTTGTATATCAAATCTTCACACCCGTCGGGAAGGTACTTTTTTAGTATTGCTATATATTGCTCGCGACTTTTCATAAATCAATTGCAAAGATACATTTTTTTTGAGAAATTCTCCACCATTGGTGGTTGATGGCTTTTGGCGCTCTTGCAATGTTGGTTCTGCAAAATGCTTGCATTGTTTCCGTTTTCTTAAAAAAAAACTTGAATAATAATCTATATTCATAAGTGTGATGTAAATATATGAAAATCAATGAAGAATTGTTATTTTTTGACGGAGTGATGATATGTTTTTGTGAATTTAAAATTGATTTTTAACAATATTCTGCAAGTTTTTTTGTTAATATTATACAAATATATAAAACCGTTTGCTATGTTTGCAGAAATAAAAACTCCCAAAGGCACCATGAAAGTTGTTTTTTATGAAAAAGAAGTGCCGAATACTGTAGCTAATTTCGTCAAATTGTCCAAAGAGGGTTTCTATAATGGGCTTCGTTTCCATCGTGTCATTCCCGATTTCGTGATTCAAGGCGGCTGTCCATTCTCCCGCAACTGGGGCGATCCACGCATTGGAACATGTGGTCCTGGATATGCCATCAAATGTGAGACGCAAGCCGAAAAGCAATACCACGACCGTGGCGTACTCTCTATGGCTCACGCAGGAAAAGATACTGGCGGATCGCAATTCTTTATTTGTCACAACAGGCAAAACACCCAACATCTGGACGGTGTCCACACTTGTTTCGGCAAAGTGGTTGAAGGACTTGACATCGTAGATGCCATTCGTCCGGGTGATCTGATTGAAGCCATAACAATTGTTGAAGAATAAATTAACGAAACAACTAATTATATTATAAAATCATGAATTTAGGTATAAAACTGCTGGTTGCTGAAGATGATCCCAATCTTGGTACCATTCTGAACGCATATCTCACTCAAAAAGGCTATTCTGTATTTCTTGCTACAGACGGACAAATCGCTCTTGATACCTATCAGAAAGAAGACATAGACGCCTGTATCCTCGACATCATGATGCCCGTTAAGGATGGTTATGCCGTGGCTAAGGAAATTCGTCGCGTGGACAAGAAAACGCCTATCTTGTTCCTCTCCGCCAAGAATCTTGAGGCCGACAAGCTAAAGGGGTTCGAAGTCGGTGCCGATGACTACATCACCAAACCGTTCAGCATGGAAGAACTATTGGCTCGCCTCAATGCCAATATCCGCCGCGCTTTCGACGACGGCAAGCCCGAAAAGAACCTTTTCCATTTCAGCAATACTACTTTCGATTATTTCCATCGTACATTGACGGTAAATGGCGAGACGCGCACGCTTACCACGAGGGAGAGCGATCTGTTGCGTTTCTTCGCCATCAATTTCAACCAACTGGTTGATCGCACCAGCACGCTCCAGAAAATTTGGAAAGACGATAGTTTCTTTGCCGCTCGTAGCATGGATGTCTATATCACTAAGTTGAGAAAATACTTAAAGGATGATCCTCAACTCGAGATTGTCAATATCCATGGCGTTGGTTTTAAATTGGTTCAAAAAACGTGATTTTGTTTGTATTTGCAGGTCTCTGTCGATTTTTACCTGTTGATATGTCTCTTTCACATCTTTGCTATAGAAAATGAATATTTAAGTGAAAATCACTTTTTTAGGTACGGGTACTTCTCAAGGGGTACCCGTCATAACTTGTAAATGCCCGGTATGTGTGTCTGGGGATAGCCGCGACAGTCGGTTGCGGACTTCCGCTTTGGTTACCACCGACGACAACCTGAATTTTCTTATCGACATCGGGCCTGATTTCCGCGAGCAGATGCTTCGCCAGCAGGTCATGCATCTCGACGGGATTCTCATCACCCACGCCCATCGCGACCATGTGGCAGGTATTGACGACATTCGCGCTTTCAACTACACGCAGAACTGTAAAATGCAGGTCTATGCCAACAAAACAGCCTTGGATATCTTGCAGCGTGATTATCACTACATTTTCGACTACCACGAGTTTCCGGGATTGCCAGAGGCGGAACTCCATTGTTTGAGCGGCGACGAACCTTTTACGATTGGCAAACATTCAATAATGCCTATAAAGGCTATGCACAAGACTATGCCTGTATTGGGCTATCGCATTGGAAATCTTGCCTATATTACCGACGCCAATTTTATCAGTGAAGAAGAATTGCTAAAATTGAAGGGCGTGGATGTGTTAGTTATCAATTCTTTGCGCCAAACGAAACATTTTTCGCATTATTCGTTGCCAGAAGCATTGGAAATCATTAAGTTGGTCGATCCTCGTGAAGCTTATATAACCCACATGAGTCACGAAATGGGGCTTCATACCGAGGTCGAGAAAATCCTGCCTTCCAACGTTCATCTTGCATACGATGGTTTGATGGTATCCGTGAACTGACAATACAATATGCAACTAACTTAATTCTTTTTCGTTTATGCATCTTCACGTCGTATCCTTCAATGTTCCCTATCCTGCCGACTATGGCGGCGTGATTGACGTGTTTCATCGGGTTCGTTGTCTGGCGCAGCAGGGTGTAAAGGTGCATCTTCATTGCTATACCTACGGTAGGTCTGAGTCCCCTGAACTTCAGCGGATTTGTGAAGAGGTGTGTTATTATGATCGTGAAATGCTTCCGCATCATTTATTGGCGAAAAGACCTTTTATTGTGGCTTCGCGTTGCAATAAGGATTTGCTTGCACGACTTCGCCAAGATGATTATCCTATCTTGTTGGAAGGTTTGCACAATTGTTGGCTGTTGGAGCAACTGCGCTCCGAATCTAAGCGTACTATTGTGGTTCGTGCACATAATGTTGAACACGATTACTACGCCAATCTGGCTCAAGTGGAAAAACGTTGGTGGAAAAGACTTTATCTTCGTCAGGATGCGCACAAACTGTGTCGCTACGAGCCGGTGCTGTTGAAAGCAGATGCCGTCTTGGCAATCACCGAAGCCGATGCTGCCCATTTTCAAGCAATAGGTTGTCGCAAGGTTGTTTTGCATCCCGCCATGCACCCTTACGATAAGGTGATTTCGCAAGAAGGCACTGGCAATTACGCCTTTTACCATGGCAATCTTTCCGTTCCCGAAAACTCCCATGCTGCAGAATGGCTTATTACACAAGTATTTGCAAACATACAGTATCGTTTGGTGATTGCCGGCAAAAATCCTTCTCAGCAGTTGCAAAGACTTGCAAGTCAGTACGACAACATCCAGTTGGTTGCTTCGCCTGATGACAATCAGATGCAACAACTGATGCAAAATGCGCAAGTCAATATTTTGGTAACAGATCAACCTACGGGATTGAAACTCAAGTTGCTCAATTCCTTATATTGTGGCAGACATTGTCTTGTGAACGACAATATGCTTGCTGGTACGCCGTTGCATCTCATCTGCCATATCGCCAATACGCCGCAGGAGATGCAGCAACAACTCTCCGAACTTATGCAACGACCCTTCACCCAAGACGACAGGCAGTCCCGTTCCCAGCTTCTTTCTACCTGTTATTCCAACGTTTCTAATATTCGGCATCTCATCGATGTCATTGGAAGTGACAAATAATGTCTTTGTCATGAAAATTCGTGTTTCCTCTTTTTTAAAGCTCTTTTTGTTGCTGTTTTGTTGCGTCTGCTTCCATTTTGCGCAAGCGGATATTCCTTTTCGCAATCATCGCTTTGACAGTTGGACGGGGTTGAAGATGCCAAAGGATGCTATTGTCTTTGTGGGCAACAGTATCACTGACATGCACAACTGGGGCGAGGCTTTCGGCGGCGACGCTCGTATTGTGAATCGTGGCAACTCGGGTGCGCTGAGTGGTGAGGTGTTGCAGAATGCAATGTCGTGGCTGCAATATCATCCTGCCAAGGTCTTTCTGATGATTGGCACCAATGACTTGGGCTCCGACACTTCGGAATATGCTATTGTCAAGAATATCTCAGCCCTCGTGAAACTTGTCCGTAAGGAGAGTCCGCAGACGCAACTTTATCTGCAAAGTATTCTTCCCGCTCGTGACCAAAAGTTGCGCACGTTGCAGACCATCCAGGCGACAAATAAAATGATCCGTGAACTGGCGGAGCATACTCCTAATACCACTTATATTGACTTGTATCCCACCTTTTTGCCTATTCTAGACAACAAGGTCTATTCCCTCGATCAACTGCACCTAACTGCATACGGCTATAAGCTTTGGTGCGATATAATCAGTCCCTACATCGGTCTTAATTCGGTCTATCCCGACGACGCTGAAATGTTGCAGCAGGATGCGGGTTTGTGGGGCTCTCATGGTATGAGGGCGACTTATTTCAGTCTGCTACCTATACAAGATGATGACATTCTCTTCTTCGGTGACGAGATGGTCAAAAATGGCGAATGGGCGGAACTGTTGCACGATACACATGTGAAGAACCGTGGAACAGGGTGGGGCTACGGTGGCTCGATAGCACTCACTTCAGCGATGGTGGATGCAACTTTCCCCGGCAAGACGGAGCGTCCGAAAACGATTCTACTCTATACCGCTACGGATGATGTGAATGGCGATAATGATCTTGTTGAAGTGGAATTGAAGTACGAGAACCTTTTGAAACAAATCCACAAGGTGGCTCCTGATGCGCAAGTTGTTGCGTTGACTTTGATGCCTACACACGACAATAATCCTCGTATTGTGGAGTTCAACACTTTGTTGCAAAAATTTGCGAAAACTGATTCCAACTTGAAAGTGTTGGATATTTATACCATGCTAGCTCTTGAAGATGGAACGCCCAATCCTGAATATATCAAAGATAACTATCTCTATGCCAAAGGCTATAGGGTAGTGGCTGACGCGATTGCGACAATGTTTTAGTCTTGGAAATATTCGAAGATGACCTTTGCCTTGGCGGGTCCGACGGCTTGCGTGAGGTCGGCGAGGGTCTGCAACTTGATTTGCTTGACGGAACCATAGCGCAGCAACAGGTCTCGCGCGGTTTTTTCGCCGATGCCGGGAATATCGGTAAGTTGGGTGCGGAATGTCCCTTTGCTGCGTTTCTGTTTGTGGAAGGTAATGGCAAAACGGTGTACTTCGTTTTGAATTTGTTCCAATAGATGGAATAATGCATCGGTAGGTTTAAGTCCGATGACTTGCGGAGGATTGCCGTAAAGCAGTTCCGAAGTGTGGTGTCGGTCGTCTTTGGCAAGGCCGGCAATGGGTATTTCCAGTCCGAGTTCGCCTTCGATGACTTGGCGTGCCATCTCCATCTGCCCTTTTCCACCATCTACGATAAGCAGTTCGGGCAGCGGTTTCCCTTCCTCTTTCAAGCGATTGTAACGGCGATAGATGACTTCCGCCATAGAAGCATAGTCATCGGGGCCTTCTACGGTCTTGATGTTGAAACGTTTGTATTCCGATCGGTTGGGTTTGCCGTTGGTGAAACGTACCATGGCTGCAACGGGGTAGGCTCCTTGGATGTTGGAGTTATCGAAACACTCAATGTTGACGGGCAGAGTGGTAAGTTGCAGCGCCTTTTGAATGCGTTCCAGCAGGTGGTCTGTGGCGTTGCTGCGACGCTGTGCCGAGGGGTCGTCGGGATAGAGCAACGCACGTTGGTGTCGGCATTGCTGCTGATAGGACATCACGTTGCGCAGTGAGAGGTCGATGAGTTGTTTGCGGTCGCCTCGTGTGGGTACTGTTTGATGAAGGTACTCCTCAGGAATCTCTTCCACATGCAGCGGAAGCAGCACTTCGTGGGCTGTGCTTTCGGTCTGCTCGTGGAGGGCGGGAACGATGGTGGCGAGAATCTCTTCGTCGCTCTCGTCCAACTGTTTTTTGATTTCGTTGGAAAAACTATAGACGATGCTGCCATTCTTGATGCGCATCATATTCACGTAGGCGAAACGATCATCAGAGACAATGGAAAATACATCTACGTCCTTGACGTTAGTGTTGACAACTGTGGAGTGACTTTGGTAGCTTTCCAGAAGGTGAATTTTCTGTCGCAGCACTTCGGCCTCTTCAAAACGCAGTTCATCAGCGAGTGAAAGCATCTCTTTCTTTTGTTCTTCAAGGATTTCGCCAAAATCGCCTTTCAATATCTTGCGTATCTGCTCAATGGTTTTCTGATAGTCCGAATGGCTTTGCAATCCGGCACAAGGTGCCTTACATAGGCCTATCTGGTGCTTCATACAAGGACGCTCGGCCGATTGAACGGAGGCTTTTAGTTTACGTTCGCAAGTACGATAGGCAAAAAGTTGGCGAATGATGTCCTGCAACTCACGCAGCACACGCTGGTTGGGGTAGGGACCGAAATATTGTCCGTTTATATGCCTGTTGCGTGTGAAAAGGATGCGTGGATAATCTTCATTGGTGATGCAGAGATAGGGATACGACTTGTCGTCTTTAAGTAAGCTGTTGTAGCGTGGTTGATACTGTTTGATGAGGTTGTTCTCCAATAAGAGTGCATCGACTTCGGTGGCGACGACTGTCACGCGGGTGTCGTAGATGTTGCGTACCAGCATCTTGATTTTGGCGCTTTTCTCATCGTAGTGACTGAAATAGGAACTTACTCGTCGTTGCAGGTTGCGCGCCTTGCCCACATAAATGACTTTTCCGGAATCATCAAGGTGCTGATATACGCCTGGCGTTTCCGGAATAGTTTTCAAGCGAATCTTGATGCGCTCGATATTCTTGTTGATACTTGCGTCAATCATCGGCGCTACCTCATTATTCGGGATAAACCAAATCGGCTTTGACTACGCGGAATCCTATCTTAGAAACGCCGTGGATGTCGTATTTGTGGGAGCATTGGCTGATGCGAACGGTGTGCGTTCCCGTTACGTTAAAGAAATAGTATTCTCTGACTCTTGTAACGGTGGTGAGGATGCTTCCGTCAAGGTCGCCTTTCCAGTTTCCTGCCTTGTCGCGTAGGGCAACGACGTTGCGGAACATTCGACTATCGCCATTGGGGCCGTCAACATTGATCATGAGGGGCAATGAAGTGGATACAAAGCAGGCGGTGTCGATGGAGGTGGTTACATATAGGTCGTAGCAATCGTCAATGTTCTCAATCCCAACTTCAAACTTTTGTTCTGTGAAGCGTTGGAAATTGTTGCCAGAAATCTCTTGTGTTTCGTCAAAGATGACCCCTTTACCACAGGAGACCAAGAGCAACAGCGAACAGGTCAATGCAAGAATATTACGAAACATGAAACGAGTTATGAGTTAAAAATTACGAGTTAAGAGTTAAGACTCAAATCAACGATTCCACCCGAAGTGACGCGAACACCGCTTAATAATAAATAATGAGAGTGAGCAACAAAAATTATTTTACCAGTCTTTCCAAAATCTGAACGGCGTTGGTTGCGGCACCTTTGCGCAGGTTGTCGGCCACCACCCAGAGGTTCAACGTGCGAGCCTGCGAAGGGTCGCGGCGTACACGTCCCACAAATACCTCGTCACGGCCTTCGGCGGTGATGGGCATGGGATATTGGAGCTTTTCGGGGTCGTCGTAAAGTACGATTCCTTCGGTCTTGGCAATAATGTCGCGAGCATCCTGCATGTTGAACTCTTCGTGGAATTCGATGTTCACCGATTCGGAATGACCGCCCACCACGGGAACTCGTGCCACGGTAGCGCTGACGGCAATACTCTTGTCGCGCAATATCTTGCGGGTTTCATCAACCAATTTCTGCTCCTCGGTTGTATATCCGTCGGCGAGAAAGTCGCCGCCGTGAGGGAAGAGATTGCGGTGAATCGGGTAGGGGTATGCCTTGTTGTCGCAGTTTCCTGTTGCCTCTTCCTGCTCCAATTGGCGGATTGCCTTGATGCCGGTACCCGTTATGCTCTGATAGGTTGAGATGACCAGTCGCTTGATATGATAGTGCAAGTGCAACTGCGAAACTGCCAAAACCATTTGAATGGTCGAGCAGTTTGGGTTTGCGATGATGTGGTCGTTAGGGGTAATGGCGTCAAAGTTGATTTCGGGAACTACCAACGGAATGTTGGGATCCTTGCGCCAAGCGGAAGAGTTGTCGATGACAACGGTTCCAACTGCGGCAAATTGAGGCGCATAGAGGCGCGAAGCGTCAGCTCCTGCCGAAAAAATAGCATATTGGGGATGTTGTGCAATGGCATCTTCTACCGACACAACTGTCAGCGTTCTTTGTGCGAAGGCAATCTGTTTGCCAACCGATTTAGGCGATGCTGCGGGGATAATCTCCTCGTTGGCAAAGCCTCTTTCTTCGAGCACTTTCAACATTACGCCACCAACAAGTCCAGTGGCTCCAACAACGGCAATTTTCATTATCGAATCAATGTAATGGTTCCTTTTGCGACATTGGTCTTGTCAGGATTGACAAGATTCTTATAGTGTACAATATAGGTGTAGGTGCCTTGTGGAAGGTCGTTTCCATTCATGTCTTTGCCATCCCAGGCATCGTTCTTGTCCTTGAATTTGTAAACCAGATTTCCGCGACGGTCGAAAATGCTCATCTGTATGTCAAGCAGTCCGATGCCATAAGGACGGAACAGATTGTTGGTCTCGGCACCAGGAGTAAATGCATTGGGCATCCAGAAGGTTTCTTTCAGCATGTGGATGACAATGCTGGCATCCTCTTCGCAACCGTATTGGCTTACTGCATGCATTCTGATTTCTACAGAGTCTTCGGAAATAGGATAGCTGAACTGGAAATTCTTGTCGCGGGCGGTGTTGCCGTCGGGGAGATACCAAATGCGGCTGTCTCCGTTTATGCTGGCGTCAGTCAGCAGGATGTTCAGCACGTCCATGGTGGCGTTCTCGGGAGTGGCAACAATCTTGGCTGTAAGTGGGTGCAACGTAAACTCAAGTCTTACGGTACTGTCGCAACCATAGCGGTTGTGCAACATGATGGTGTCGGTATAGCTGCTCTCGTAGTAGGTCAAGCCGTTTCCGGTAGCCCATGTATAGGGTTTGCAATCATCCACCACGTCAACATTATAGCTCTTCTGGTAAACGGTAAGGCTCAAATGTTCAACGCTGTCGCATCCTGCTTCGGAACGGAAGGTTTCGGTGTAGTTGCCCGTGGCTGTGTAGGTATGGGTGCCAAAGGTATAGGATTGGCCTTCGCAGATGCCGTCTTCATAGTTGAGTTCAAAGTTCGGGTAGGTGAAAATCATAATACTGTCGTAGTTCGAACATCCGTTGCTGAACGTCGCCGTGCAGTAGATGATTGTGGTGTCGATCTTGTTCTCTGCAATCGAATCGGCGGGACGTAACGTGAGTTGGGTGCTGGCGGAATTGATTTGGTAGCGAGTTTCGGGCAAGTCGGATTGTGCGCCATTTAAAACGTGACGTGCGTTCCAAGTGGCAGAACGCAGCGACTGACCGCTTGAAGGATAGTTGAGTGTGACCTGTGAGGTTTGACCTTGGCAAATTTGAGGATGCTCGCAGCTAAGATTCATTGTATTGGCAGTATCCATTCCAATGATGATAGTGTCGCAAAGGTAGTAGTTGTGTCCATTGGCACCAGTATATTTCATTGAAACCATGTAGCGTGCCTCTGTGGTGGGAGAGGCTTGAATGGAGGTATGATCGGCGTTGGTATAGTATGCTTCTGTGGCAAGTGCGTTTGCGTCGGTAGGCAATATTCCCACTTCAACGGAGTCGCCAGTGGCAAGCAGTCTCCACCACTGGATGTTTTTGGTAGTAGTTCCTTGGGGGGTGAAACGCCACGCCTCGGGTGTGGTTACATCTCCCGTCCATCCGCCAGCTTGGTTGCCGCGGTTGGGAGCTACAAATGCACCAGGTGAATTGGGTTCGATATAATTCGTGAACTTGGGCAAACCTGTGTTTTCGTCATATTGAGGGTTGTTCTTGGTAGAAACTTGAGTTTGTCCAGTTGCATTTTGAATGCCAATAATTCCTTTGCCCCCGTTGGTGGAACTGCAACAGTTGCGCTCCTTTACATGCACCTCGATAACGTTGGTACCTTCATAACAAACAATTTGGTAGGTGTTGTAGTTGTTGTGGTTGCCAAATTGATCAACGCCATTTACGCTTGCGCTCAAATATCTGCAGGGATATTCTCCGCCTACATGGCGAAACATGCCACAGGTACCATTATTGCTGCGTAGGTAGGCAGGATCAATATCTTCGTAGATGCCATAGATGGCGTTCATAGCAGGTTCTGCGGCAGTCGGCCAGTTGGGTGAAGGAATTGGCACGCTGTACGAGTACGGACAGTGTTGGCCTACGCGGGTGAGGTCGAAGGATACCAGTCCATTGGAGCCCACAACGGCTGAATTGTATTTTTGGCCAAAGAACATAAAATCAAATGGGAAAGATATTTGACTGTTTTCCCAAGCGTCATCGGTACTGATGTTAAGATGCTGTCCTGCATGGAAAGAAGTGTCAGGTGGGTTGTAAGGAATGGGCTCAATCAGATAGGTTCCATTGAAGTGCTGCGTGGTGATAAAGGGTGTCGCATTGAGCACTATGCTACGAACATCGCATGTGATTGCGGTATCCCAACCATTTAATCGGTATAATGTGCTGGGTGTGTGGTCGTATTTTTGGTCAACGGTGATTTCGGGACATTGAGCCCAAACAGTTGAGAATGAAGCAAGAGCGACGATGGCGAAAAATAGGGATCTCTTTTGCATGTCTTTTTATTATAGTATAATTAGAAATTACAAAATTACGTATTTTTTTTTAATGACACAAAAAAAATCCCTCTTGTTGCAGCAAGAGGGATTTTTAACGTTTTTTTATACTGTTTTATTTCTTGATTCTCATCTTGTAGAATGAACGATATACGAAAATCAAAGCGACCAGCAAGAATACGATTCCGAAATAGGGTGCTACAGCCTTGAAGCTGGCGCTGATGGCGATTTCCATTGCCAACACTCCAAACAATGTGGTGAACTTGATGATGGGGTTGAGCGCAACGGAAGAGGTATCCTTGAAAGGATCGCCAACGGTGTCACCAACAACACTTGCATCGTGGAGCGGGGTGCATTTGGCTTTCATGTCAACTTCAACCACCTTCTTGGCGTTGTCCCATGCGCCACCGGCATTGGCCATAAATACAGCCTGGAAAAGACCGAATACGGCGATGGAAATCAAGTAGCCGATGAAGAGGCATACAGGAGCGTTGGCGAGCTTAGGATCGGCGCTTGCAGTAGGAGCGGAGAAACAGGCGAATGCCAAAGCAAAGCAGAAGATTGCGATAAAGATATTGAGCATACCTTTCTGAGCATAGTTGGTGCAAATCTTGACAACTTCCTGCGACTTGCTGATGTCGGCTTTTTTGGGAGCGTTGGGGTCGAGCTTGATATTCTCTTTGATGAACTCAACGGCACGGTTGGCACCCGTGGTAACGGCCTGCATGGAAGCGCCCGTGAACCAATAGATAACACAGCCACCGAGGATGAATCCGATGATGGAGTAGGGGTTCAAGAGGTTGAGAGTGTCGGTGGGATTGATGCCGAGGGTTTTCTGAATCATAAGAATGAGGGAGAAAATCATGGTGGTAGCACCTACGACGGCAGTACCAATCAAAACGGGCTTTGCAGTAGCCTTGAAAGTGTTGCCTGCGCCGTCGTTGGCCTCGAGGTAGTATTTTGCCTTTTCGAAATCGGGAGTGAAACCAAACTCGTCTTCAACTTCCTTGCGGGTCTTCTCTATGTCGTCCTCAATCAAGGAAAGTTCATAAACAGACTGTGCGTTGTCGGTTACTGGGCCATAGCTGTCAACAGCGATGGTAACGGGACCCATGCCTAACATACCGAAAGCAACCAAACCAAATGCGAAGATGGAATAGTATTCGCCAAAAACAAGGCTCAAGTCGAAGTTGGTGCCGGCAATGTAAGCGATAACCATCAGCACAACGAAAACCATGCCAGTCCAGAAACCGCCAAAGTTACCCGCAACAAGACCTGAAAGGATGTTGAGGGAGGCACCGCCCTGTTCGGAAGCCTTTACAACTTCGTTGACGTGCTTGGAGGTGGGGGAGGTGAAGAGTTTTGTGAATTCAGGAATCAAAGCAGCTCCGAGGGTGCCGCAGCTGATAATGATGGCAAGTGCAATCCAGAGATTGTTGGCTTCGCCACCCAGGATAAAATAGCTTGCGCAGAAAGTACCGATGATAGAAAGAATCGAGGTAATCCAAACAAGATTGGTAAGAGGTTTTTCAAAGTTGATGTCGTCGGCGCTCTTGTATTTGGCCTTGGCGATAGCGCCATTAATATAATAGGCGAGAACAGAAGCGATGATGCCAAGTATGCGCATTACGAAAATCCAAACCAGGAGTTTTACCTGCATGGAGGTGTCAGGAACGGCAAGAAGGATGAAACTTACCAAAGCAACGCCAGTAACGCCGTAGGTCTCAAAACCATCGGCGGTGGGTCCAATGCTATCGCCAGCATTGTCACCGGTACAGTCGGCGATAACGCCAGGGTTGCGAGGATCGTCTTCGCCAATCTTGAATACAACCTTCATCAAGTCACTTCCGATATCGGCAATCTTGGTGAAGATACCGCCAGCGATACGCAGTGCGGAAGCACCAAGGGATTCACCAATGGCGAAACCAATGAAGCAGCTGCCAGCAAGATTCTCGGGCATGAAAAGCAGGATGACGAGCATCAGAACCAATTCGATGCATATCAATACGATGCCGATGCTCATGCCAGCACGCAAGGGAATGTTCAACAAGTCGAGGGGACGGCGACGCAAGGATGCGAAAGCCATACGAGCATTGGCATAGGTATTCATGCGAACACCAAACCAAGCCACACCGTAGGAACCCAAGATGCCAATGATGGTCCATGCCAAAACCAAAAGCACGGAACCGAGGGGCATCTTCGACAATACGCCAAAGTACAATGCAATGGCAGCGCCAATGAATACAAACAAGATAATCAAGAATTTACCTTGCTGTTTCAGGTAGGTGGAACAAGTCTTGAAAATCACGTTGCCGATTTCCAACATTGATTTATGAGCACCAAGGCGACGGACCTTGTTGAACTGCCAAAAACCGAAAATCAAGCCTAATACAACGATTGCAAAACCCCAGTAGAGAATTTTCGCATTGGGGTCTGAGGCAAATCCTGTAGGCATTTCCAAATCAGCTTCGCTCGCAAAAGTCAATAAAGGGAGTGCGAGAGCTGACATAGTAGTTAATAACTTCTTCATTTAGTTTTAGTTTGTTAAAATAAGTTGTTTTTTTAGAATTACAAAGGTAACACTTTTATTACAAATACAAAAAAAAAACGTAATTTTGCAACTATTAATTCTTCAATATTACTTTATTATACATTAATACTCTTTGCCTTATGACTATTGAACTTGAACTTCAGAAAACCGTTTCGTCATTTCTTGATACAAATTATCATATTCAAGTCCCCTCGGATCAAATCGTGCTTCAAGAAACCAAAAAAGAGTTTGAAGGAGACATTACCTTGGTCGTTTTCCCGTTTGTAAAACAGGCTCGCAAGGCTCCCGAGATGATTGCCAATGAAATAGGTGCTGCTGTTACTGCCCAGTTGGATGATATTTCGGGCTATAATGTGGTAAAGGGTTTTCTCAATTTCTCTGTCAGCCAGCGCTATTGGATGAATTTCGTCTCAGAACGGGTGGGCGATTTGTCGTATGGATTGACTGCTGCTGATCCCAATGCGGCCCCTGTGGTTGTTGAGTATTCATCGCCAAACACTAACAAGCCGCTCCATCTTGGACATATTCGCAACAATCTTCTGGGCTGGTCTGTGAGCGAGCTTTTGGCAGCCAATGGCAACAATGTCAAGAAGGTCAATCTGGTCAACGATCGTGGCATCCATATCTGCAAATCCATGTTGGCTTGGTTGCGTTTCGGCAATGGTGAAACACCCGAGACCAGTGGCATGAAAGGCGACCATCTTGTAGGGAAGTATTATGTTGAATTTGACAAGCATTACAAGGATGAAGTTAAAGCATTGATGGAACAAGGCGTAGAGGAAGAAGAAGCGAAAAAACAGTCCCCGTTGATGCTGGAAGCCCAAAACATGTTGAAACGTTGGGAAGAGGGCGACAAAGAGGTTCGCGACCTGTGGCAGAAGATGAACGGTTGGGTATATGCCGGATTTGACGAGACTTACAGGAAAATGGGCGTAGGATTCGACAAGGTTTATTATGAATCTAATACTTATTTATTAGGAAAAGAACTCGTGCAGAAAGGGCTTGACCTCGGCGTTTTGTTCCGCAAAGAGGACGGATCTGTGTGGTGCGACCTCACAGGTGACGGTCTGGATCAGAAACTCTTGCTCCGTAAAGATGGAACTTCGGTATATATGACTCAGGATTTGGGCACTGCCTTGCTGCGCCACAATGACTTTGGCGCTGAACGTTTGATTTATGTTGTCGGCAACGAACAGGACTATCATTTTAAGGTTCTCAAACTTATTTTGAGCAAATTAGGATTTGATTGGGCCGACAAGGTTTATCATCTTTCCTACGGAATGGTTGAATTGCCTAACGGCAAGATGAAGTCCCGCGAAGGTACTGTCGTAGATGCCGACGACTTGATTGCCGAAATGGAAAAGACTGCTGAAGAGATGAGCAAAGAACACGGCCGCAACAGTGACCTTACCGCTGAACAGCAAAAACATCTCTACCACATTTTGGCATTGGGTGCCCTCAAATACTTTATCTTGAAGGTCGATCCTACCAAGAATATGCTTTTCAACCCTGCAGAGAGTATCGACTTCAACGGCAATACCGGTCCTTTTATCCAATACACCCATGCACGTATTCGCAGTATTGTGAGAAAAGGCGAGGAACAAGGCATTTCGATTTCCAGCCCCGTCTCAATGTCGCAAGAATTTGCCTTGACCGACAAGGAACGCGATGTAATCAAGATTTTGCACGACATGCCTTCGGTAGTTCGTCAGGCTGCGGAAAATTACAGTCCAGCCATGATCGCCAATTATGCCTATGATTTGGCTAAAGCATTCAACAGTTTCTATCAAGACACTCCAATCTTGAGAGACACCGATTCTGTTACTATGCAGTTCCGCGTACAACTCTGTGATATTGTTGCCCAGGCTCTCAAGAATACCATGAATATTCTTGGCATCGAAGTCCCTGAAAGAATGTAATTTATTGATGTCGGTCCACCTTTCTCTATTATGATTTTTGAGGAGTCATACAAGATTTTTTCTTTGATGTGCGATGCCGACGACAAGCTTTCCTTGTGGGGAATGGCACGACTCATGCAAGAAGTGGTCGAACATCATACGAGCCTGACTCATATTGGCTTTGACGATTTGATTAAAGACAATAAGGCATGGGTGCTAAGTAGAATGTACTATTGCATCTCTCGCCTTCCGTCGGTAAGGGAGACGGTGACATTAAAAACCTGGTCTCGTGGTACTAATGGACTTTTTGCCTTCCGCGACTACCAAATAATCGACGAATCGGGAAGCGTTGTGGTTTCTGCCACAAGTGATTGGGTACTAATCGATTTTGATAAACGCCGTGCGTGTCGTCTCTATAATCTAATGGAAAATTTCGAACATCATCAAATTTGTGCAACGGATAAGGATCATTTCGACAAGTTGATTGTTCCGAATGTTGATAATCTTGAACCTTTGAGTTGTATTCAGGTTCGTGAATCGATGATTGATCATACGCAACATGTTAACAATGCCGAATATATTCGACTTATTGATGATTCCATCAACAAGGAACACGAACATTTGAAAACACTTGAGATTGTTTTTTCCAACGAGACGCATCGTAATGAAGAAATGAAAATTTTCCGTATTCAGAATAATGATTCGGCTTTTTTCCAAATATTCAATTCTCGTGAAGTTGCCGTCAAGGCTTTTGCAACTTTTAATTTCAATTGATTGATATTCGCTCAGTTTTTTTTAGCTATTTTTGTACGATATATTTTTTTATTAGAATTTGTGATATGATAACTTTGAAAATCGCAACAAAAGTAATAAAAAAAATTGACACAACAAAATATATTTTCTAAAATAAGGAATATAAGGAAATTATGTATTTTTATAAAGGTTATGGTTGAGACACTCAAAGTCTTCACGTGTATCTTAAATGTGGCGCAAAGCGGCAAAACTATTCTACTACTAATCTATCCAAAGTCCGTTGACAATTACGCTTAAATTGAGGTATTATAGCCGTTAAATCAGTTTCTTCACGAGGAGGTAAGGACGACAAAAATATATCACGTTTAATTTGAAGATCGTAAATAAAGGCATTCAAAGGTACACGGAAGAATCGACGCTGAATATCTTTCAAAGACTGATAGAATAAAAAATTCTTATGGGATTTAGCATACTTTAACACTTGAGACGCCCTTAGCCGATGGGGAAAAATACACAATGGAATAGAAAATCCACTTAAAAATTCCTGAAGACGAATTCGAAATTCATTTGACTGAGTAGGATCAACAGAATAAATAGCCAAGGTCTTGTATGCGACCCTAAATCGGTAATCTACAAGACGCGACACAGACGGAAATACTTTATTAAAAAAATATCTATTGAAGCTAAAATTATACACTTTACCAGACCATTTATCTAAAAAGGAGAAATAACTCCTATTGAAAAAAGGATGCTCTCTAAAATTCGGAATAAAATTCCGAAAATGGGGAAAACCAATACCGCCACTACCGCGAGAGCTAAGACAAAAATTAGGATTCTTGCCAGTAGGGACAACACAACCTTTTTTGAGGTACTTAGCCACATACTTAAATGCTTGTGTACCATCCATGCTAACAGACTTGATATAAGTAAAGCCAAAGCTTGAAAAAGAATGTAAAGTACTATCATAACGAGACCAACTTTGTTTGACTGAATTGCAAAAATACGAAAAATTATTGTAATCACAACGATTCAAGAAAAATATGATATGATAATGTGCACGACCTTTTTTCCCATACTCACCGCACGCAAAATAACGAAATTTGGGAATATGATGCCGCAAACGCTTGAAGAATTTCTGAAGATCTGCCTTCACAAGACCTTCATAGGGTAAGTACTCATCATTATAAGTAAGAGTAACGAATAGAGGAGGTATATCGTAACATTGAGCTTCAAGAAGGCAACGTTGAGACCACTCATTTTGTTTAACAGAATTACACAGATAACAATGATTACAAGGAACTAAGATATATGCAGGAGTTACAACTCCATCCTTATCGACTGAATAAAATTGATCTGCATACTCCTTATCGACATCAGAAGAAGGAGGAAATATAAAGGGATGAATAATTAGCCACTGATATGCAATATTTCGATCTACACGATGAAGAACACCATCACAGGTATAAGTACCATTTTGATAAATTGCATTCCAAATAAGTGGATTAAGAATTAAACGGGGAGATTCGCAGAAAAGAAGATTTTTCATGATGAAAATTGAAACTTAGATTCGAACAAACGCAATGTGACACATTAAGTTGTCAATTGCCTAAATATACTCAAGTAATAGGTGACCACTTTTGCAAAGTGGCTGATTTCTCATCAAAGAGAAAGTGGGCGCTTTGCGCCCACAATAAAACAAAGTTATCTGACACGAGGACGAGGAGCTTTAGGAGCTTTAGGATTAGATCTACTCTTTTGGCCAGGCAAATTAAAAATAGGAGTATGGAAGACATCCGACATAATACGAGTATACTCGAAGAAATACTTATTATCCTTATCATACTGCAAATCGAAAGCTTTTCGACATGCAGAATAAAAAAGATCAGTCATCTCATAAGGAACCTTAGCGTACTCAGCACACTTCAACTTTGTATCAGCTGACATATTAGCTATTTCATAAGGAAACATTTCAATCAATCTAGCGCATTGAACCTCTGTCAATTCTTTAAGGGAATCCTTATAGACACTATCGGAAATCAAATTACGAATACGAGCAGATATTTCCTTCAACTCTTTTTGCGCTTTCTCATCAGCATAATGAGCCTCAACTTGCATTATGTAAGTATCAACATCCATATTCTTAACTCTAGATCCAATTTCATCAATTTGGGAATTAAGTAGATCAACATCTTTTTGAGCCTTCTCAACGTTTGAACCAAAAGTAGCTTTAGCAAGGTCAATTTGAATAGCCTTAAATTCAATATCCTTGCCTTTATCCTCAGTCAAGGATCGATAATATTCAGTTTGAGAATTCATCAAATCAACTTCAGCAAGTTGCTGAGGAAGCTGACCAACAGAATCAGCAATAGAAGCGGAAAAAGGCGAAAAATCCAAAGGGGAACCGGATTGACCACTAGTCAACAAAGGACTGGAAGCAGACAAATTTTGCTGACCATATATCAATTGAGGATTAAGACCAGCCTGACCAAATCGTGACATTTGAGCCAACGGAGAATTATACTCATTTTCACGAGCCCATTGAGCAAGACTTTCCTGATTTTGATACTCAGCTAATTCTTTATTGTATTCACGTGTACGCTTGTTTGAATAGGCGGAGAGACCTCCGCCTATCAAAGAAACAATTCCGCTAATTAATGCGGCAATTAAAACAGGGTTCATAACTATTCCGGATTAGCATTAGACTTATCAATAGCAACTTGTTTCAAATGCGCATCAGAAAACTTTTTACGCATCGTTTGGCGGTACTCCCACATATCAGCAATATCAACTCCTCTTTTCTGATCCAAAGGAACATCAAAAGAAAGTTGTTCGGTACCATCAAAGAAAGAATTGGGATTTACATTCTGAGGTGAGATAGCAACTCCTTGACGGGTCATTTCAAGCATCTGTTGAGGAGGAATGGAAAGATTTTGGGCGACAGGATCGCCAACATAATTACAAGGTTTGACACGAATGAATTTCATAAATTAAAAATTTTAAATTAATGATAAAAGAAAGGGCCGTAAATGCCTACAGCCCTTGGACAAAAAAAAAATAAACTATTCTAAGCGGGGCATTCCGTATTTAGAAATGGGCAACTTAGCTTGGCAATCAAAATAGATAATACCTTTGATATGATCCTGATCAGTCTGTGTAACAGCAAATACATCATTCAAAGATTCCTCATCACAATACAGGAAATCAGGATTGGTAAGAGACGGCTTAGACTGGAATAGACGCATCAACAAATAGTCCTTAAGAGATGTGCGGAATAAGCCGTGTGCTTCGTCCAAAGAAGACATATAATCATACCACGCCTTCTGATAACCAAATGTAGTGTTATTATCACCAATAGACTGCAATGGACACAACTCAGCATAGGGAATAGGTTGAAATCCAATGTGATTAAATTCAGGAGTATGGAAATCCAAAGGATTATGCGTCTTCGTAAAATGCTTAGGCAAAGTTTGTGAATACGTAGGAACAGGATGAATAGACAAAATTCCGATTACATAACCCCATTCATCAAAGTAATGATTAATGGAATGATCAGAATTCTTAAAGAGTTCACCAAATCCAGCATAATCACCAAGAGAACCATCAGCAGTAGGAGTAGTCTGACGAATTGACTGCATGTTGAACACAGAAGAAGTACCACCGATAAATTCTGGCATATCTAGCTCGTCGAATCGGGCATCCACACCGAAGTGAGACTTTATTTGATCTTTATAACGGTAACCGAGAAAAATATTCTTCTCCAACCAACGTTGCAAAGAGTTAACATTACGAAGAGAATTAATCGAAATACCAGTTGAAATATCCTGCATCAACTGAGACAGAGTAGCTTGATTGACACCATCAAAAGACTGAATACCGGTAATAGTCTGAGCATCTTCAGACATATCAACTTGAACAGTTACAGAACCAGTTGTAGAATTTGGATCAGGATTTTGAAAGAAAAGCTTGGTAGTCCCGGCATCATAATTGACTTGAATACCTACAAGAGGCGCAATACCTTGCTGCGGAGATTGCATAGCCGATACAAATTGATCAGCCTCCCATCGACGACGCTCCAACTTATAATCAAAAGAATCAGGACCAGAAGTTTTAACCTCCAAAAAGGAATTATACATAGGTTCGCCACGAAGATTAGTAACTGGATCATTCTGGTTATCGCGATAATAACAATTATAAATAGAACGATAGGCACGAAATGCAAGAGCAGAAATCGGGACTTCTCCGTTACAAAAAGGATGGCTTTCAGCAGTTAGTTCAGAAGAATCTTTAATAGAGGAACCATCAGTATAAATTGTAAAATACTTAAAGAAACGAAAATCAACAAAAGGCTTATCAGGAACATAAGGTGAACCAGTTTCAGTAAGACCATAATTGGAAGCTGAAGTAGCAAAAATCAAAGAATAAGAACCATAACGTTGAAGAACTTGTTCAATTAAGGTGTTTACACTTTCAAGAGATACAGAATTACCAAAAGAAAGGTTTCTACCAGCAATTTTAATAGGAATAGAACCCAACAACAGAGAATCAGAAGAACCAACTTTAAGAGCATCACCATCAGGACGACTAACGACAAATAAATACCCATAAAGATTCAGATCAACAGGTTTACCAAGTACTTCTACTTTTCCAAAGAAATTAGAAGATAATCGAAATTTCTCGGTAAAAATACGATTAATAGAAGAAGCATATAACATAGTACTACCATTAGAATAAGATCCTAATGTGTAATTATTAGGGATATAGCTAACAACAGAAGAAATAACGGGAGGAGACAAGCGCCAAGGCAATCTGACTTTAAAAGGATCAAAACCATAAGTACTTGAAAAAATCGCTTGATTAGCATTTTCAACAACACCTTGAGATACAAAATTATCTCTCTCTGTAATAACTTCAGCAACAACCGAAGAATTATAAGAACCAATCTGCGTAGTAGGAATTCCGAGATAATCACTCAAAGAACCAGTTTTGAAAAAAGAGGGATCTTTTGAGATATAAGGGAAAGATTGACCAGAAGGAAGAGCATTACTCATATAATCTTGCCAATAAGTCCAAAGATTACGATTTCTTACATAAAAGAAATGTAGATCCGCACGCAATTTGGACTGCAAAGGAAAAAGGGTTGGATCTAAACGTAATCCAAATGTAGGTTTAATACGCATAGATTCAGAGGGAATAACTTCCTTGCAAAAGACAGGATAAAGATATCCCATTTTAAACGTTGAATTGTTGGTAAAGGAGAGATCAAAAACATTTCTCTTAGGTTTTGGCACTCCTTTGTACCGATCTGTAAAGACGGACATACCTAAAAAAGATTAAAGTTTGACAATAAGTGAATATTGGCAGCACCAGCAACAGCATTACCGGCAATAAACATACCAATAAGAACAAGGATTTCACGTACAACCTTAAGAATCTGGTTGAATTTGTTAGGATCAAGATCCTCTTGAAAATTTTTACTCATAATAAAATTTTTTATTAGTGATTAAACATTGAATATATGTGCGGACATAGCCGTCATACACATGCGCTAACTGATATGCAACACCGTCCGAATGTACAGTAGAAAGGACATTGCCTAATTTGTCGCATACATCATAATTTACTTTAGAAGCTCTTCGCAAATTGATTTTACCATCAAATAAACATGAATAAATCTTGACTGTCAATCCGTGAGAAATACACGATATAGTAGCATAAAAAGACATTGCACGTTGAGACTTAATAAATTGATTTTGCTTTGATTTGACAACTGACAGACAACGTTTAAAATTGACAAAAATATCTTCGTCAATCAATTCTTCTTTATCAAATATTTGGTAATGATAATAAAGAGACAGACCTTCAGTACTATTCATACAAACAAACTAAATCAGTTAAACCACAATAAAGAAGGAAAGAACAGTCAAAATCATCCACAAAAGTAAATTTTGCAACAGCTTTTTCATACGACAAACCTAGAAATTTAAATAACAAATCAGGATGACGAGGAAAAGCAAATTTAGCACCATAATGCAAATCGCTGATTAATATTTTTGCTTTCATAATAGATTAGAATTTGTGTTATGTTAAGTAGAATATGTGTGTAGCATATGTAATGCTTATATCGTGCAATTATCTATCTCCTAGTAAGTGTTATCGACATCAATAGAGCTGTCGAAAAATACACGCCACGAAATTCGTGGCGTTTATTTGATTTTTAAGAAAGCTCAAAAACTTATTGCGCTTTTTCAATTTCGCTCATTCTTTGCTTGATTGCATTTCCTTCGGTGTACATCTCAAGTTGTGCATAAACTTGTTTAAGAGCTTTTAGGCATTCGTACTGATTTTTGCGCATCAAAAGTTTATCGTTTTCATCAGTCTGATTATCTACATAATTGAGCGCTGCTTGGAAATATGTGATTGACTGTCTGAAGAATCCCTTAGCTTCATCTTCAAGTTTTTGGTTGAGACCAGTCTCGTCATCCAATGGAACTGCATTTGCAGCATTCTTTTTGTCAGCACCTCTGTTGAAGATCATGATACCCATTCCGAAGTTTGCGTCGAACTGATTTGGATTGACCGTCAAAGATTCATTGTATAATCTTTCTGCACCTTCATAATCCTGATATGTTTCAAATATGTTAGCGGATAAATTAACCACTTGTGCATATTCGGGTTTGTCTTTGGCATTTGCAAGTGCAGTGTTAATCATTTCCCTGCCTTTTTCGACATTGCCATTCAAGAAATAAGCCTTTGCGAGCAAGAGATTTGAGTTAAAGTTGGTCGGGTAAGCTTTGTTGAAGCTGTTGGCAACCTTGATAGCCTCTTCGTTTTCGTTCTTTTCTTTGTAAATGTTGAACAGTGTATTGTAAACGTCATCTTTGTCGTATTTGCCACGAACAAGGGTCTTGAAATATTTGATCATATTGTTGGTATCCTTGGTGACTTTTGCGCTGAGACCTGCAAGATAATAAGCATCATTGGCGAATTTTTTGTCGCCGGAGTTGGTGAATATCTTAACGGATTGTTCTGCCAGATTCATTGCTTTTGCATAGTCCTTCTCGTCGTTGAAAGCTGTGACGGCACGGCTGTAGAAATCGTTGCCCACAAAACGGAATACTTCATTGTTTTGAGTGGAAAATTCATTTTCCTTGTCAAGCTCTTTGCAACGATTTGCTGCATTAAGAGCCTTTTCGCACCAGTTGGGGTCAAGGTCTTTGAATTTTGATTTGGGATTTGTGGCTTCTCCGCCGATACGACTGTAAATCAAGCCAGCATAGCACCATGTCTTGGCGTCATCTTTGGTGGATTCATGCTCACATGCTGCATCAATGGCAGATTTAGCTTTGTTTAAATAGCCTTTTTTCAAATCTTGAATGGCGCTAGAAACATTCATAGACTGAGCATTTGCTAACAATGCAAATGAGACCATTGCGAAAAATAAAGTCAGTTTTTTCATGATTTATTGTTTAACGAATTGTTTGTTAGTCTTTTTTGTGTTGTGTCGCTTTTAGCTATCAGATTGTTTTACTCATTAGTATCACTTGTGGGTGAATTATTGCTTTCTGCACTATTTTCTTGAGTGTTATTTTTAACTTCATCAGATTCCACATCCTCTGAATGTATTGCATCTTCTTCATTTTCAGTAGGGACCTTTGTTATGGACGCCATGTAGTCTTTGCCTCTCAAATCGATGAGTTTCACACCTTGGGTGGCACGACCTAACACTCTCAGGTCGCAAACTTTGAGACGAATGGTGACGCCAGAACGATTGATAATCATCAAGTCGTGGTCGTCGTTGACATTGGTGATTGCAATCAATTTGCCGGTCTTCTCGGTGATTTGCAAAGTCTTTACACCCTTGCCGCCACGATGGGTAACGCGGTATTCTTCAAGTTCGGAACGTTTGCCGTAGCCTTTTTCGGAAACCACCAAGATGTTGTCTTCCTTGTTTTCTACGCAGAGCATTCCCACGACCTCATCTTCCTCGCCAGCCAATTCGATGCCTTTGACACCGGATGCGCCGCGTCCCATTTCACGGAATTCGTTTTCGGGACAACGTACAACCTTGCCTTCCTTGGAAGCGATAAGCATCTCGCTCTCGCCGTCGGTAAGACAAGCCGTCAGCAGTTCGTCGCCTTCGCGGATGCCCACGGCGATGATGCCATTGGTGCGAGGACGAGAATAAGCTTCAAGTGTGGTCTTCTTGACGATGCCTTTCTTGGTGCACATTACAATATAATGATTACCTATATATTCGGGATCGGTAAGCGATTCCACATTGACGTAAGCCTTAATCTTGTCGTTCGGGTCGATGTTCAGCAAGTTGAGAATGGCGCGGCCCTTTGAGCTCTTCTCCCCTTCGGGAACTTCAAATGCGCGAATCCAGAAACACCTACCCTGCTCTGTGAAAAGCAGCAGATAGTTGTGGTTGGTTGCAGTGAAGATATGTTCCACAAAGTCTTCGCTACGCACCGATGTGCCTTTCGAACCCACGCCTCCCCTATTCTGTGTGCGGTACTCGTTGAGCAAAGTGCGCTTGATGTATCCCATGTGAGAGATGGTGATGACCACCTGGTCGTCGGGAATAGTGTCTTCGATACGGAAGCCGGCAGCGTTGTATTCAATGCGGGTGCGACGGTCGTCGCCGTATTTGTCGCGGACTTCAATCAACTCGTCTTTGATTACGCTCATCAAAACATTGTGGTCGCCCAAAATTTCCTTGCAGCGAGCGATGAACTTAATCTTTTCGTCGTATTCCTCTTGAAGTTTCTGACGTTCCAGTCCGGTGAGCTGACGCAGACGCATCTCGACGATTGCCTGTGCTTGCAACTCGCTGAAGCCGAATTGATTCATTAAGCCGTTGCGCGCTTCGTCAACGGACTGCGATGCTCGGATAAGCTTGATGATTTCGTCGATGATGTCGATGGCCTTGAGGAAACCTTCCAATATATGAGCGCGACGCTCGGCCTCGGCCATGTCGAATTGGGTGCGACGAGTAACCACATCTTCGCGGTGCTCTACGAAATGACGAATCAAATCCTTGAGGTTTAGCAGCATCGGACGGCCGTGAACCAGAGCGATGTTGTTGACCGCAAACGACGACTGCAATTCCGAGAGTTGGAACAACTTGTTCAGCACCACTTTGGGCATGGCGTCGTTTTTCAGATAATAGACAACGCGAATGCCTTCTTTGTCGGATTCGTCGCGAATGTCGGCGATACCGTTTATCTTGCCTTCTTTGACCAGCAGGGCTTGCTTCTTGATCATTTCGGCCTTGTTCACCCCATAAGGAATAGAGTGTGCGATAATGATGTTCCGTCCATTGCTGTCCGTGTCAATCGAGGTCTCAGCACGAAGAATAATGCTGCCTCTACCCGTCGTGAAAGCCTCACGAACGCCATTGTATCCATAGATGATACCGCCTCCCGGGAAGTCGGGCGCAGTGATGTGCTGCATCAATTCCTCGACGGTGATGTCGGTGTTTTCGATGTACGCCACGCATCCGTTCAAGACCTCTCTGAGGTTGTGAGTGGGCATGTTTGTTGCCATACCTACAGCGATGCCGTTGGAGCCATTGACCAACAAGTTGGGAAACTTGGCGGGAAGTACGGTAGGTTCATCTCTGTCGTTGTCGTATGTTGGCATCATATCGACGGTGTTTTTCTTGATATCTGCCAACATCTCATTGGAGATTTGAGCCATTCTGGCTTCGGTGTAACGCATGGCGGCGGCTCCATCACCGTCGATGGAACCAAAGTTTCCTTGTCCATCTACCAAAGGATAGCGCATTGCCCAAGGCTGAGCCAAACGAACCAAAGCGCCATATACAGAGGAATCTCCATGAGGGTGGTATTTGCCCAAAACCTCACCTACTACAGAAGCTGATTTCTTGTAAGATGTGTTGTAGAACAAACCCATGTCGTTCATGGCGTAAAGAATACGACGGTGAACAGGTTTGAAGCCATCTCTGACGTCGGGAAGTGCACGCGAAACGATAACGGACATGGCATAGTCGATGTAAGCCGATTTCATCGTCGTTTCAATGTCAACACGTGTAATTTTTTCGTTTTCGGAAATCATATTTTATATATATACTTTATTTACAAGATATTGTATGAATCATTCATTTTTTATATAAAAAACAAAGATACGAAAAAATAGTGAATCTTGAAATGAAATAGTGAACAGGATATGTTGATTTGTTGATTGCTCTGAAAATTAGTGACTTGTAACTGTGAAATGACTTCCTGCAAGAATAATAGTCCAAGCCATTGTTTTCGAGAACCCTCCGACCAATCAACAAATTGATGTTGAAAATAACGGTTGCCATCGCCTTCTCACCCTTCAAATTTGATGTAAATTTGCAAATTGAAAAAAGTATGTTTTATGGATCGTGCAAAACTGAGTTCCAACGTCAAAAAAGCCCTCAATAACAGTCGTGATGAAGCCATTCGACTGAAGAACGGCTCTATTGGCGTGGAGCATTTGTTTCTCGGAATCATCCGGGAAAAGGAGTCTTCAGCCGTTCAGTTGCTTACCTCTTTGGACGCTGACATCTCGGAAATTCGCAGTCGCATAGAGTCTGCCATAGGTCAGAGTGGACTTGACATCCAATATACGCAAGACAGCGAGATTCCTATCTTGCGGCAGACTGAGAAGATTATCCGTCTCAGCTATCTTGAATCTACAAAGCTCAAGGATTCGCTTATCCGTACCGAACATCTGATTCTTGCCATACTGCTTGAGCACGAGAATATGGCTGCGCAATTACTTGATAAGCAGGGTGTAACGTACGACTCCTTCTTTCGTTTGGTTCGTACTCAGAAAGGCATGTCCGAAGAGTCTGAAACCGAGGGTGCACTACCCGATTTCAGCAGTCAGACAAGCGAAGACAACAACGATGATTCGCCTTATCCCGAACCAGGAGAGACCATGCAACGTCAAGAGCCAAAATCAAGCAGCAAGACTCCTGCCTTGGAGAATTTCGGTCGCGACCTTACCAAGGCTGCCGAAGAAGGCCGCTTGGATCCGATTGTCGGCCGAGAGAAGGAATTGGAACGCATTGCGCAGATCCTTTCTCGTCGAAAGAAGAACAATCCAGTACTCATTGGCGAGCCTGGAGTGGGGAAATCGGCCATTGCCGAAGGTCTTGCCATGCGCATCGCCGAAGGTCGTGTTCCGCGCACGTTGTACAACAAGCGTATCGTTTCGCTTGATTTGGCGTCGCTTGTGGCGGGTACCAAATACCGTGGCCAGTTTGAGGAACGTATGAAAGCCATCCTCAACGAGTTGGAGAAAAATCGCGACATCGTCATTTTCATCGATGAAATCCATACCATTGTCGGTGCCGGCAGCGCCAGCGGTTCCCTTGATGCCTCAAACATGTTCAAACCCGCCTTGGCGAGGGGCGAAATCCAGTGCATTGGTGCTACGACGCTCGACGAATATCGTCAGTATATAGAAAAAGACGGTGCTTTGGAACGCCGTTTCCAAAAGGTGCTTGTCGAGCCGCCTTCGCAGGAAGAAACCTTGGAGATGTTGCAAAACATCAAGGTTAAATACGAAGAGCACCATTTTGTATCTTACACCGACGAGGCGTTGAAAGCTTGCGTTGCGCTTACTGAGCGTTACATCAGCGACCGTCTGTTGCCCGACAAGGCCATCGATGCAATGGATGAGGCTGGCGCTCGCGTGAGAATAGCCCATGTTGAAGCTCCAACGGAAATTGTGACTTTGGAAAAGGAGATTGCCAGAATCGGGAAACTGAAGAAAGAGGTTCTGGCGCGAAAGAGCTATGGCGAAGCCGCACAATACCGAGATCAGGAACATGAACTGAGCAACAAGTTGGAGAGTTTGAAACGTGACTGGGAAACCAACGAGCGCGACAACAAGGTGAAAGTCACTGCCAACGACATCGCCGAAGTGGTTGCCATGATGACGGGCGTACCTGTGCAGCGCATCGCCGAAAACGAGGGCAGCCGACTTATTGCCATGGAGCACGAATTGCAAGGCTCGGTAATTGGTCAAGACGAGGCTATCCGACAGATTTGCAAGGCTATTCGTCGCAATCGCGCTGGCCTGAAAGACCCCAACAAACCTATTGGAACATTCCTGTTCCTCGGTCCTACGGGCGTCGGCAAAACCTACCTTACCAAGATTTTGGCAAAATACCTTTTTGATACCGAGAGTTCCATGATTCGTATCGACATGAGCGAATATATGGAAAAATTCGCCGTCAGTCGCCTCATCGGTGCGCCTCCGGGATATGTGGGCTATGAAGAAGGCGGCCAGTTGACGGAAAAGGTGCGTCGCAAGCCCTACTCTATCGTCTTGCTTGATGAAATCGAGAAAGCCCATCCCGATGTGTTCAACGTACTCTTGCAGGTTTTGGACGACGGTCAGCTCACCGATGGTTTGGGTCGCAAGGTGGATTTCAAGAACACTTTGATTATAATGACTTCCAATATCGGTTCTCGTCAGCTGAAGGATTTTGGAACGGGTGTGGGATTCTCTACTTCAGCGCGTCTTGCGGAACAAGACCAACTGCAGCGTGACGTGATAGAAAAGTCGCTCAAGAAAGCCTTCGCCCCCGAGTTCCTGAATCGTATTGATGACATTGTCTATTTCAACTCGCTGAAAAGAGAGGATATCCATAAAATCATCGACATTGAGCTGAAGACGCTGTTCAAACGTGTGAAAGACATGGAATTTGGCATTGAGATAGATGAAAAGGCAAAGGATTTCCTTGTCAAAAAAGGATGGGACGAGCAATATGGCGCACGACCGCTCAAACGAGCCATCCAACGCTATATTGAAGACGATTTGGCAGAACAGATTATCAAGTCGGACATCCTTCCTGGCGATACCATCCACATTACAGCTTCCGATGGCGACGACTCAAAAATCGTTTTCGAGACAGTGCAAGGCGCTACTTCGCAGCAACTCAACGAAGCGATGAGCGAAGGCGTGGAAACCAACGAATCGGAATAAGGACAAATATAAGTAAGCACACACATTGACAAAAAACGCACTCGCAAGAGTGCGTTTTTTGTTGTTGTAACCTCAATGGCTATGGGTGTGGCGTTATTTCTAATTTATTTCACAACAACGACTTTTTGAGCTTTTTGAGTATCAACTTGAACAATGTATGTTCCAGAAACTTCCATTGGGAAATGATAGGATGTGTCATTGCTACGTTCGGCAACGATCAACTTGCCCATACTGTCGTAGATGCGTATCATTCTATTGGGTGCATTCTGTACTGTAATGCCGCCATGCTCGGCAAAGACCCTGTAGGAATCCATTTGAGACCTGTTTATTCCTGTCGTACTATAGTCCATACCTACCGTAATTGTGTCGCTAAGATAGTAGTTGTGACCATCTGCGCCCGTAACTTTCATCGACACCAAGTATCTTGCCGTAGAAGATGGATTGACGGTGCAACTTTTGTGGTCTTCGCTTGTATAGTAGCCTTCCGACGCAAGAGCATTAGCGTCATTTGATGTAAAACCAACCTCCACGGAATCACCAGATTCCAACAATCTCCACCACTGTATAGTTTCTTCAACTGTATCACCTTGCGGGATAAATCTCCATGCTTCAATAGCTGTATTTCCTGTCCATCCATCAATACTTTGATTGCCGCGATTCGGCGCGACGAATGCCCCTGGCGAATTCGGATAAATCCAGTTAGTAAATACTGGCGCACCTGAATCATCATAGCACAATGAATCCATAGTGGATATTTGGTCCAAACCTGTCTCGTTCATGATGCCGATGAGTCCTTTGCCACGATTAGTAGTACTACAACCATTACGCTCTTTTACATGAACTTCGATGATATTGGTTCCCTCGTAACAAACAATTTGGTAAGTATTATAATATTGGATATTATTTCCAAAAGGAGCGACCCCATTTACACTAGCACAAAAATATCTGCGTGGATAAGTTCCACCTACATAACGAAATAGACCACAAGTACCATCATTGCTTCTAAGGTAACGTGGGTCAATGTCCTCATATATGCCATAAATGGCATTTTTGGAATTATCAGTTGAATTTGCAGTTTCAAAATCAGGTCTTGGAATTGGAACGTTGTATGAGTAGCTGCAATGACTACCAGCGACATTGACTGTTCCATTTTGCCCGGTATTGAAAGAGACGAGACCATTGGAACCTACTACGGCTTGCGTATAAGACTTGCCAAAAAACTGAAAAGAGAAAGGAAGTAAAGCGATATTAGATTCCCAGCCATCTTCGTAATTAGAGAAATTTAAGTATACACCGGCATGAAATGTGGAATCGGCAGGCTTATAAGGAATCTGTTGTACCAAATAGATTCCATTGAAATGCTGTGCGGTCGCAAACGAAGTGGCAGAAAGTTCCAGCACGTTGTTGTTGGGAGTTACTACGGTATCCCACCCGTTTCTGATGCAAAGCGGATTTTGCGAAAGGCTGTTTTTTTGATCAATAGAGATGTCCAGAAATTGTCCCATTGCCAAAGTCGACGCTCCTATCATAACCACAACTAAACAAATAACTTTTTTCATAGCAAAGAGTTAATATGTTAAACATTTGGTTTTATATATGATGCAAATATAAGTTTTTTTTGGGATAAGGGAAACATTCAATAAGTTTTTTTTTGGATATGGGAAACATTTAATAAGTTTTTTTTGGATATGGGAAACATTTAAAATCATAGTAACAAATAAATCAAATGAAAACTCGACAAATGAGAATATATAAAAAATCCAAGTAACGGTATAGAAGGATTTTTTTTCGTATCTTTGCATTTTTACACAAAAGAAATACATCGTGTCAGATATCATCAACATATTGCCCGATAGCGTTGCAAACCAGATAGCCGCAGGAGAAGTCGTCGATCGGCCCGCGTCGGCCGTGAAAGAGTTGCTTGAGAATTCGATGGACGCGGGAGCCTCGGAGATACAACTCATCATCAAAGACGCTGGGCGTACCCTTATTCAGGTCATCGACAACGGCTGTGGAATGAGCGACAGCGATGCCAGACTCTGTTTTGAACGTCATGCCACCTCGAAAATCCACAAGGCCGACGACCTCTTCGCCATCCGCACTATGGGATTTCGAGGAGAGGCTTTGGCCTCCATTGCGGCAATTGCCCAGGTTGAGATGAAATCCAAGCTTCATGACGCCGAATTAGGAACTTGCATCGAGATTGAGGGCAGTGTGGTGAAAAAACAGGCTCCGTGTACTTGCAACAACGGCACCTCTTTATCTGTCAAGAACTTGTTCTTTAACGTTCCTGCCAGACGCAATTTTTTGAAGAAAGACAGCATTGAACTGAGCCACATCGAAGAGGTTTTCAAACGAATAGTTCTTGCCCATTGTGACATTTCTTTTTCGTTCTATAATAATGGAAAACTGCAATACGACTTGCAAAAAGGCACTTTGGCGCAACGCATTGTGCAGATTTATGGCGAATCCTACAAGGGGAGATTTTATCCTATTGAAGAACAGACAGATGTGGTGAGAATAAAAGGATATGTCAGCAAGGCGGAATATGCAAAGAAAATACGCGGAGAACAATACTTGTTTGTGAATGGTAGGTTTATCAAACATCCCGGATTGAGTGTTTCTATCGAGAAGGCTTTCAACGAGTTGATTCCAGACCGCCATTACCCAAGCTATTTTGTGATGCTGGATGTTGATCCAAGTCGTATCGACATCAACATACACCC